>JAPKAF010000003.1 GCA_028825365.1 Flavobacteriaceae bacterium | reverse complement strand
CTGTTTTGGGATACTTTGGGGTATTCTTTACATTAGAACTTACTTCCCAATACAAAATTTAGAAAATATATTCCCTAGTAATTCATCATTAGTGATTTCACCAGTAAGTTCCCCAAAGTGATATAGAGCCTGTCTAACATCAACTGCAAGTAAATCACTTGAAATACCATCTTTCATACCACTATATACATTTTGAACCTCTGTGAGTGCGTTATTTAGTACACTAAAATGTCTTGAGTTAGTAACGACTGAACTTGAATTATTTACTATCCCTAACTCAATGTAGGATGAAATCTTAGTTTTTACCTTATCTATATTTAAATTGTCTTTAGCACTTATGGATATTAAATCATAGTCTGAAAATTCCTGCTCAATAAATGAAAGATTACCAAGATCAATTTTATTAGCTATGAGTAAAATATTTTTGTTTAAGTAAGTACTAATTAGTTTATCAATTTTACCTTTTGTAGAATCTAAATTATCACTACTAACTTTTGAAGAGTCAATAACATATAAAACAATATTAGATTTATTAATATTTTCAAAAGTCTTTCTTATACCTATTGATTCAATTTCATCTTCAGTAGTTCTAATACCTGCAGTATCAATAAATCTAAAGTTGATCCCATTTATAACAATTTCATCTTCTATAGAGTCTCTTGTGGTTCCTGCAATGTTACTAACTATAGCCTTATCCTCATTTAAAATAGAGTTTAACAAAGTTGACTTCCCAGTATTTGGCTCCCCTACTATTGAAATTGGAATTCCATCCTTAATTACATTACCCAAAGAGAAAGAATCAATAAGGTTCTTAAGTGTTGATATAATTTTAACTAGTAGATCCTCAAAAGCTTTCATATTAGCAAATTCAACGTCTTCTTCTGAGAAATCAAGCTCTAACTCAATTAAGGAAGCAAAGTTCAACAGCTCTTCTCTAAGTAACTTTATATCCTCACTAAAGCCACCTCTCATATGATCCATTGCAATTTTATGTGAAGATTCACTTGTACTTGAAATTAAATCAGCAACTGATTCTGCTTGACTTAAATCCATTTTTCCGTTTAAAAAAGCTCTTAAAGTGAATTCTCCAGGGTCAGCTAGCCTACAACCATTACTTGTGAATAAATCGAGTATTTTTTGCTGTATAAACACACTTCCGTGACAGGATATCTCAACAATATTCTCGCCAGTATAAGATCTAGGAGCTTTGAAAACAGATATTAAAACTTTATCAATTATAGTTTTAGAATCCATTATATACCCTAAGTTAATTGAATGGGTCTTTTGAGTAATAAGATCTAAATTATTTAAAGCCTTAAATAGTTTGTTAGAAATTATAATTGAATCAATTCCAGAAAGTCTTATAACTGATATTGCACCAATTCCAGGGGGAGTTGCTAAAGCTATAATTGTATCAGTCTTTATCACAGAATAATTTTTTACAAAAGTAATGAAATTGAGTTATGTTAATTAACATGATATATAAAATTAATTTATAGAATTTATATATTTATATTTGCTTCATGCTAAATAAATTTACAAACCTCTTTTCTTTTATTATGTTATACCCAATGTTTTGGGTAGTATCTAGGTTAAATTTTTATTTACTCTTCAAGTTGTCTGATTTTTTATTTTATATATTTTATTATATAATTAGATATAGAAGACAAACAGTTCGACACAACCTTACTTTAGTCTTCCCTGAAAAAAGTAAGAAAGAGATTAAAAATCTAGAATTAAAAACTTATAGAAACTTAACAGATGTTATTTTAGAATCTATAAAGTTTATTAATATGACTGAAAATGAAGTTAAAGAAAGGTTTCAGTTTAAGAATATAGAAGTTTTAAAAGAGCTTGAGAAAACAAATCAAGATTTAATTGTAATGTGCGGACATTATGCAAGTTGGGAATGGGTATTTATTCTTGATAGGTTTGTGAAATATGATATATATGGAGTTTACAAACAATTATCTAACCCTTATTTTGATAAGGTTATAAAAAAATCAAGAAGCAAATTTAACGGTAAGTTAATTAGCACTAAAGAAGCTATACCGAGGATAGGGAAAAACACTAAGTCAAAAGATTTATGTTTATATGGCTTTGCCTCTGACCAAACTCCAAAATTAAAAAGAGCTTTCCACTGGGGGAAATTCATGAATGTTCATGTGCCTATACACACAGGAGCTGAAATGCTTGCTAAGAAATATAACTTAGCAATAGCGTTCTTATCAGTAGAAAAAATAAAAAGAGGTTATTATATGACCACATTTGAAAAAATCACAACTACTCCAAGGGATTATAAGGATTTTGAAATTTCAGATCTTTTTATAAAAAAGGTAGAGAAGCAAATTATAGAAGCGCCTGAGTTTTATACTTGGACGCATAAAAGATGGAAACACAAAGACAAAGACCCATCTAAAAAATTATAATTACAGAAACTTATCCGATATATCTTTAATGAATTTGTTAGCTAGTTTATCTGCTAATTCTTGAGTTTTAGCCTCACTATATATTCTTATTATAGGTTCTGTATTACTTTTTCTTAGTTGAACCCAAGATTTTTCAAAGTCAATCTTCAATCCATCAATAACATTAATATTTTCTGAAGAATGTTTATCCATTAAAAAATCTTTAATCGCATTAAAATCTAAGTCATCACTAAGTTGAAGTTTTTGTTTACTCATAAAGTATGGCGGATACTCTTGCTTTAACTTAAGAACAGAAATATTTTTTTCAGCTAATAAATTTAAAAATAAAGCTATACCTACAATTGAGTCTCTTCCATAATGAGATTTTGGATAAATAACTCCTCCGTTACCCTCACCTCCTATAACTGCATTATTTTTTTTCATCATTTCAACCACATTGACTTCTCCTACTGCACTAGATTCATAAAAACACCCATGCTTAATAGTTACGTCTCTTAAAGCGCGTGTAGAGCTTAGATTACTAACTGTAGATCCTGGAGTTTTACTAAGGACAAAATCTGAACAAGCAACTAATGTATATTCCTCTCCGAAAACACTACCATCTTCACATACAAAAGCTAAACGATCTACATCTGGGTCAACTACAATTCCAAGATCTGCACTGTTCTCTATTACTAGCTTTGACAGGTCTTTTAAGTTTTCCTTTAATGGTTCAGGGTTGTGAGGAAAATGTCCATTTGGTTCACAGTAAAGTTCAATTACCTCTACTCCTAGTTTTTTTAAAAGTTTTGGCACAGCGATACCTCCAGTTGAATTCACCGCATCAACTACTACTTTAAATTTTGAAGATTTGATTTTTTCTACATCTAAAACATCTAATGATAAAACTTGATCGATATGAATATCTATATAATTATCAACTTGCGTTATTTTACCTAGTTTATCCACTTCATTATACTCAAAATCACAATTTTCTGCTAATTCTAAAATCTCAACTCCATCACTAGCATTAAGGAATTCACCCTTATTGTTCAACAACTTTAAGGCATTCCACTGCTTAGGATTATGACTAGCTGTAATGATTACTCCTCCACTAGCATTTTCTAAAGGAACAGCTATCTCTACAGTTGGAGTTGTTGAAAGTCCGATATCTACAACATCAAAGCCTAAGCCAACTAATGTATTCATCACCAAGTTTTGAACCATAGAGCCTGAGATTCTTGCATCTCTACCAATGACAATTTTATTTAAACTACTATGACGCTTAATCCAAACTCCATAAGCAGAAGTGAATTTTACAATATCTAATGGAGTAAGGTTATCCCCTACTAACCCACCTATTGTTCCTCTAATACCTGAAATTGATTTGATTAATGTCATTTAATATATATTTTATACAAATATACTACATCATAGTTTCAATTCTAATTTTGAATAAGTATTTTAGGACAAAAAAGCACCAAATCATGTTATATCGATACTTAATTTTACTGATCATATTTTCTCAATTTAGCTGCAATAACAAAAAACCTATAAGAGGAGTTGTTTCAGAAAATGCAATGGTAGTTACCGCTAGAGAGGAAGCCTCTAAAATTGGAATTGAAATATTAAAAAAAGGCGGGAATGCTTTTGATGCAATGGTAGCAACAGAACTAGCTTTAGCTGTAGCCTACCCTTATGCTGGAAATATTGGCGGTGGTGGCTTTATGGTTTACAGAAAAAATAATGGAGATACAGGAGCATTAGACTACAGGGAGAAAGCTCCGATGGGCGCAACTAAGGACATGTACTTAGATAAAAATGGTGATGTTATAAAGGGCTTAAGTACAGTTGGAGGACTAGCAGTAGGAGTTCCAGGTACAGTAGCTGGTATGTTTGAAGTGTATGAAAAGTTTGGCTCTCTACCAATTGAAGAAATCTTTGAGCCAGTGATTAAGCTAGCTTTAAAGGGGGTTATAGTAACAAAAAAGCAAGAGGCTAGATTAAAACAATATTATCCACAAATTAATAACCAAAATACTTTCTGGGATGGAGAAAGGGAAAAAGAGTTTGAGAAAGCTAAGCTGTGGATGAAAACCTGGAAAGAGAATGACACGATAAAATACCCCGCGTTGGCGAATACATTAAAAAAAATAATGCAAAATGGAAAGAAAGAATTTTACGAAGGAGAAACAGCAAAAAAATTAGTAAATTTTATTCAAAAAAATGGTGGAATAATAACCATGGAAGATTTAGAACTATATAAACCAAAATGGAGAGACCCTATAGTTTTTGAGTATGATGATTTAAAAATAATTTCAATGTCCCCCCCTTCTAGTGGCGGAATTTGTTTAGAACAAATTATGAAAATGATCAATCCTTTTGATCTTGAAAGCTATGGTCACAATTCAGTTGATTATATAAAGGTTTTAGTTGAAGCAGAAAGAAGAGCATACGCCGATAGAAGCTTTTATTTAGGTGATCCTGATTTTAATGAAATTCCTTACAAAGAGATTACTAGCCAAAAATATTTATCAGATAGGATGAAAGGCTTTTCTTTTTCTACCCCTACTCTATCAAAAGATCTCAATCCAGGAAGTATAAATATAAGTGAGAGTAATGAGACTACTCATTATTCAATTTTAGATCAGTTTGGTAATTCTGTTTCTGCAACAACTACGTTAAATGGAGCTTATGGCTCAAAACTATATTCTGATGAATTAGGTTTTTTCCTAAATAATGAAATGGACGATTTCAGCAGCAAGCCGGGAGTACCTAATATGTTTGGGCTTATTGGTGCTAAAGCCAATAGCATTGAACCTGGCAAAAGAATGTTAAGCTCAATGACTCCAACTATAATTGAAAAAAATAATGAATTATACATGGTTTTGGGAACCCCAGGCGGCTCAACAATAATAACCTCTGTACTTCAAAACATATTAAATGTTCATGAGTTTGGAATGACTATGCAAGAAGCTGTAAATGCAGCAAGATTTCATCACCAGTGGCTACCAGACGTAGTTCTTTTTGAAACAACTGGGTTTAACAAAAGTGTTGTGGATAAATTAGAAAAAGATGGCTACAAAACTTATTTTGATAGTTCAAAAATAAGTTCAAAAGTTGAGGGTATATTAGTTTTAAATGACGGAAAAATAGAAGGTGGAGCTGACAAAAGAGGTGATGATAAAGCTATTGGATTTTAAAAATATAAACACACTATTTATTACATTAAGAATCATAAAATTGTAGATTTGTAGCATGAAAGAAATCGAGAGTAAAATTGAGATTAGAGGAGCTAAATCGCATAACTTAAAAAACATTGATGTCTCTATTCCTAGAGATAAATTAGTTGTGATTACTGGACTATCAGGCAGTGGTAAATCTTCTTTAGCATTTGATACTATATACGCCGAAGGACAAAGAAGATACATAGAAACTTTTTCGTCTTATGCAAGACAGTTTTTAGGGAATTTAGAAAGACCTGATGTTGATAAAATTGATGGGCTATCTCCTGTTATTGCAATAGAACAAAAGTCAACCAACAAATCTCCAAGATCTACAGTAGGAACAATTACTGAAATTTATGATTTTTTAAGATTACTTTATGCTAGAGCTAGTGAAGCATATAGTTATAAAACAGATAAAAAAATGGTCAGCTACTCAGATGATCAAATAATCGAATTGATTCAAAAAAATTATTCCAATAAAAAAGTAATTCTTTTATCTCCAGTTATTAAATCTAGAAAAGGTCATTATCGAGAGTTATTTGAACAAATAAGCAAGCAAGGCTTTACTCAGGTTAGAGTTGATGGTGAAATTTTAGATTTAACAAAAGGGCTTAAATTGGATAGGTATAAGATTCATGATATTGAAATAGTAATAGATAAGTTAAAGCTAAGTAATGATGTAAATAATCAAAAAAGATTATTAGAGAGTATTAAAACTGCAATGTATCACGGTGAAGGAACAATTATGTTAGTGAATATAGAAGATAATTCTTTTAGGTATTTCAGTAAAAACTTAATGTGTGAATCAACTGGAATTTCATATCAAAATCCAGAACCAAACAACTTCTCATTTAATTCTCCAAAAGGTGCTTGTGAAAATTGTAATGGGATTGGGATTGTTAATGTGGTTAACGTAGATAAAATCATAGTTGACAAAAATAAATCAATAGAAAATGGGGGAATCTCTGTTTTGGAGAATAAAAAAGGATCATGGATATATAAACAAATTGAAACTATTGCTAGAAAACATAATTTTAGCTTAAAGGATCCAGTAAAAAATATTCCAAAAAAAGCTATTGAAATGATTCTTTACGGAGGAAAAGATGATTTTATCGTTGAAAGTAAATCTTTAGGAGTTAAAAGAGAATATAAAATTGATTTTGAAGGAATTATTAATTTTATCAAATATCAATTTGACAATGCAGAATCTATGTCTATAAAAAGATGGGCTAAGAACTTCATGAATAGTATAAAGTGTGAAGATTGTAATGGAACAAGATTAAATAAAGAATCTCTTTATTTTAAAATAAACGATAAAAATATTGACGAGCTAGTTAATAAAGATATTTCAGAACTACTGGAATGGTTTAAAAACTTGGATGATAAGCTTAATGAAAATCAAAAGAAAATATCTGAAGATATTAACAAAGAAATAAAAAGTAGACTGCAGTTTTTAATTAATGTTGGTTTAGATTATTTAACTCTTAGCAGGAGTGCAAAAACTCTATCAGGCGGAGAAAGTCAAAGAATTAGATTAGCAACACAAATTGGCTCTCAATTAGTTGGAGTTTTGTATATCCTAGACGAACCCAGCATAGGTCTTCACCAGAGAGATAATGAGAAATTAATAAAATCTTTAGAATCCCTGAGGGATATTGGTAATTCTATTATTGTTGTCGAACATGATAAAGATATGATGGAAAGTGCAGATCACATTATCGATATTGGACCTTTTGCCGGCAAGCACGGAGGTGAAATAATTTCTCAAGGAAATTTGAGTGATATAAAAAAAAGTCGCTCACTAACGGCTGATTATCTAAATAATATTAAACAAATTATAAGGCCAAAAAAAAGAAGAAGTGGTAATTCTAAAGAGATTATTCTAACTGGCTGTACAGGGAATAATTTAAAAAATGTAAGCTTAAAGATTCCTTTAAACAAAATGATTGGAGTAACTGGAGTTTCCGGTAGTGGAAAATCTTCATTAATTAATGAAACTTTATACCCAATAATGAATAATTATTATTTTAATGGTTTTAAGGATATACTACCTTATAAATCAATAAAAGGACTTGAACATATAGATAAAGTTATAGATATAAATCAGTCACCAATCGGAAGAACACCAAGAAGTAATCCTGCAACATATACAGGATTATTTTCCGAAGTTAGAACATTATATTCTAAAGTACCTGAATCTTTAATTAGAGGATATAAGCCTGGAAGATTTAGTTTTAATGTCACTGGAGGTAGATGTGAAAACTGTAAAGGTGGTGGATTAAAACTTATAGAAATGAACTTTTTACCGGATGTATTTGTAAAGTGTGAAGTATGCTTAGGTAAACGGTTTAATCGTGAAACATTAGATATTAGATATAAAGGAAAGTCAATCAGCGATGTTCTTCAAATGACAATAAATGAGGCAGTTAGTTTTTTTGAACATATACCAAAGATTTATAAAAAATTAAAGACTATTAAGGATGTTGGTTTGGGCTATATAACTTTAGGTCAACAAAGCACTACATTATCTGGAGGTGAAGCTCAAAGAATCAAATTAGCAAGTGAATTATCTAAGATTGACACAGGTAATACTTTCTACATACTTGATGAACCTACCACTGGTCTACATTTTGAAGATATTAGAGTTTTAATGATAGTTTTAAACAAATTAGTAGACAAAGGAAACACAGTGCTAGTAATTGAACATAATCTAGATGTAATAAAAATGGTTGATCATATAATCGATATAGGCCCAGAGGGTGGGAAAAATGGAGGTGAAATAATTTTTAAAGGAAAACCAGAGGACATCATAAATAATAAATTAAGTTACACTGGACAATTCTTAAAAAAAGAATTAAATTAGAATAAAAAATAAATATGTCAAAATTAAATCCAAAAGGTTGGAATGAAATAAAAACAAATGATTCATGGGCTATATTCAAGATCATGGGGGAATTTGTCCAAGGGTTTGAAAAAATGAGTAAAATTGGACCTTGTGTATCTATATTTGGGTCTGCAAGAACTAAAAGGGATGATAAGTATTATCAACTTTCAACGGAAATAGCTCAAAGTATAGTCAAGTCTGGTTACGGAGTTATTACTGGAGGTGGACCTGGAATTATGGAGGCTGCTAATAAAGGTGCAAAGGAAAATGATGGTAGGTCTGTAGGTCTATGTATTGAATTACCATTTGAACAGTTTGACAACGTCTACATTGATAATGACAAAAAAATTGATTTTGATTACTTTTTTGTAAGAAAAGTTGTGTTTATGAAATACTCTCAAGGTTTTGTAGTAATGCCTGGTGGTTTTGGAACATTAGATGAACTTTTTGAAGCTATAACGCTTATACAAACTCATAAAATTGAGAAATTTCCTATTATTTTAGTTGGAACTGAGTTTTGGTCAGGCTTAATGAGTTGGATTAAAGAAACATTACTAACTCAAACAAATAATATCAGTAAAAAGGATCTTGATCTAATTCACGTTGTAGATACTAAGGAAGAAGTTGTAGAAATACTCGAAGGATTTCATAAAAGTTTTGGCCTTAGTCCTAACTTTTAATAAATCAAGTTTTGAAAAACTATTTAAATCTTTTATTAACCCTAACTACTACCCTATTATTTTGTCAATATGACATGCAAATCAAGGTTGAATTAGACACTCTTTTAAACATATTAAAAGTAGATCAACAAATAGAATTAGAAGAATCAAAAAAAGGCAAACAAGATTCAATTATTTTAATCGACTGGAATAATAGTTTTATTTCAAAAAACACTGCTTTAGCAAAGAGTTTTGCTGCAGAATATAATAATAAAATACATTTTGCTAAGGAAAAAGAACGCGGATTTACTGCTATATCTAGCGTAAAAGACAGTAATAATAATGAACTAGATTATTACAGATTAAATGGACATGAAGACATAATAGTAGTCAAGCTGGATTCTTTAGATACTACAATAAAAATCAAATACGCAATAAAGGTTCCAAGCAGTAAATTTACTGGTTTTGGATACACAAACTCTAAAGATTATTATTTACAGTATTGGCATTTAGTCCCAGCCTTGAATTTAGATAATTGGACCTACTACAGTAATAAAAATTTAAATGACATCCCTTCTTCTAAATACAATATATCTTCCTTAGAAATAAAGACACCAAATAATTATAAAATAACAACAGAACTTAGAGAAACAAAAAGTGAATTGTCTATTGGTAATAGTTTTAAATATAGTTTTTGGGAATCAAAAGAGTTATATGACCCAAAAATATACATAGAAAAAGAAAGGTCTTTCAATAAAATTGATGGTAGCGAACTTATTTTTTTAAAAAATAAAAATAAAGAAAGTTATAATTTAAATAAAAGTCAGCTTAAAGAGAGTACTAAAAAAGTATTTGATTTTTTAAGAAAAGAGTTAAACATTAGCAATGAAAATAAATTTATAATTAGTGATGTAGATTACAATAATAATAAAATTTATGATTTAAATATTATTTCCAAGATATTGCAGGTTTATCCTGAGAATTTCAACTATGAATTACAGCTTCTTAAAGTACTATTAAGTAAAGTTTTAGATAATTCATTAATTACTAACCCAAGATCGGAATATTGGCTTAAAGATGGCATTCAGACTTACATAATGATAAGTTATGTTGAGGAATTCTATCCGAAAATATCTTTAGCTGGTAGTTTATCTAAGTTTCCTGGATTAAAAAAACTATACGCTTCAAAGTTAAACTATAATGACAAATATTTTCTAGGTATACTACACATGCATAGAATAAATAATACACAAAAATTAAGTATACCTAAAGATTCGCTATTGAAATTTAATGAAAGAATAGCTAACAATTATAAATCTGGTTTGTTGCTATATAATTTGAGTACTAAAATTAAAAAATTAGAATTCTCTAATATAGTAAGTAACACGCTGAAAATGAAAAATGAGAACTCTGCATTATATTTTAAAAATAAAATAAATAAGCTTTTTGGTAATAACAACTTGTATTTAGATTCACTAATAGATATTGAAAATATTAATCACTTAAAATACTATTCTAAGACAACAACTTTAAAGGAATCTTTAAAACATAAACCTTTTAAAATAAAATTAGCTAAAGATATTGAAGATCCAAATTTTAATCACATATACATATCTCCAATAATTAGCTATAAAAACATATATGATGGTGTGAATTTAGGAGCTGAAATTCACAATAAGTCTATATTTAAAAGAGAGTTTAATTACAAATTTAAACCACTATACAGCACTAATTCAAAACATCTGTCTGGTTCAGCAATTATTTACAATTCAAAAAACATTAGAAATAAAGATTTGTTTTTAGTTAACTATGGTATGTATGCTAATATTATTTCTAATAATCAAAATTCATTAGCTAAGATATATTCTTCATTTGTTAATTTTAATTTTAGAAAAAAAATTAATTTAAGATCTAATAAAAGAAGCTCTTTAGGTGCAAGGTTTTTAAAAATTTCCCATGAGGGGGAAGTTATTACCTCACCAGAATATCAAATTTTTAACTTAAAGTACACTAGTTTAAATCCTGGATTAATAAATCATAAAAAATGGTTTATTGATTACCAACTTTCTGAGAAATTTTCAAAAATTTCATTTAGTTATGAATTTAGAAAATTATATGAAAATAACAGAGAGTTAAATGTCAGAGTTTTTACTGGATACTTTATACACAACAACTACAATCAAGCTAATAGTTATTTTAACTATTCATTAGATAGACCTACAGACTACCTGTATGATTACAATTATTATGGAAGATCTGAAAATAACGGGTTTTTTAGCCAGCAGATAATAATGGCAGAGGGAGGCTTCAAATCAAAGCTAATAAATTCAAATAGTAATAATTTCATATCAACTATAAACTTAAGTTCAACAATTTGGAAAAATATCCTGCTATATGTCGATTTAGGTCTGCTAAATAATAAAGAAAGTCCTCAATTTAGGTTTGTTTATGATACCGGTTTACGTTTAAACATAATAGCTGATTATTTTGAAATATACTTTCCTATTAAATCAAGTGAAAGTTTTGATCTGGTTAATTCTAATTATAAAGAAAAAATCAGATTTTTATTCACTTTTGAACCAGATGTTCTTTTAGGTCTATTTAGAAGGAAATGGTACTAAGTTTAATCTCCGTAATTGCGTAAAACGTATAGATTAACTACATTTGCAAAATATTAATCACCTAAATTAATGACGAAAATTTCAAAAGAAGTTAATCCAGCTTTGTCTTACAAAGATTTTATTAAGGAAGTCATTAATGATTACAAAATTGCTGTAACTAGTAGAGAGTGTAGTATACTAGGAAGAAAAGAAGTTTTAACAGGCAAAGCTAAATTTGGAATATTTGGAGACGGGAAAGAAATTCCTCAGCTAGCTATGGCAAAGAGCTTTAAAAATGGTGACTTTAGATCTGGTTACTATCGTGATCAAACTTTTATGATGGCAATTGGAAAGCTTACTTCACTAGAGTTTTTTGCGGGCTTATATGCTCACACAGACTTAGATCATGACCCAATGAGTGGAGGTAGACAAATGGGAGGTCATTTCACTACGCATAGCTTAGATGACAACTACGATTGGAAAGACTTAACTGCACAAAAAAATTCGAGTGCTGATATTTCACCCACAGCAAGTCAAATGCCTAGACTTTTAGGTCTAGCTCAAGCATCTAAAATTTATAGACATAATAAAAAAACTGATTCTGTAAGATTCTCTAAAAATGGTAATGAAATTGCTTGGGGAACTATTGGAAACGCTAGCACTAGCGAAGGATTGTTTTTTGAAACAATAAATGCAGCTGGAGTATTACAAGTTCCTATGATAACCAGCGTCTGGGATGATGAATATGGGATTTCGGTTCATGCAAAACATCATACTACTAAAGAGAATATTTCTGAAGTATTAAAAGGCTTCCAAAGAACATCAACTAAAGACGGATATGAAATTATTGAAGTTAAAGGATGGGATTATGTTAACCTTATTAAGGTGTATGAAAAAGCAGAAAATATTTGTAGAGAAAAACATATTCCAGTAATAATACATGTTACAGATTTAACTCAACCTCTTGGTCACTCCACATCTGGTTCTCACGAAAGGTATAAAAATACTGATCGATTAGATTGGGAAAAAAAGTTTGACTGTAATACTAAAATGAGAGAATGGATTATTTCAAACAAGATTAGTACAAATGAAGAATTAATTGAGATAGAACGGTCTTTAAAAAAGAAAGTGAAAGAGGACAAGGCTAAGGCTTGGAAATCTGTAATATCAATTACACAAAACCAAAAAGAAGAACTGTTAACTATTTTAAATAAAATAGATCATAAATTCTTAAACAATAAAATAATTTCATTAATTGATTCATTTAAAAATTCAAGCGAGCCAAATAAGAAAGATATAGTTTCTACTGCAAGGAAGGTTTTATATAGCTTAAATAAAGTTGATTTAAATTTAAAAAAGGAGCTTATTGATTGGGTGAATTCAAAACAAAATCAAAATAGGTTAGACTATAGCTCACATCTGTACAGTGAGTCCAAATACAGTCCACTAAAAATTAATGAAGTCAAACCAATTTATGACAATAATTGTAAAGAGGTTGATGCAAGAGTTATTCTAAGAAATAATTTTGATAATATTTTAGAAAAAAAAGAAAATGTGATCATTTTTGGTGAAGACTCTGGGAAAATTGGTGATGTGAATCAGGGTCTAGAGGGGCTTCAAGATAAATATGGAGAAGCTAGAGTTTCCGACACTGGAATTAGGGAGGCTACTATAATCGGACAAGGAATCGGTCTTTCATTAAGAGGTCTACGACCTATAGCTGAAATTCAATATTTAGATTACTTACTGTATGCCATTCAAATAATGAGCGATGATTTAGCTACACTACACTACAGAACAAAAGGCAAACAAAAGGCACCGCTTATAATAAGAACCAGAGGTCATAGACTTGAGGGAATTTGGCACTCAGGCTCTCCTCTTGGTGGAATTGTTAATTTTTTAAGAGGAATTTATATATTAGTTCCTAGAAATATGACTAAGGCTGCAGGTTTTTACAATACTATGCTAGAAAGTGATCAGCCTTCACTTATTATTGAGTGTTTAAATGCATATAGAGTAAAAGAAAAAGAACCTTCAAATCTTTCTGAGATAAGAACTCCTGTTGGTAAAGTAGAAATCGTAAGAGAAGGATCTGATTTAACAGTAGTTTCCTATGGGTCAACGCTAAACTTAATACAAGAAGTAATTCAAGAGCTTTCTAATTTTAATATATCAATTGAACTAATAGACGTACAAAGCTTAATTCCTTTTGATTTAGGAAAAGAAATAAGTAAAAGCGTTTCAAAAACAAATAGATTATTAATTGTTGATGAAGATGTCCCTGGTGGTGGTACCGGTTATATTTTAAGTGAATTAATTTCTAAACAAAGTATTTATAATTTTCTTGACAGTGAACCGAAACTACTCAGCGCAAAAGATCATAGACCTGCATATGGCACTGATGGTGATTACTTTTCTAAACCTTCTAAAGATGATATATTCGAGATGGCTTATAACATCATGAGTGAATCAAATCCTCAGGATTTCCCTAAGTTAATGTAGTAGCTTAAATATTAATTCTTTTAAAAGGTCTGAATTAGTAATATTAGTTGCACCCAAACCTTTTGATTTTAAATCAAACTCCCTTAAAATTGATATCTTAGAAGAAATACTCTTCATAGAATAATTTCTAGCAGCAGAAGAATAATCTTTTACAAAATATGGACTAACTTTTAATGCAGATGCGACGGATTTATCTGACTTATCAGAAAGACTATGATATATAAACAACTTGACAAAAAAATCAAAGATTAGAGATACTATAACAACTATAGGATTGGATTTTGGATTTTTTGAAAAGTAATCTATAATTTTCATGCATTTAAATAAGTTTTTTTCTCCTATCGCTTTTCTAAGTTCAAAAACGTTAAAATCTTTTGATATACCTATAAATTTTTCAACATCATCGCTATTAATAGTCTTAACTTTAGACTTTAAAACTATTAACTTATCTAATTCATTAGCTATTTTGTTAATGTCCGTTCCTAACAACTCAGTAATTAAAAAGGAGGATTTTTTATCAATCGTAAAGCCAAAAGATTGTAAATATGAAATAATCCAATCTTGAGCCTGGTTTTCATATAGCTTCTTGCTTTCGAAAACTAAACCATTTTTTAAAATTGCTTTATAGATAGCCTTTCTTTTATCAAGAGATTTATGTTTAAAATTTAAAACTAGTATTGTAGAATCTAAAGGACTGTTTACATAACTGATTAAGTCATCCAAAGAGTTTCCATCAATATCTTTTTTTACAAGATCTTGAGCCTCTTTTACTATTACCAGTTTTTTTTCTGACATAACTGGGTATTGCTTAGAAATAGAAATTATATCAGCAATAGAGGTGTCTTTTCCATAAACAATATTTAAATTAAAATCTTTTTCGTGATCTTTTAGAGAATTCTTTTGAATTAATTTAGTCAGATAATCAATATAATACTCTTCCTCCCCCATTAATAAATAGATCGGAGAAAAAGAATTGTTTTTTATATCATTTTCTATTTGTTTAATTAATGTCATAAAAAAAAACGAAATTTGTATTATGTTAAACTTGAATTTTCCAAATTATACATTTAAAATCAAAAATAAAGAAAATGGAGATTATATTTTTGATGAAATCAGAAAAAAATATATTAAGCTTACAAAAGAAGAATGGGTTAGGCAAAATTGTGTTAAATTTCTTATAAATGAAAAGAATTTTTCTAATGTTTTGATTAATATTGAAAAAACATTAAAAGTTAATAATTTAAGTAAAAGGTATGATATAGTTGTTTTTAATACAAATGGAAGCATTAAGCTACTTGTAGAATGTAAATCTCCAGAAATTAAAATAACTCAAAAAACCTTTGATCAAATTGCAATTTATAATATGAGCTTAAAATCAGAACTACTTATGGTGACAAATGGGGTTAATCATTATTACTGTAAAATTGATTACAAGAAACAATGTTATGATTTTATAAAAGATATCTAGAATAAATGAAATTAGCTGTAGTTATAATAAACTGGAATGGATTAAAACTATTAAAAAAATTTTTAGATCCTTTAATTATTTATACTAATAATGATGCTGAATTATACATAATAGATAATAATTCAACAGATAAATCTGTTGATTATATTTCATCTAATTACCCTATGATAAGTATTATTAAAAATAAAGAGAATTACGGCTATGCTAAAGGATACAATGAAGGTTTAAAAGAAATTAATGCAGATGTATTTTGTTTATTAAACAATGATGTAGAAGTAACTGAGAATTGGCTCAAGCCATTAATCAAAGAGTTTTTATTAAATGCGAATACAGCAGCCGCTCAACCAAAAATTTTAAACTATAATAACAAAGCTTATTTTGACTATGCTGGTGCAGCAGGCGGCTTCATAGATAGCTTAGGATTTCCTTATTGTGATGGTAGGGTACACAACATCATAGAGAAAGATAATGATCAGTATAACTTTAATAAAGAAATATTTTGGGCATCTGGTGCATGTTTCTTTATAAGAAAAGATATTTTTAATTCTTTAAATGGATTTGACGAATCCTTTTTTAGTCATATGGAAGAAATAGATTTATGTTGGAGAATTTTAAAACAAAACTCTAAAGTTAGATATATTCATAATTCTACTGTGTACCATGTTGGAGGAGCTACTTTAGAATATGATAATCCAAGAAAAACATTTTTAAATTTCAGAAATAGTCTCTTTACAATAACAAAAAATAGAGATAAAAATTTATTAATTACACTTGTATTTAAGATGATAATAGATGGTTTAATTGGGATTTATTATTTAGTGAATTTTAAATTTTTACACTTTTTTGCAATAATTAAAGCTCATTTTGCGTTTTACCTTAAAATACCTGAATTAATTAAAAAAAGACAAAAAACTAATTCTAACTTAAATAACTTGAGCAACCTGAACAAAACGTTTTTGTTGTCAAAATATATTAAGTTAAAATATTTTAAGTTTTTTAGTAATTAAGTTTAGCTTTTATTTACTTTTACATTATTATTATAATTTTTAAAAATATCAGATGAAAAAATCAATTTTATTAAGTTTATTAACTGTTTTAATTTTAAGTAGTTGTGTTACTAAAAAAGAATACACTTCATTAGAAAACAAACAACGAAACACTCAAGATTTATTAAATACAGCAACTGTAAAATTAAATGCTTGTATTGAAGAGAAAGTATCAGCAGTAGCATTATCTACCGCTTATAAAGATCAGGTGGACGACTTAAGAAGAACTACTAGAGATTTAATGATAAGTACAAAAGACTTAACTATATTAACTTCCAAGGGAGCTGATAATCTAGAAAGATCTTTGGAGAGTATGAAAGAAAAAGATTTGAAAATTACAAGACTTCAAGATGCTGTTAACAAAAAAGATAGCGTAACACTAGCAATTGTAACAAGTCTTAAAAAAGAAATTGGAATAAACGATCCTGACATTGAAGTGAATGTTGAAAAGGGTGTTGTATTTATTTCTCTATCTGATAAGCTTTTATTCAAAAGTGGAAGCTATGAAGTTACTGAAAGAGCAAAAGAAATTCTTGCTAAAGTAGCTACTGTTGTCAATAGCAAGCCTGATTTCGAATGCATGGTTGAAGGTCATACTGATAGTCAATCTTTTCAAAAAGGTGTATTGTTAGACAACTGGGACTTGAGTGTTAAAAGGTCTACATCTATAGTGAGGGTATTAGAAACTTTAGATGTGAATCCTCAGAAATTAATTGCAGCAGGAAGAAGTTTTCACGTACCTTTAGTTGATAACGAAACTGCATCAAACCGATCAATAAACAGAAGAACAAGGATTGTAATTATGCCTAAAATTGATCAGTTTTATGATATGATTGAAAAAGAAATGAAAAATATGACTGAATAAGCTATATTATTTATTTAAAAAAAGAGGTTTAATTTTATTAAACCTCTTTTTTTATGCTATAATTTTAAGTTTAGCAAATCTTAATAATAACTTTTTTACACCCCCATTTTCAAAATTAATCTCGGCTTTAATATCAGCTGCTCTACCTTCAATATTAACAACCTCTCCTTTTCCAAATCTAATGTGTTCAACAATATTTCCAACAGTCAGTTTGTTATCAAATAAATTAATATTAGCAGGGCTTCGTTGAACTTTCTTAAAATTCCCTACAGGGCTAGGCTTTGGAGTTACTTTCTTAAACCTTAATTTATTAAAACTTGGTTCGTTGCTTGATTTACTATGAATTAAGGGTTTAAATTTATTTTCGTTAACAGAAGTTAAAATCTCTAAATATTCTTCATTTATTTCTTCGATAAACCTGCTAGGTTCAGAATCTGTTAACTTCCCCCATCTATACCTTGAAAGAGCATAAGATAAATAAGCTTCTTTTTCTGCTCTTGTTAAAGCTACGTAGAATAATCTTCTTTCTTCTTCTAAATCATTTCTGGAATTTAAATTCATTGCACTAGGAAATAGATTTTCTTCCAAACCAACAATATAAACAACTGGAAACTCTAAACCTTTTGCAAGATGTATTGTCATTAAAGCTACCTTATTAGTATCCTGATCGTCTTTATCTAAATCTGTAGCTAGCGCTACATCTTCTAAGAACTCGCTGATTGAGCCAGTTGACTCAGGAACTTCTCTTTGAACTTCAACAAAATCTTTAATACCATTAAGCATTTCTTCAATATTTTGAATTTTTGCTTGATCTTCGATTGAAGTTAAAGAACTATAAGTTTTAATTATTCCTGTTTCATTAACTACATCATTAGCGATATCAAAAGCATTCTTATTCTTTGCTGAAATCTTGAAGGATTCAATGAGATTGATGAAATTAATTATTTTTAATTTTATACCAGAACTAATATTTAATTGTAAATCTTGTGATCTTTTACACAAATCATACAAGGAAATATTTAAGTTATTAGCCTCAACCAACAATTTATTAATTGTTGTTTGACCTATACCTCTAGCCGGAAAATTGATAACTCTTTTAAAAGCCTCCTCGTCATTCTCGTTAATGATTAAGCGTAAATAAGCGAGTACATCTTTTATTTCTTTTCTCTGATAAAACGATAACCCACCATAAACCCTATATGGAATATTTCTTTTTCTTAATGAATCTTCAAAAGATCTTGATTGCGCATTTGTTCTATATAAAATAGCAAAATCTTTATTTTGAAGTTGCTTAGAATTTTTATTTTCAAAAATTGAACTAGCAACAAACCTACCCTCATCACCATCAGTTAATAGTCTATTTACTTTAATTTTATTTCCCTCAGAATTGTCTGTCCAGACTACCTTATCTAATCTTTTTTGATTCTTTTCAATTAAACTATTTGCAGCTTTAACTATGTTTTTTGTAGATCTATAGTTTTGCTCAAGTTTGAAGGTTTTTACATCATCATAATCTTTTTGAAAATTTAAAATATTATTAATGTTAGCCCCTCTAAATCCGTATATGCTCTGGGCATCATCCCCTACTACGCATATATTTTGAAACTTGTCAGATAATGCTTTTACAATTAAGTATTGAGAGTGGTTTGTATCTTGATATTCATCAACTAGTACATACTTAAACATATTTTGATACTTTGATAGAACTTCAGGAAATCTTGATAATAATTCATTTGTTTTAAGTAATAAATCGTCAAAATCCATTGCTCCAGATTTAAAACATCTGCTTACATACTCCGTATAAATATCTATAAGCTTAGGTCTTCTAGCCTGTCTATCTGCTTCAATTAATTCATTATTTGAGTTATAGGCCTTTACAGTTATAAGGTTGTTCTTATAGCTGGAGATTCTAGAGTAAATCTGTTTATATTTATATATCTCTTTGTCAAGATTTAGTTCAGTTATAATTGATGAAACTAATCTCTGAGAATCTTGAGTATCATAAATTGTAAAGTTTGTAGGGTAACCAAGTTTATCAGCTTCAATTCTTAATATTTTAGCAAAAACAGAGTGAAAAGTACCAATCCATAAATTTTTTGATTCATTATCTTCTAACATTGAAGATATTCTTTCTTTCATCTCTTTAGCCGCTTTGTTTGTAAACGTTAGAGCCAAAATATTAAAAGCATCAACCCCTTTACTCATCAGGTAAGCAATTTTATAGGTAAGAACTCTAGTTTTACCTGAACCAGCTCCAGCAATAACGATCATTGGCCCATCAGTCTGCAGAGTCGGTTCTAATTGAGATTTATTTAAATTATTTAGTAAGTTATTCACTGATAAATTTTTTAAGAGTGAATTTAGATAATGTATAGGATATTATAATAATTTATAACCATTAATTATGAACAATTTAATATCAATATTAAATATTGTAATTAATGTAATTAACATAAAAAAATATTATTTTTATTTTAATGAATTCTAATTTACTAAATACACCAATTGATTATTTAAAAGGTCTTGGAGCCAGCAGGTCTGAATTAATAAAAAAAGAATTAAAGATCTTTGATTATAAAGACTTAGCAAATTTTTTTCCTAAGAGATATTTAGATAAATCTAAGTATTATAAGATTAAAGACTTACCAAAATTCAGTTGCGACGTACAAATTATTGGTGAAATTTCAAATATTACTGAAATAGGCATAGGTAGAAAAAAAAGGTTGGTTGCATATTTTTATGATGGAGAAGACGAAATTGAATTAATCTGGTTTAAGTCTATAAAGTGGTTAAAAAAGAGCTTGAACTTAAATACTAAATACATAATATTTGGTAAGCTTAGCTTTTTTGCAAACAAAGTATCTATTCCACATCCAGAACTAGAACTATTTAAAACTGAAAATCTTAAGCTAAGAGCTAAACTACAGCCTATATACCCATCAACAGAAACTTTAATTAAAAAAGGAGTTAGTAATAAAGTGATTTCTAACTTGGTGAAAATCCTACTCTTTGATATTAAAATAAAATTTAAAGAAACTCTTCCTGATTACTTAATAAATGAATTAAAACTGTTAGATAAAAATAGTGCTATTTATAATGTTCATTTTCCTGAAAATAACGAGCTATTATCTGAGTCGATAAGAAGATTGAAATTTGAAGAATTACTTTTTCTACAGTTACAATTATTAAAAAAAAATATATATAGAAAAGACAAAATCAAAGGATACAATTTTAATATAGTAGGAAATAATTTTAATAAGTTTTATGATGAAGTTTTAAGCTTTGAATTAACTAATGCTCAAAAGAAAGTGTTAAAAGAAATTAGAAATGATTTAGGTAGTAAAGCCCAAATGAACAGGTTACTTCAAGGTGATGTTGGCTCTGGTAAAACTATAATAGCGTTCATGACAATTTTAATAGCGTTAGATAATGGGTATCAAGCTTGCTTAATGGCTCCTACTGAAATTTTGTCAGTACAACACTATGAAGGATTTTTATTAATGTCTAAATTACTTAATATCAATACAGTACTACTAACAGGGTCAACTAAAGCTTCAATTAAAAAAGACATATATAAGTCATTAGAGAGTGGAGAAATTGATATTATAATTGGGACTCATTCCTTAATTCAAGACAAAGTAAAATTCAAAAATTTAGGTCTTGCAATAGTTGATGAACAGCACAAATTTGGAGTAGCTCAAAGAAGTAAATTATGGGCAAAAAGTGTGATTCCTCCGCATATACTAATAATGACGGCCACACCGATTCCAAGAACTTTAGCAATGAGCGCTTATGGAGATCTTGACATATCTTTAATTGATGAATTACCCCCAGGCAGACGTGAAATCACTACTGTTCATAGATATGACAAAAACAGACTTAGTGTATTTAGATTTATTAAAGATCAAATAAATGAAGGCAGACAAGTTTACGTTGTATACCCATTGATTGAAGAGAGTAAAAACATGGACTTTAAAGATCTAATGGATGGCTATGAAAGTCTTTCAAGAGAATTTGAACAGCCCAAGTATCAAATATCCATAGTACATGGAAAAATGAAAGCTCAAGATAAAGAGTTTGAAATGAAAAGGTTTGAAAATAAGGAAACTCAAATACTAATAGCAACTACTGTGATTGAAGTTGGAGTTAATATACCTAACGCCTCAGTAATGGTAATTGAAAGTTCAGAAAGGTTTGGCCTATCTCAACTACATCAATTAAGAGGAAGAGTCGGAAGAGGCATACACAAAAGCTACTGCATATTAATGTCTGGAAATAAACTTAGCAACGAAAGCAGATTAAGGATTAAAACCATGACTGAAACTAATAACGGTTTTATAATTGCTGAAAAGGATTTAGAAATTAGAGGCCCTGGAGACATAATGGGGACACAACAAAGCGGAGTTATCACACTAAAAATTGCAGATTTGATGTCAGATCAAGAAATATTAACTTACGCACGAAAATGCGCTAAAAAAATACTTGAAGAAGATAAAGATCTTTTGGATAACAAAAATAAAACATTACTAAACACCTACAATCACATAGCCCAAAACAATGACCTATGGAGCTACATAGGCTAATTGTTAAACTTCTCAATTAGCGATCATACTTTTAATCGTTTTATCAAATTCTTTTACAAAATCAATATACTTTTCACCTGTGGCAGGACCATTAAATCCAGTATGAATCTTTACAACCTCTTTACTTTTATTAACAAAAATTGTTGTTGGGTACGAAATTATATTATTTAACATAGGGAATTTTTTCAAAGCCTCTTTTTTATTTGTACCTCCGTATTGAGCTAGTAAAATAGGATAATTAATACCAATCTCATTTTTTAATTTTAAAATACTATTTATTGCTAACTCTTTAGTTTTAGCGTATTCAAAAGCTAATCCAATAAACTCTACATCTTTTAAGACGTTATTGTTTAAATAATCAACATAAAAAATAGATTCATCTAGACAGTTAGGACACCAACTACCCATCAGTTGTATAACCAAAGACTTATCTGTATAAACATCGTCATTGATTGAAACTAAATCCCCCTTAGTATTCTCAAAAGAAAAATCAAAGCTTGCATTATTGTTTTTTAAATAAGTTAGAGCGTAAGCATCTGCTAATTTAAAATCATTGTCTACCACACCCTTAATCGTCATTTTTGAGTGGTTGCCTTGATATATCACTCCCTTTATGCTATCCCCTTTAAATTCAGCCTCTAAAAGGTAAGCTCTAGAACCATTAAAAGTTGATAATAAGAGCTTATTGTCTTTATATCCACCCTCCATAAAGCCATAATCTCCAGTATTGGTTCTAAACGTTGCATTAATCTTATTGTTTCCAATAGACTCAAACATTCCAATTGAATAGGATTCATTAGCGAGATCAGGATTGAAAATAAATTTCCAGGAATTTAAAGTTAGTTTTTTATTTTCTTCAAATTGAATATCAAAACGATCTGAACTATTGACTGAGTGAAAAGGAATAGATCTATCTAGACTCTCAATAATAAATACGCCATTTATTACTCCCTTGTCTAAGACTCCTTTAATATAGCCTTCAAATATTTTTGATTTAATAAAAATTGAATCCTGTAAATACTCTACTTTAAACTCTACAAGTTCAGATGAATTACTTACAACCAAAGTACTATCATTAATTACAGAAAAATCAAAAGGGAGGTATTTATCTTTTTCAACCTCTAAATTACCCACATACCAACCTAGGTCTAATTTTTCGTTAACCACATTATCACAAGAGGTTATAAAAATAAAGCCTAACAAAATAACAAAATACCTCATAAATGTTTTATATTAAATATCATTAAAAACTTATTATTAAAAAAACTTTTTCGATTTCATTACAAACTTAGTATTATTATATTTGTATTCTTAAAAAGAAATAATGAAAATATCTAACAACTGGATAAAACAATTTATAAACCTCAAAGAAAGCACTGAGGATACCTCAAAATTATTAACTGAATTAGGTCTTGAAGTTGAAGGTATTTCTAACTTTGAATCTATAAAAGGAGGGTTAAGAAATATAGTTATTGGTAAGGTTTTGACTTGCGAAAAACATCCTAACGCCGATAGATTAAAGGTTACGACAGTTGACGTTGGTGAAGAAGAGAATATTCAAATTGTATGTGGAGCACCAAACATTGAGCTTGGGCAGACAGTGGCAGTTGCAATGGTAGGAGCTAAACTTTACTTCAATGATGATGAAGTAATTATTAAAAAAAGTAAAATCAGAGGAGAAAGTAGCCAAGGTATGATATGTGCTGAAGATGAACTCGGCCTAGGTACTTCTCATGATGGAATCATAGTATTCAAAAAAGAACACAAACCAGGAACTTTGGTTAGTGAAATTTATGATATTGAAAATGATAAAGTTTTTGATATAGGACTGACCCCCAATAGAGCTGACGCAATGAGTCATCTTGGTGTTGCCAGAGACCTGAAGGTAGGCTTAATGCATAAAGGAATTAATCTAGAACTAATAACTCCTTCAGTTAGTGATTTTAACATAGACAATAGAGCTATTAATTTAAAATTAGATGTTCAAGACTCTAAAAAAGCACCTAGATATTGTGGAATTGTAATTAATAATATTAAAGTCAAGGAGTCACCAGAATGGTTAAAAAACCGACTAAAATCCATTGATTTAACTCCTGTTAACAATATTGTTGATATAACTAATTATGTCCTTCATGATTTAGGACAGCCTTTACATGCATTTGATTACGATAGTATAGTTGATGATAAAATAAAAGTAACAACATTAAAAAAAGGTACAAAGTTTACAACTTTAGATGGAATTGAAAGAGAGCTAACAGACTTAGACCTTATGGTTTGCAGTGGCAATAAACCACTTTGTATGGCAGGTCTTTATGGAGGAATCAATTCAGGAGTTAAAGAATCAACTAAATCAATTTTATTAGAAAGTGCCTATTTTGATCCTATAACCATAAGGAAATCCGCTAAACATCATGGAATAAACACAGATGCATCTTATAGGTTTGAAAGAGGGATAGATCCTAATATTACAAAATACGCATTAAAAAGAGCAGCTATTTTAATTAAAGAAATCTGCGGTGGAGTTATCTCTAGTGAAATAGAGGATTTATACCCCAAAAAATTAGATGATTTTGAAGTTTTATTAAATTATGATCAAGTAGACAGACTTATTGGTCAAAAAATTAACCACGAAACTATAAAAGAAATTTTAACATCTTTAGATATAAAAATTAACAGTATTACCGAAACTCGTCTTGGACTAAGTATTCCTTATTACAGAAATGATGTTCAAAGGGAAGCTGATGTAATAGAAGAAATACTAAGAGTTTATGGATACAATAATATAAAACCAAACCACAAGCTTAACTCATCAATTGACGGTATTAAACTCTTTTCAGAACACAATGTTCAAAACTCAATTAGCGATATTCTGGTTTCTTACGGCTATTATGAAATAATGACTAATTCATTAACCTCTCCAGAGTTTAGCAGTATCAGTGAAGATGATGATGAAGAAAATGATATAAAAATAATAAACTCTTTAAGTCTGGACTTATCTGTATTAAGACAAAGCATGCTCTTTTCTGGCTTAGAAGTAACATCACATAATATAAACAGAAAGCAGTCCGATTTAAAATTATTTGAATTTGGAAAAATCTATAAAAAAATTGAAGAAAAAAGAGTTGAAGATAAAAAATTAGCAATTTACATTACAGGTAATGTTTCAAAGAAAAATTGGAATTCAACTGAAGAAAAAACTGACTATTATTACACAAAAGGAATAGTTAAATCATTGTTACAAAAACTAGGGATTAATAATACAATTTCAAAACCAACCACGCTGTCAAACTTAAATGAGGGTGAGTCTTTGTTTTTAGGAAAAAAAGAGATTGTAACTTACGGAGTAGTGAAAAATCAAATATTAAATAGTTTTAATATAGACCAACAAGTATTTTATGCTGAATTTAATTGGGATACAATCGTATCAATTGTAAGCAATAAAGCTATCCACGTAAATGAAATACCTAAATACCCTGAAGTAACTAGAGATTTATCTATGTTATTAGATGAAAATATAGATTTTGAATCAATCTTTAACTGCTGTATTAAGGTAGATAAAAAGTTAATCAAAGAGGTAAGCTTATTTGATGTTTATCAGGGAGATAAATTACCTCCAAATAAAAAAAGTTATGGGATAAGCCTTAATATATCTAGTAACGAAAAAACATTATCTGAAATAGAAATTGATAATTTAATGAACAAAATTATAAAGAGTTTACATGTTAATTTTGGTGCTGAATTAAGAAATTAATTTTTATACATCTTATTTCTTAATTCTTTAATTTTATCATCTTGCATGTACTCATCAAACTTCATGTATCTATCTATGATTCCTTTTGGAGTTAGTTCCACTACCCTATTTGCTATAGTCTGAGCAAATTGATGATCGTGGGTAGTAAATAGAATAGTGCCTTTAAATTTGTTAAGGGAGTTATTAAATGCAGTAATACTCTCTAAATCTAAATGATTAGTAGGCTCATCAAGCATCAAAACATTTGCTCTAAACATCATCATTCTAGACAACATACACCTAACTTTTTCTCCTCCTGACAAAACATTACAGGTTTTTAAAGCCTCCTCTCCGCTAAACACCATCTTACCTAAAAAGCCTCTTAAATAAACTTCTTCTCTTTCCTCTTCAGTAGTAGCCCACTCCCTTAACCACTCAACCAAGCTAAGATCTTTGTTAAAAAACTCATGATTGTCAATAGGTAAGTAAGATTGTGATGTGGTTATACCCCAATTAAATTTACCAGAGTATTTATTTTGATTAGAATTGATGATTTCATAAAATGCGGAAGTAGCTCTGGAATCTTTAGAAAAGATCACAACCTTATCTCCTTTAGCAATATTTAAATCTATTTTATCAAAGAGAATATTATTTTCAAGTGAAAATGAGAGGTTTTCAATATTTAATATTTGATCCCCAGCATCTCTATCTCTATCAAATATAATAGCAGGATACCTTCTACTTGAGGGCTTTATCTCTTCAATATTTAGCTTATCAATCATTTTCTTCCTACTTGTAGCTTGCTTGCTTTTTGCAACATTTGCACTAAATCTAGCTATAAACTCTTGTAGTTCTTTTTTCTTTTCTTCAGCTTTCTTATTTTGCTGAGTACGTTGACGTAATGCTAATTGAGATGATTCATACCAAAACGTGTAATTACCAGAGTAATGTAATATTTTATTGAAATCAATATCAGAAATGTGTGTACAAACAGAATCTAAAAAATGTCTATCGTGGGAAACTACAATTATACAGTTGTCAAAATTAGCAAGAAAATTTTCAAGCCATAATATCGTTTCGTAATCTAAATCATTAGTAGGCTCATCCATGACTAAAACATCTGGATTACCAAATAGTGACTGAGCCAATAATATTCTAACCTTCAGCTTAGCATCAATATCTTTCATTAAGGTATAATGCAGCCTTTCTTCAATCCCCAAATTTGATAGCATTGCCGCAGCAGCACTTTCAGCATTCCAGCCATCCATTTCTTCAAACTTTTGCTGGAGTACACCAATTTTATCTGCATTTTCATCGTTATAATCTGCATACAGAGTATCCATTTCTAATTTAACATCATACAGGGGCTTGTTACCGATAATAACAGTATCTAAGACATTTTTGTTATCATACAAATTATGATTTTGCTCTAGAACAGACATTCTTTTCCCAGGCTCTAAGTGGACATTACCAGATGTAGGATCTAATTTTCCTGCCAATATTTTCAAAAAAGTAGACTTACCCGAACCGTTTGCGCCTATTATACCATAACAATTACCATTGTTAAAGGATGTGTTCACATCGTCAAATAAAATTCTTTTACCAAACTGAACTGAAAGATTTGAAACTGATAACATAAAAATGAAATTAAAAATTTCTGCAAAAATATAAAATCTAATCGCTAAAAACTTAATCTACTTTGATTAAATAGATTTAATTTAACAGGTAATTAACACAATTAAACGATATTCATATTTATTTTTGACCTTATCAATGAATAACATGAAAAGAATTTTTGGGTTTTTATTATTAAGTATAATACTTTGTGATTGTCAAAATCAAAGAGATATTACCTATAGCTATATAGGTGGTGAAATAATAAACCCAACAGACAAAAAAATAACTATTTTTAAGTCAAATGTCATAATTGATACATTATTTTTAGATTCAAATAACAGATTTATTACAAAAATAGAATCAACTGTTCCTGGCTTCTATGGATTTTCACATGGCAATGAATACCAACTAATACTATTAGAGCCGAAAGACAGTATTACACTAAGAGTAAATACTTTAGATTTTGACGAATCACTATCATTTAGTGGACTAGGATCAAAAAAGAACAATTACTTAATAAATTTATTTACTAAATATGAGAATTCCAGAAGAAATAGCTCTAATTTATATAAACTAAACCCCACAAGTTTTAAAAATAAATTAGATTCTATTAAACTAAATGAGATTAAGCTATTAAAAAGTTTTACTTCTTCAACCCCTATCTCTACTTTATTTAAAGGAGTTGCAATACACACAATTGAGTATATTTTTAATTCAAAAAAAGAAGCTTATCGATTTATTGAATTAAATAATAGTGACGATATATTATACCCAAAAGATTTTTATGACTTTAGAAAAAACATAAATTACAACAACACCCTACTACAGGAATTTTACCATTATTATAATTTTTTATTTCCACACTTCGATAATTTAGCATATGAAGAATTCATAAAAACAAATAATAAAAAATTATTTAAAAAAGACAATACTAAATATAATTTAATAAAGTTAAACCTAATAGATAGCTTAGTAACTAACCAGGAAATTAAATCTAGATTAACTTCATTTATTACCAGAAGGTTTTTGTCATTTAGCAAAACTCAAGGGGAGGCTAATAAAATATACAATCACTATTTAAACATAAACAAAACAACTAGTGATAGTTCTAAAAATTATCAAAAGAAAAGAATTACAACACTATTTAACAGTCTAAAGAAGCTAAAAAAGGGTAAAAAATTACCAATAATAGAGCTTATTAATAGCAATAAAATACCAGTAAACATTAATAATTTAATAAATGATAAATCCTTAATTTATTTTTGGAGTCAAAACTCAAAAAACTCTTTTAAGTATAGCCACAATAAAGTTAAAGAATTAAAAAATAAATACCCAAACATCAACTTCATTTCAATTAACATAGACAATATCAGCAACGATAAGTGGCTTAATAAACTAAAAATAAACTCTAGTTACTGTAGCTGCTCTGAATGTAAAAGTAAGACACCAATAAATGAATTCAAATTACGTAATGCGGAGATAGCAAAAAGGCTACTTGGAATTCAGTATATAAGAAAAACAATTATAGTAGACTCAAAAATGAATATAATTGAATCTAACGTAAATCTATTTAGTGACAACCTAGATAATATAATAAATTAATTACCCTTTTTATAATCACTTAAAAACTTCTCTAAACCAATATCAGTCAAAGGGTGTTTTAACAGTCCAGAAATTGAACTTAGCGGGCCAGTCATTACATCTGCACCTATTTTAGCACAATCTATTACATGCATCGTGTGTCTAACAGATGCTGCTAGGATTTGTGTTGTAAACCCATAGTTGTCATAAATTAATCTGATTTCTGCTATTAGATTTAAACCATCTGTTGAAATATCATCTAACCTACCTATAAATGGTGATACATAAGTCGCTCCAGCTTTAGCGGCTAAAAGTGCTTGACCAGCAGAAAAAACTAATGTAACATTAGTTTTAATATCGTTATCACTAAAATATTTCGCAGCTTTAATTCCATCTTTAATCATTGGTAACTTTACAACTATCTGACTATGAAGATTTGCTAATTCAGTTCCTTCAGAAATCATGTTTTCAAAGTCTGTTGCAATGACTTCTGCTGAAACGTCACCATCTACTATATCACATATATCTTTATAATGTTGTAAAATATTTTCCCTTCCAGTAATTCCTTCTTTAGCCATCAAGGAAGGATTAGTGGTAACACCATCCAAAACACCTAAGTCTTGCGCTTCTTTAATTTGATCTAAATTTGCTGTGTCAATAAAAAATTTCATAGTAGATTTTTTGTGATTATGTACATTTTAAAATTACAATAAATAAAAAAATTAAAAATTAAAATGCTTGTAAACATATTAACAAATTAGTGAATAGTATTAATAACTTCTCATCACTATATATTCAAATAATTTCTGAGGAAGAAGGAGTTTTAGATATGGGGCAACTGTTTCTAAAAAAGAGCCAACTGTATATTTCTTTTTGGGATTATTAGTATTAATTATCTTGAAAACTAGTTTAGCAATTAATTTAGGGTCAGAACCGCTATCAACATGCTCATTCATTAATTTAAGAGCTTTAGAATAACTAGAAAAGTATACAGAGTCCTTTTTAATTAAAGCATGGTATCTTCTAGAAGCAATATTTGTCGCAAACTCACCTGGAGCTATAGTCACAACATTAATATTAAATGGCTTAGTTTCCATGTTTAAGGTTTCAGAAACTAAATCTAAAGCAGCTTTACTTGCGCTGTAAATAGATCTATATGGAGTGCCTACACAAGCAGAAACTGATGTAACATTAATAATTAAACCCTGTTTGTTTTTTCGCATAACAGGTAAAACCTTTTTTATAATATTTATAGGACCAAATAAGTTTGTTTTAAAATTATTTTCGATTTCGTTTTCTGGCAACTCTTCTAAAGGCCCTGTAATGCCAACTCCTGCATTATTAATTAAAACATCAACTCTACCTTCAATCTTAGTTATTTTCTCAACACAGAGATCTATACTTGAAGAGTTTTGGACATCTAGGTCTAATAATATAAAATTAGAATTTATGTAATTAGAAGAATTTCTACTTGTTCCATAAACCTTGAAACCTTTAATAGTTAAAAAATCTCCTAATGCTTTACCTATCCCAGAAGAAGCACCTGTGATTAAAATTACTTTTGACATGTGGTTGGAATATTATGAAGGAAATATAATAAAAAAAAGGCAAGCTACCTACATCACACCGCTACAACCGTATACCTTTGCTGTGTTCCCACTCTGGAGGATTAAACAGGAGCTAGTTGTGTAGGACTTGCCAATGTAAATATACAAATGATTTATAATACGCTAAGATTTTTTTAAGTTAATTTAAATAAATAAATTGCCAATATACAAATGCTTATGAGCTTCAAAATATTACAAATAATTTTATCCTTCTTTTTATTTGGATGCAACAATAATCTTGATGCTAATTTAAATATCACATCAAATATTAAAGAAAAACTACAGCGCAACGAAACCATTAAATTAACTGTCCATGAAAAATTTGATTCAATTAAGGTTTACAACTCGAGTAAATTAATTTACAACTTTATAGACAACTCACTAAATAATTTAGAATTTGAACTTGAAAATTTAAGACTTGGTCAAAATAATATTAATGTTGTTTCGTTTTTTAATAATACGAATAAATCAAAAAAATATAGTTTTATTCTTCTTAATGATAAAAAACCGAAAATTTATTCTTACAGAATAATTAATACTTACCCTCATGATATAAATTCTTATACTCAAGGGTTAGAATTTAATAAAGGTTTTTTATACGAAAGTACTGGGAAATACGGTAAATCAAAATTAAGAAAAACTGAATATAAAACAGGTGAAACTTTATCAGAAATTAATATTTCTAATAAATACTTTGCAGAAGGATTAACGATTATAAATGATAAAATAATTCAATTAACATGGAGGGAAAGTATTGGATTGGTATATGATTTAGAGAATTTAGAATTAATAGATAAGTTCTATTACAATAAAAGTTTAGAAGGTTGGGGACTCTGTAATAATTCGAGTAAAATATTCAAAAGTGATGGCACTGAAAAAATTTGGATACTAGACCCAAATACATTTGAAGAAATTGACAATTTTGAAGTTTACACTAATAAAGGAAAGGTTAATGGTCTAAATGAGTTAGAATGGGTAAATGGTAAAATATATGCAAATAGATACTTGAAAAACGGAGTGGCAATTATAGATCCGATTATAGGTGCAGTAGAAGGAGTAATTGATCTTTCTGGGCTAAAACAAAGAGTTACAAATCACAATAATTTAGATGTTTTAAATGGCATAGCATTCAACAAAGAGAGTCAAACATTATTTGTTACAGGGAAAATGTGGGATAAAATATTTGAAATTGAGATAATAAAAAAATAAGAATCTGATTATGAAAAAGTTATTTTCATTAATATTAAATATTATTATTATCGTTTTTTGGAGCTCATGTAGAGAAGATTTTAATTTTAAAGTTACTGAAACACAACTAAGCTTCTCAAAAGATTCAGTGTACTTAGATACTGTCTTTACTAATATTGGTTCTAGCACGTACAATTTAAAGGTTTATAATAATTCTAATGAAAATATTTTAATTCCCAATATAGATCTTGAAAATGGAGAAAATTCTTACTACAGATTAAATGTAGATGGTATTTATGGGACACAAAATGACTCGGGTAAACACTTCGAAAACATCGAGCTATTAGCTAAAGACAGCTTATTTATTTTTATAGAAACGACAGTAGATATCACAAACCTAAGTGAAGATGCTAATCAGTTTTTATACAATGACAAAATAATTTTTGATACTGGATATAATTCCCAAACGGTAGAACTTATAACTTTAGTTAAGGATGCAGTTTTTATTTATCCTCAAAAATATATTAATAATAATACAGGAGAAACAATTATTGAAACCTTGAGTTTTGATATTGACAATGATGGAATTTCAGATGAAACCAATATACAAGGAAGGTTTTTATCTGAAAATGAATTGAATTTTACTAATGAAAAGCCATATGTAATTTATGGTTATGCTGCTGTTCCAGAGAACAGTATATTATCCATTAATAAAGGAGCTAGAATTCATTTTCATTCAAATTCAGGAATACTAGTCACAAATGGAGCCTCAATTCATATAAATGGTGAATTTAGTGAAAATCAAGAAACACTAGAAAATGAAGTTATATTTGAAGGAGACAGATTAGAAACTAGTTTTGAAAACACGCCCGGACAATGGGGTACTATTTGGCTATTTAAAGGGAGTGTTAATAATCTTATAAATTACTTAACAATAAAAAATTCAACTATTGGAATATACTCTGAAGGTTATTTAAACTCAACTAATCAGTTAATTATTAATAATTCTAAAATTTTTAATTCTAGCAATTTTGGAATTTTAGCTAAATCTTCTTCAGTGTCAGCGAGTAATTTAGTTATTAATAAAAGTGGGCAATCATCATTTGCAGCTACTTATGGAGGAAATTATAACTTAACACATTGTACAATAACAAATTTTTGGAATAATAGTTTTAGACAATTTCCAAGCTTATTAGTGAATAATTATTGGTTAAATAATGAAGGTGAAATAGTAAGTAATCCAAACTTGAACTTTAGTATGAGTAATAGTATCGTTTCTGGAAGTGAAGCTATTGAACTTTTGATAGAGCAATATGATGAATCTGATTTAAATTTTATGTTTAAAAATTGTATGATTAAATTCGACGATATTAATGATAATTTTTCAAACGAAAGTAATTTTGATTTTACAAATACTGATAAATATCAAAGTTTATATTTAAATTTAAATACAGATTTCAAAAACCCTTATAACAATGAATTATTTATACTTCAGGGGTCTGAATTAATTAATCTAGGAGACCCACAACAGGCAGTTGAACATCCTTTAGATTTACTAAACATAAGTAGAGTTAATTCACCTGATTTGGGTGCTTATCAACATATTATAGTTAATGATTAGTTTAAATTGAAAAAAGCGGAAATTTACTCATCATTGAATTGACATTCGAACCAATTTCTTTCAGCTTATCTTCATTATCATGATTCATTATAGCCTCATCAATAAAGTTTACAATTTTAACCATATCATCAGCATCTAAACCTCTAGTTGTAACAGCAGCAGTCCCTACTCTTATCCCAGAAGTAACAAATGGTGATTTATCATCAAACGGAACCATATTTTTATTTACAGTAATATCAGCAACTCCTAGAGCATATTCTGCAGACTTTCCATCAATATCCTTATTTCTAAGATCTATTAACATCATGTGATTATCTGTTCCATTAGAAATAATATTGTAGCCTTTTTTTATGAATTCATTCGCCATTACATGGGCATTTTTTTTGACATTTAAAATATAATACATAAAATCATCTTGTAAAGCCTCCTCGAAAGCTATAGCTTTAGCCGCTATAACATGTTCAAGTGGACCACCTTGATTACCTGGAAAAATCGCTAAATCTAGTAATGAAGACATTTTTTTTAACTTCCCACTTTTAAATTTAATTCCAAAAGGATTTTCAAAATCCTCTCCCATTAATATTAAACCACCTCTTGGGCCTCTTAATGTCTTATGAGTTGTAGTAGTTACTATGTGACAAAAAGGAACAGGGTCATTCAAAACTCCTTTAGCTATTAAACCTGATGGATGAGAAATATCTCCTAATAGTAAAGCATTTACACTATCTGCAATCTCTCTAAACCTCTCATAGTCTATGTCCCTAGAATAAGCTGAAGCGCCTGCTATTATCATCTTAGGTTTTTCCCTTGTAGCAATTTCTTGTATTTTATCGTAATTTAAAATTCCAGTTTCTTTTTCTACTCCGTAAAAAACAGGGTCGTATAATTGTCCAGAAAAATTAACCGAAGAGCCATGTGTTAAATGTCCTCCGTGTGATAGATCAAAACCTAGGATTTTATCTCCAACATTTAAACAAGCAAAAAAGACAGCAGAATTTGCCTGACTTCCAGAGTGAGGTTGAACATTAGCCCAACAAGCACCAAATAGTTTTTTCGCTCTTTCTATTGCTAATGTCTCAATTTTATCCACTACCTCACAACCACCATAATATCTCTTACCTGGGTAACCTTCAGCATATTTATTTGTTAAGACAGAACCAGTCGCTTTCATGACGTTATCACTTGTAAAGTTTTCAGAAGCAATTAATTCAATCCCTTCGATTTGCCTAGTTTTTTCATCTTTGATTAAATCAAAGATTATTTGATCTTTTGACATATATAATTTATTAGAATTTATAATTCAAAAATAAACAAATGGCAGGTTTAATAATGCAAAAAACATATATTTGGTATCTTAGTTATTAAAAACTAATTAACAATAACTAGTTTTATTAAAATGAAAGGGAAAATAACTATTACAAATAAAAAAGCAAGGTTTGAATATGAAATTCTTGATAAGTATAACGCTGGTATAGTGTTATCTGGTACAGAAATTAAATCTATACGACTTGGTAAAGCATCTATTTCCGAAAGCTTCTGTGAATTTAATGAATCAATAGAGCTATTTGTAGTTAACATGAATATTGAAACATACTCTTTTTCTGCAAATTTTAACCACTTCCCAAAATCAACAAGAAAATTACTGCTAAATAAAAAAGAACTTCAAAAGTTAAATAAAAGCGTAAAAAATACTGGTCTGACTATAATTCCCTTAAAATTATATACCAATGAAAAAGGAATTGCTAAGCTAGAGATAGCACTTGCAAAAGGGAAAAAACTTTATGACAAAAGGCAGACAATGATCGATCGTGATAATAAAAGAAACTTAGACCGAGTTAAGAAAGAAAACAAAAGTTAATTTTTCTCCTTTAAAAGTGGTACAAACTGAAAATCTCCAAATTCGACTTTTTTATATTTTTTTTCAGAAATTTTGATAATAAGTGTCATTGTTTGTGTCTCAATTCCTAATGGTATAACTAATTTTCCATTGATTTTAAGCTGAGATAGCAACATTTTTGGGATAAATGGAGCTCCAGCAGTAACAATAATAGAATCATAAGGTGCTTCATTTTCATAGCCTTGATATCCATCACCAAATATTAATTTTTTAGGATAACAACCTATTTTTGGCAAAAACAAAGTTGTTTTTTTAAATAATTCTTTTTGTCTCTCTACAGAGTAAACAATAGCTCCAAGCTCACATAATACAGCCGTTTGATAACCACTACCAGTACCTATTTCTAGTATTTTATCTCCTTTTTTAACTTTTAGTAATTCTGATTGAAAAGCTACAGTGTATGGCTGAGAAATTGTTTGCCCTGCTCCAATAGGAAAAGCTTTATCTTGGTAAGCATGATCTATAAAACTTGAATCCATAAATAAGTGTCTAGGAATACACTCAATAGCCTTTAAAACCTTAAAGTCCAAAACTCCTTTACGCTTCACTTCTAGAGCTAACTTATTCCTTAAACCTTTATGCTTAAATGTATCTTTCAAGATCATAAAAGTAAATATATTTACATTAAAATTCTAGCTTTATTATGGATATAAAAATATTACATTTGTACTGTAACATAATTTAATAAAATGAAAAGAAATATTGTAATTATTGGTGCTGGAACAATGGGTAATGGAATTGCTCATACATTTGCTCAAAATAACTTTAAAGTTACTCTTGTTGATATTAACCAAAGTTCATTAGACAAGGCGATAAAAACTATATCTAATAATTTAGATAGAATGGTTACAAAAGAAAAAATTTCAATTGTAGAGAAAAATAACACATTAAATAATATTACAACTAATACTAATATTAATAGTACTCCAACAGATGTAGATTTAGTAATTGAAGCTGCAACGGAAAACTTAGATTTAAAGATGAAAATATTTAAAGAATTAGATGGCTACTACGCAAGTAATACAATTTTAGCTTCAAATACTTCCTCAATTTCTATTACTGAAATTGCCTCATCTACGAATAGATCTAATAAAGTTATAGGCATGCATTTTATGAACCCAGTTCCAATAATGGAATTAGTAGAAGTTATCAAAGGTTATGAAACTGATTTAGAAACTTTAAAGTTTATTAACAATATTACAAAAGAAGTAAAAAAAATACCTGTAGAAGTTAATGATTACCCAGGGTTTATTGCTAATAGAATTTTACTACCTATGATAAATGAAGCAATCGAATCTCTTCACCATGGAGTTAGTTCTGTAAAAAGTATTGATACTATCATGAAATTAGGAATGGGACACCCGATGGGGCCGCTTCAATTGGCTGATTTTATAGGGCTAGACGTATGCTTGTCAATATTAAATGTAATGTATGACGGATTTAAAAGCCCGAAGTATATTGCTTCTCCTCTACTTAAAAATATGGTATTAGCTGGGAAGTTAGGAGTTAAATCAAAAGAAGGGTTTTATGATTATTCTAATAATAAAAAAGCTGAAGTTGTTTCTAAACAATTTCAATAATTATTATGAGTATAGAAAAAAAAATAAGTCAAATTCAATCAGAGATTGGCAGTAAAGTCAGTCTTGTTGCAGTTTCAAAAACAAAAAGTGAAATTGAAATTACGAAAGCCTATAAATTTGGGCAACGAATTTTTGGTGAAAATAAAGTACAAGAGCTTGTATCAAAACAAAACAACTTACCAAAGGATATCAACTGGCATATGATAGGGCATCTTCAAAGAAATAAAGTAAAGTACATTGCTCCATTTATAAACCTAATTCACGGAGTTGACAACTTAAAACTTTTGAAAGAAATAAATAAACAGGCAAAAAAAAATGATAGAAAAATAGACTGTTTAATTCAAATAAAAATATCTTCAGAAGAGAGTAAGTTTGGTCTAACATATAAAGAAGCTTCAGACTTATTAAAATCAGAATTTGTTTCAGCACTAGAAAACATTAATATAACTGGATTTATGGGGATGGCTAGTAATACAAGTGAGCAATCTATACTAAAAAAGGAATTTAATTTATTAAATGATTTTTTTAACGAATTCAAAAAAACTGATAAAAATATAAAAACATTGTCTATGGGTATGAGTAATGACTATATACTTGCTGTAAATTGCGGAAGTAACATGATTAGAGTTGGTAGTAATATTTTTGGATCTAGAAATTAAAAAATTATCATATATAGCATTATTGATATAGAGACTACTGGAGGGAAATTCAATGAGGAAGGAATTACAGAAATTGCTATCTACAAATTTGACGGTAATGAAGTAGTCGATAAGTTTATATCTTTAATTAACCCAGAAAAAAGTATTCAGCCTTTTGTAGTTAATCTTACAGGTATTAATAATAAAATGCTTCGCAATGCACCTAAGTTTCACGAAGTTGCTAAAAGAATCTTAGAAATAACTGAAGACACAATTTTTGTTGCACATAACACATCCTTTGATTATAGAATATTAAAAACTGAATACAGTAGACTTGGCTATAATTTTAAAAGAAACACATTATGTACTTTAGAATTATCAAAAAAGTTAATCCCAGATATGGATTCTTATAGTCTAGGTAAACTAACCAAACAACTAGGAATACCTCTTACTCAACGCCACAGAGCTAGTGGAGATGCTCTAGCTACAGTTAAGTTATTTAAATTATTACTAGATAAAGATTTAGAGAAAAAAATTATTATTGAAAATATAAAAAATAGTAATAAAAAAAGTTTGTCTAAAAAATTGAGTCAAATTTTAGATGATTTGCCTAACAGTGTTGGTATATACTATATGCATGATGAAAATTCTAAGATAATTTATATAGGTAAGAGTAAAAACATAAAAAAAAGAATTAACCAGCATTTTGCAGGCAAAGACAATAAATCTAAAAAGTTACAATTACATACGGAAACCGTTAGTTATGATGAAACAGGAAGTGAATTAATTGCTTTACTAAAAGAGAGTAATCAAATCAAATTACATAAACCTATCTACAATAGAAAGCTAAGAAAAAGTGTTTATCCTTATGGACTTTATAGCTCTAATGATGAAAATAACTATATAAATTTAAAGATTTCTAAAATTAATACTTCTACAAAACCAATAACTACGTTTAAAAATATTAATGCAGGTATAGCGTTTTTAAATAAGCTTATCAATGAATACAATCTGTGTCAAAAACTTTGTGGAATTTACAAGTCTAAAAATAGTTGTTTTAAGTACACAATTAAAGAATGCTCTGGGGCCTGTATTAATTTGGAGAAATATGAAGATTATAATCTAAGAATTTTAAAAGCTATTAAGTACCTAAATTTTGACAAACAAAATTTTGCTATTATTGATAAAGGAAGAAATGTAGATGAAAATAGTTTTATTTTAGTAGAAGATGGTTTGTTTATTGGTTTAGGATATTTTAACTTAAACTTTCAAATAAACAATATTGATGTTTTAAAAACAATTTTGATAAAAATGGATCAAAACAAAGACAACCAACTAATAATACAAAGCTTTTTAAAGAAATCAAAAAAAGTAAAACTTTTACAATACTAAAAAAATGAGCAGTAAACCTGTAGGTTCTTTGAGGAAAAAGATTCATGAAGTAATTTATGAAGCCGATACTAAAGCGGGTAAAGTATTTGATATAATTCTACTGTTTTTTATAATACTAAGTGTTTTTCTTGTAATTATAGAAAGTTTAGACGGGATCAGCTCAAGATATATTAATTTTCTGAACTATAGTGAGTGGATAATTACAGTTTTATTTTCTGTCGAATATATATTAAGAATAGTTTCTGTAAAAAAACCTTTTAGGTACATATTTAGTTTTTATGGAGTAATTGACTTACTATCAATAATTCCTAAATATATTTCATTATTTGTAGTAGGTGCGCAACCTATAGCAGCACTTAGAGCTTTAAGACTAATGAGAATATTTAAAATATTAAAAATGAATAGGTTTATAGGGGCTTCAACTAACTTAAGAAGATCATTATTAGCAAGTAGGGCAAAAATTATAGTCTTTTTGTTATTTGTTATTATTCTTTGTGTGATTTTAGGAGCTATGATGTATTTGATTGAAGGCAATATTAATAGTGGGTTTGAAAATATTCCTAAAAGCATTTATTGGGCTATAGTTACACTAACGACCGTAGGTTATGGTGATATCGTACCTTTTACAGCTTTAGGCAAATTTATATCGTCAATAATAATGATATTAGGTTATGGCATTATTGCAATACCTACAGGAATAGTCACTTCAAATATGACACTAACAGAAAGAAAAGAGATACAATTAAATACACAATCATGCTCAAATTGTTTAAAGAACAAACATTCTGATGATGCAATCTTTTGCTCAAAATGTGGTGAGCCACTTACGGATGGATAAATACTTAATTACAATAGTTGGGCCAACTGCAATTGGTAAAACTAACCTATCCTTAGTATTAGCTAATTATTACAATACAGAGATCATATCAGCTGATTCTAGGCAGTTTTATAAAGAAATGAACATAGGGACGGCGAAACCTTCAAACAAGGAATTAAATGATGTTAAACATCATTTAATTAATAATAAAAGTATCACAGAAATATACACCTTAGGAGAATTTGAAAAAGATACTATTGAAATCATAAATAATATTCATGAAAAATCAGATCTTGCAATCTTAGTTGGTGGATCAGGACTATATGTAGATGCAATAATCTATGGACTTGATAAAATACCTAAAATTGAAAATAGTTTAAGAGAATTATTAAATAATGAACTTGAAACTAAAGGTATAATTTATCTGCAGAATAAATTAAAGAAATTAGATCTAACTACCTATAATAGTATTGATTTAAAAAATCACAGGAGAATAATTAGAGCATTAGAAGTTACAATCTCAAGTGGGAAACCTTATTCTTCCTATTTAAAAAAAACAAAGATTAATCGCGGCTTTAAAGTAATTGAAATAGGGATTAATGCAGATAGAGAAATAGTTTATGAGAGGATAAATAATAGGGTGGATAAAATGATTAAAGATGGTCTAGTTAATGAAGTTGAACAATTGCTAGAATATAAAAAATTAAATAGTTTGAATACTATTGGCTACAAAGAGATATTTAACTACTTAAGTGGGGAGCTAAATTTAGACTTAGCAATAGATGAAATTAAAAAAAATACAAGAAGATTTTCTAAAAGACAAGTGACTTGGTTTAAGTCAAAGAAAAATATAATTTGGTTTAGTCAAAATTACAAAGTAAAAAATATAATAAAAACTATAGATGAACTAATTAACAACTAGTCTAAATCCTTCTCCATGAATATTTATAATTTCAACTGATTCATCATTTTTTAAATACTTTCTGAGTTTAGCAATATAAACGTCCATACTTCTTGATGTGAAGTAATTATCATCTCTCCAAATTTTTGTTAGAGCCAACTCTCTTGGCATTAAATCATTCTTATATAAAATCAACATCTTTAAAAGAAGGTTTTCTTTTGGAGATAACTTAACTGGTGAATTATCTAAATAAGAAAGATGTCTTAACTTAGAGTTTAAATGAAAATCTCCGAATTCAAATTCAAATTCAGAAGATTCCACCACTGAGGTTCTTATATTTCTATTTATAATAGCATTAATTTTCATTAGTAGAACCTCACTATCAAAAGGTTTCTTTAGGTAATCATCTGCACCTACTTTGTAGCCCTTTAATACATCCTCTTTTAGAGATTTAGCGGTTAAAAAGATAATTGGAACGTCAGGATTTTTTTCTTTAATTTCTTTAGCTAGAGTAAATCCATCTTTATAAGGCATCATAACATCAAGAATACATAAATCAAAATCATTCTTTTTGAACTTCTCAAAACCCTCCATACCATTTTTAGCATGTATTACATCATAATTATTAATTATGAGGTAATCTCTTAAAATGATTCCGAAATTTTGATCATCTTCAACTAATAAAATTCTATTATTTACATCACTCATATTATGTTATTTTTTATTATAAACTGGTAATTTTATTTCAAAGGAACTTCCTTTGCCTGGTGAACTACTAACGGAAATATCCCCTTTATGGTATTTTATTATTTTTTTTACATATGACAATCCTAATCCATGACCTTTGACATTATGCAAATTACCAGACTGTTCACGATAAAATTTTTCAAAAATTTTGCTCTGAACGTCTTTTGACATCCCTATACCATTATCTGAAATAGTTAATATAATATCTTTCTCATTTAATATCTTTTGTACATTTCTAGTGGATATTTTAATTACGGGGTTGTTTTCAGAATACTTAATAGCATTATCAATAATATTAATTATAGCATTAGTAAAATGAGTCTGATTAGCCTTTATATTTGTAAACTTTGAATTTAACTCTAATTCTATTTTCCCGTTTTTGTTTTTCATTATTAAATCTAAATGACTCACTGCACTATGAATTAATTCGTGTAAATCATGATCAATTCTCTTAATGTTTAATTCATTTTTATCTAATTTAGAAATTCTTAATACATTCTCTACCTGTTCATTAAGTCTGTTATTTTCAACTTTTATCATATTCAGGTAATTAATGACTAGTTCTTTATTATCTATAATTTTTGGGTTTTTAATAGAATCTAGTACTAGGTTAATAGTTGCAATAGGAGTCTTAAACTCATGAGTCATATTATTTATAAAATCTGATTTAATTTGTGCTATTTTTTTTTGTTTTAATAGTTGAGAAATTGTGCTTATATAAACTATAATAATAATTACAGTAAACACTATAGATAAGATAATCCCTTCAAAATAGGAATAGTCAGAGGCTGAAAATTGATTTTTAAGGTTTGGGAAATATAAGTTTATACTAAAATCACTCGAATTATTGTTATCCGTAAATATAGGTGTACTGAAGCTTAGATTTCTATCCCAACTGCTGAAATCAAAATTATCTGACTGAACTCTAGTTAATAAATCTTTATCAAAAATTCCAAATTCAAAATTCAAGTTTAAATTATATTCTGATAAAGCATCAGTGATAAGACTATTAATCTCATCTTGAGAGATTCTTCTATGTATTGGATTTCTTTTAGCCAGATCTTTATATGCAGTTTCAAATAAAATCTCTTTGCTCCTTGAAATTTCTCCTATTCTTAACAGTAATTGCTCAGGGGTAAATTGTCTAGTATCTGTATTATTAGAGCTAAGGCTAAATATTTTTTGCTCTCTTTCATTTGAAATTCGTGTAATATTAATACTATCAATATTGATATCTAAAAAAGAAGGTAATTTTAAACTTTCTTCTATTATACCATTTCGATAAATAATAGTTTCATTTGAACCATTATTTTCACTTATAAAGTATAAATTATTTATTGCAGTAGTATCGATATTAACTCCACTATTTATAAGCTCATTAAACTTGTACACATACTCAGAATATTCTCTTTTTTGTATATCCTTGGAAACTTCAAGTAAAATGTTATTGATATTTAAAGCAAATTGTTCCATGCTTTTATCAATATTACTCTTAATAAAATAACTCTGTACAGAAATTATTCCCAAAAGAGATAGACTCATTAAGATTAATATCAGTATAAAGAACTTTTTATTCATACAACTAAATTAATATTAATAATATAATGAGACATAGATTTAACCATAAGTTAACAAAAATTAATGATTTAAGATTTCCAAATGAATCTTATTAACATCATTGATCAAATCTGCATTTAAATTATTATAAATTATAAAATCGGAAAAATTCACAATCAAAACATCTGTAACTTGATTACTCATTATGTTTTTAATTGATGAACTGTTCATACCTCTAGATAAGAGTCTAGAGTGTCTTAACTTTACATCAGAAACAATTCCAATAACTTTATCAAAATTATTTTCAGTGTTGTTTTCAAAAATAATTGCAGATTCATATATAGTATAAGGAGCTACTTGATGATCTAACCAATTTTCATAGTCTTTCTTAACAAAAGGATGTACAATAGAATTTATTAATTGAAGTTTAGACTTATCATTAAATATTAAATCTGAAACATATTTTTTGTTAAGTTTATTAGATATATAACAGTCTTTACCAAAATGATTAATCAACTTGTTTTTTACATGAATATTTGAATTAATAATTTTTTTTGCGCATTCATCAGATGTGAAAATGGGTATACCTAGTTTGAAAAATATATTTGAAATATATGTTTTACCACTTCCGACACCACCAGTTATTGCAATTTTTTTCATTTTAAAATGACGTATTGAACATTCTCATTTGTCAAACTTAAATTTTTTATAAAATTAGGTTTTTTTATTATTGTAGGTTTCAATTTTCCACCTTCATGAAATTGATTAAAATCACAAGTAATTTCAAAATCTTTAAAACTATAAATTTGATAATTCTCTAAACTAGTAGTAAAAGAGACTTTTATGTTTTTTGGGTAATAATTAATCTTAATATCTTTTGGAATATTGACAATAGAAACAGGAATATTCAAAATAGCTTCGGTAGACTTTTCAACATCGATGAAAACATCAACAGTTTTATCAGAATACTTTAAATTATTAGCTTCTAATAAATTAAGCTTAACAGACTCTGTTAAACTTAATTTTAAATCTGTGAGTTCTAAATCATAAGTATTAATAGAATTAATTGAATTTAAAATTAATTCTGGACCAACAACAATAACCGAATCCTTCGATAATTTATAACTTTTAAAAAAATCATAACCTTGTGAAAAACTAATATTAGAATTTAAAACTATAGGTATTTTTTTTGATTTTAACCTGTCATAGTTAAAAAAAAGACTATCAAAATTAATTGAGATTAAATTGAATTCAGGTTTTATTAAATCAACAATGTTAGTATACGTATTAGAGTTGGTTAGTATAAAAGATTTTGAATTATCAATACTATTTCTTGAAGGAATATTGATTGATTGATTCGATAAATAATGCTTAATAAAATCAAAACCAAATGATGAAACGGTTAAACTAATACTATCAGCAGATTGGTTAGTAACTATTTTATCATCTGCAATTTCAGTTAAGTTAATTTTATAAGTAACGGTTTTTGTGTAAACCTTAGTCAATTTGACTATAGTAGAAAAGAGAAAAGAAATTACCAAAAAAATGATAAAATTATTTAATGTTTTATAATTAATCTTATATGATTTTTTAATTATCATTAATTATTGTTTTTAAAAAAATAATTAGGAAATTTATCTTCGATATTTCTATTTGAATATAATAAAATAAAATTTGATTTTAGAAAACCAAATCCATAACCAACAAATTGAATCAGAGTAGTAAATATTGAATAAAAAGCTACTAATACGCTCCTATTTGTAATTAATGAGTTAATAAATATTAAAGCTCCATAAAGAAAAACTATCAATAGGGGGATAAAAAAATTAAATGGAATTAAGGCAAAACTTAAAATCAAATAAAAAAGCGCAAAACTAGGCAACCAAAAAATAATCTTATTAGAATCTGGATGCCAAGTATTTATAATTGGCCTAACCATTCCAAACTTATAAACTTGGTTAAAAAAAGCATGAATATTAACTCTTCTTTTATGAAACACTTTCACGTTATTATACAAACTAGAACTTAATTCAAGATCAGATATTCTTAGAGATAAATCTGGGTCTTCACCAGGGTGAATATTTCCAAAACCGCCAGTTAAATCAAACGCTTTTTGAGAAATTCCCATATTAAAACTTCTAGCTTGAAAATTCTTAGAATTTATATTACCACCTCTTATACCTCCAGTGGTTAAAAAAGATGTCATTGTAAAATTCACAGCTTTTTGAAAATTTGTAAAAGAAAAATGCGAGTCATCTACTCCTCCAAAACAATCAACATACTCGTTATTTATATTTTGGAAGAAATTAATCAAGTAATTGCTAGGTAATATACAATCTGAATCTAATATTATAAAGTAATTACCTTGTGCTTTTTTCATACCATAGTTCCTAGAATCACCAGGACCAGTATTGTTTTTTTTATAATAAGATATATTTAATTTTTCTGAAAATATTGATACAATTTTGTCTGAACAATTGCTGGAACCATCTTCAATAATAACAATTTCAAAATCAAAAAAACCTTCTAAATTTACAAAACTATTTAGAAGCTCCTCAATTTCTTCAGGCCTATTGTAAACAGGAATTATAAATGAAATATTAATAGATACCATTTAACAAATTTAGTTAAACAAAGCAGTAATTGAGTATATTATTTTGTGATAGAATCCATTATAGAATCACTAACACCCATATTACTAAAACCTCCATCATTATATAAGTTTTGAAGTGTAACTCTCTTTGTTAGGTCGCTAAATAATGTAACTGTGTAATTAGCACAATCTAAAGCAGTAGCATTTCCTAATGGAGACATTTTTTCGGCATAATTAATAAAACCATCAAAACCTTTGACTCCACTTCCAGCTGTAGTAGGAGTTGGAGATTGAGAAATAGTGTTAACCCTTACATTTTTGTCTTTACCAAAGAAATATCCAAAACTACGAGCTATACTTTCCAAAAATGCTTTATTATCTGCCATATCATTATAATCAGGGAATACTCTTTGAGCAGCCATGTAAGTTAGAGCTACGATACTACCCCACTCGTTCATTGCGTCTGCTTTATATAATGTTTGCATAACTTTATGAAATGACATTGCTGATACATCTGTACCTTTTTGAGTCCAATCATATTTTTGATCTGTATAATGTCTACCTTTTCTTACATTAATAGACATTCCTATAGAGTGTAAGACAAAATCTAATTTACCACCTAATATTTTCATTGATTCAGAAATTAAGTGCTCTAAGTCTTCAATAGAAGTTGCGTCAGCTCCAATAACAGTAGAACCCGTTTTCTCTGCTAACTTATCAATTTCACCCATTCTCATAGCGACTGGCGCATTAGATAAAACAAAGGTACCTCCTTCTTCATGAACTCTTTCAGCAGTTTTCCAAGCAATAGAATTATGATCTAAAGCTCCGAATATTATACCTCTTTTTCCTTTTAAAAGATTATATGACATATTATAAGATTTTTAACAAATATAAGATTAATTGAGTAATTGCTTAGCATGAGCAACAGCAGAGTTAGAAATGTTATCTCCTTCTAGCATTTTTGCAATTTCCACAATTCTGTCTTGATTATTTAATTTTATTAAGTTAGTTGTAGTAGAGTCATCCATTTCTGTTTTATATACTTTAAAGTGAGACTCCCCTTTCGCTGCAATTTGAGGCAAATGCGTAATTGTGAATATTTGCATCCTAGAACTCATTTCTTGCATAATATCTCCAATTTTATTAGATACTTCCCCAGAAACTCCAGTATCAATCTCATCAAACATTAATGTCGGTAATTTTTTATAGTTGGCAATAATAGATTTGATAGCTAACATAATCCTAGAAATTTCACCTCCTGAAGCAGAATGTTTCAATAATTTAAAGTCTGATCCTTTATTAGCACTAAACTTAAATTCTAATTTATCCATTCCATTAAAAAGAAAATCCTCAACTGGGCTAATTTCAATTAAAAACTGAGCACTCTTCATGCCTAAATCACCTAAGATTTCCTTGAGGTTTTTAACTAAGTTCGGAATTACATTAACCCTATTACTATTTAACTGTTTAGATAAAACTAATAATTCACTCTCCATGGTCTTAATAAAGGAATTAAGCGATTGAATTTCATCATCAATATTATTTGACTTAGAAACCTTGGTAGCTAAATCAGACTGGATAATAATTAGATCATTCAAATTATCAACAGAGTGTTTTCTTAAAACATTGTTTATTTTTGATAACAAATCACTTATTTCGGATAATTCTACAGGACTGTTAGTTAACCTATCATTTGAAGCTTGGATATCTTTAGAGATATCATCTAAATCAATATAGATTGAATTTAATCTATTATATAGACTTAAGAAAGAATTGGACTTGGAAGACAAGTCTTTGAGGTTTAAATTCAACTTACTCATTAACGAAATTATACCATGCTCGTTATCATTCAAAATAGAGCTACTGAGATTTAAATCACTCTTAATATCTTCAAAATTAGACAACTCTTTATAAGAGTTTTCTAGATCATCTAGATTAATATCAGAAATATTTAAATTGTTAATTTCATCTAAAAGATGGTTATTATAATCAAAAGCTTTTGAAAGCTCTAGTTTAGAGTCTTTAATTAATTTTAGTTCGGATTTATAATTTTTATATTTTAGGAATTTAACTTTATATTCTTTTAATAATTTATTATTATTAGAAACAGAGTCAATTACATCAAATTGAAAATCAATATTTACTAAATCTAAATTTTGGTGCTGAGAGTGAATATCTATAATATATTGGCTAATAGATGATAGTTGATTCAATACTACTGGAGAGTCATTAACAAAAGCGCGTGATTTTCCTGAAGGTAATATTTCTCTTCTAATTATAGTATCGGTATCATAATCAAGATTATTATCTGTAAAAATATTCTTCAAATTATAATTAGAAAGATCAAAAGTTGCCTCAACAATACACTTTTTATTCAAGTTGTTAATCGATGAGCTATCTGATCTTTTTCCTAAAAGAAGGGATAATGCATTTATTAAAATTGATTTTCCAGCCCCAGTTTCACCTGTAATTATAGTTAATCCATTGTTGAAATCTACATTCAAATCATCAATAAGCGCGTAGTTTTTTATGGATAGGTTTTTTAACACTGTATTTAAAGATTATAATTTAAAATTTTATTTTTCTCCATTTGCTTGAATGCATAGGAGCTACTTTTGACAACATTGAAATTAAATTAGTTATTTCTACACTAGGCCCAGCACTAAAAATATCTTGAATTTCATCAGACTTCGCGTCAAAAAATACTTTCAAGATATATGAATTAGGCCTACGACTATTCATTCTTTCAAAAGATATAATAGATTTGCTAATATTTATTTTTGATTTTTTAACATCTTCAAACATATTATCTAAACCATTAAGATGATAGTCATACAATGCAGAACTAAACTCTTTATACGTTGGGGATAGTATATTATCAATTAAATAATAGCGAGTCTGACGGCCATCTTTAGCATTCCAACCAAGGTAATTAGTTCCATTAGAATAATCTAAAATATTCCTAGCTTGCTCGTAATATTTTTTGCCAGAGTTTAATTCAAAGGAGTCAGAATCCATGCCTAAAATAATATAGACGTGATATGACAAAACAGAAATTAGATTTGATTCAAACTGATTTGGATTAAAAACGAAATTTTGGAATTCTTGATATCTGAATGAAAAATCTTTATCTATGTAATTATAAATTGGTGATTCATAAGAGGAATTAAAAATCGGTCTAGATGACTGTACTTGTAGAGTCCCACTAAAAACATCATTATCATAAGAATTAATATTAACAATCATTGAACAATTTATTCTTTGCTTATTTGAAAAAGAAATATTACTCCAATTCGAGTTATTTATAAATTCTGAGATTTGATTTTCTAAAGTTTTAAAAATTTGCAAATTCTCATCGCCTGTCTTTGTGGCATTAACAATAACACTACAATTTAGTTCTTGTGAAAATGTATGTGTAAAAGAAATTAAAAAAAAATATAGAAATATTTTATTCATTTATTAATTCAATTATATTATTAATAATATCTAAAGAGACATCTTTCTTATGTTTTAACGGAAAATTAATAATTTTATTTTCTTTTGATATAATAGAAACTTTATTAGTATCAAAACCAAAACCTGCTCCTTTATCATTTAGAGAATTTAAGATTATTAAATCTAAATTTTTATTAATTAATTTACTTTTAGCATTCTCAATTTCATTATCTGTTTCCAGGGCAAAACCTATTAAAAGTTGATTAGTTTTTGTCTTACCAAGGTGAGATAAAATATCTTTGGTTTTCTCAACTTCAATAGATAAGTTCTGATTAGATTTTTTTAGTTTTTTATTGGAAATAGATTTAGGTTTAAAATCTGCTACCGCAGCTGACATTATAACCACATCTGCTGAACGATATTTATTTACAACCTCTTCAAACATTTGATCAGATGAAGTTATTAGTTTTAGCTGAATAGACTTAGATTTCAACTTTTCGTTAGTTGGACCACTAATTAATATAACATTAGCTCCTAAATTAGAAGCTGTCTCTGCTAACTCAAAACCCATTTTTCCACTGGAATGATTACCTATAAACCTGACAGGGTCTATTGATTCAAATGTTGGACCAGCAGTAATTAAAAAAGTCTTTCCGCTTAGAGGCAAATTACTAGATAAATCTTTTTCAATAAAAGTAACAATATTTTCAGGTTCTGCCATTCTACCCTTTCCAACTAACCCACTTGCTAATTCACCAGACTCTGGCGGAATTAACATATTACCAAAAGAAATAAGTTTTTCAATTGATAATTTAGTTGATTCATGTTTATACATATCTAGATCCATAGCTGGAGCAAAATAAACTTTACATTTAGCAGATAAATATGTAGCTATTAATAGATTGTCACAATTTCCACTGGACATTTTAGATAAAGTGTTGGCCGTAGCAGGACAAATTATAAATAAGTCTGCCCATAGACCTAATTCAACGTGATTGTTCCACATCTCATCATCCTCATCTGTGGTAAATGTAGATAAAACAGGATTCTTTGAAAGTGTGGATAATGTTAATGGTGTAACAAAGTCTTTAGCAGAGGGTGTCATAACAACTTTAACATGACAACCTAACTTTATTAATAACCTAACTAAATTAGCAGTTTTATAAGCAGCGATACCACCAGTTACACCTAGTAATATTTTTTTTCCGCTTAAAACTGACATTAGATTACTTTTCTAGTGATTCTTCAGAGCTATTTCTGTGATATATTTTTTCATCAAGCCATTCTTGAACAGCTAACGCATGAGGCTTAGGTAACTTTTCGTAAAACTTAGAAACTTCAATTTGCTCTTTATTTTCAAAAATCTCTTCTAAACTATCGTTGTATGTAGCAAACTCTTCTAATTTATCAATTAATTCTGTACGTATATCAGAATTGATTTGTTCAGATCTCTTAGATATAATTGAAATTGCTTCATAGATATTATCGGTTGATTTATCAATAATATTTCTATCGTATGTTTCTGTACTAACTGGTGCCTTTACTTTCTTTAAATCCATTTTTATTTAATTTCTAAGTTGTTTTTAATTTATTCAATTCCTCAAATTTTAATTCTAAATCTTCGATAAACTCAGATTCATTGTAATACTTTAAGAAAGAATTATAATATGTAATCGCATCGTCTACTCTGTCTTGCATCTTGTAATTGACACTATTGACAGCTAACTTGTATGCTGAGTCAAATTTATAATACAATACTTTCTCTCTAAGAGAAGATCCTGGAAATTCCACCACAAAGTTATTGAATGATTTTATAGCAGCTTCATGGTCATTAAGGGTGTTGTATTGTAATGCAGTATTATAAACCTTATACTCAAGTTTATAATCCAGTTCAAATATAAGTGAGTTAGCATCTGCTATATATTCAGAATCAGGGAATGTATTTATAAATAACTGTAATTTATCAATTGCAATTTTAGTGTCAGTTTGATCCTTTGAAAAAGGAGGTGACATAAAATAATAACTCTTAGCAGCTAGAAAAGCTATCTCTTCATTTTTCTCGCTATTAGGGTAAGTATTTACAAATTTTTCCATTCTATAGTTTGAAGCATAGAAATCTTTTGTTTCATAAAAACACATAGCGTGCATGTACATTAATTTTTGGGCTTGGGGCTTTCCTCTGTATTTAGGAACGATTTGTTCAAAAAGTCTGTTCGCTTTTGAGAAATTTCCATCATCATAAAAAGATGTCCCTAAAGTAAATTTTGAAGCGATGTCATCTCCATTAAGCACCTTTTGATACTCGCCACAAGACAGAAATATTGTTGATATAAGTAATGTAAGTAGAGTTTGTTTCATAATTATAATCAATTTGCAAAAATAAACAAATTTAATGTATATAAAAAATATAGATCTATAGTCTTTAAAATATTATTAGGAGATTAATTTGTTAAGTTCCTTTAAAATTCCCCTTCTTAATTTTGGAGAAACAGATAATAGTGGAATTCTTAGAATATCATTACACAAATTCATCTCATGTAATAATGACTTTATTCCTGCTGGATTATTTTCTTCAAATATCAGAGATATCATTTCAGATAGCTGTTTATTAATTGATTGAGCGCTTGAGAAATCATTATTTAAGGCAAAATTAATCATGTCAGAAAACTGTCTAGGGAATGCTTGACCAATAACAGAAATAACTCCATCACCACCAGCATTTACTGATGATAAAGCTAAATCATCATCTCCAGAAATTATCAAAAAATCTTTGGGTTTGTTATTAATTAACTCTAAGTATTGATCCATATCCCCTCCTGCCTCTTTGATGCCAATTATAGAATCAAAGTCATTAGCAAGTCTTAAAGTAGTTGCTGGTAATATATTTTTGGAAGTTCTACCAGGAACGTTATAAATTATAATGGGTTTAGATGTATTATTTGAAATATACTTATAGTGCTGATAAATTCCCTCTTGAGTTGGTTTGGAATAATATGGAGAAACAGATAAAATAGCTGAAATATCTTCAAGGCTAGATGAGTTTATCTCCTCCACTACACTTCTAGTATCATTACCTCCAATACCTAGAACTAACGGAACTCTTCCTTTATTAACACTTACAACCGTATTTATTAACAACTCTCTTTCAGAAGAACTAATAGTAGGGCTTTCACCAGTAGTTCCATTTATAACTAAATAATCAATACCGTTAGAAATATTAAATTCAACTAGTTTTTCAAGAGAATTATAATCAATTGAAAAGTCTTTATTAAATGGCGTAATTAAAGCAACTCCAGTACCTATAAATTTTTTAATACTCATATTTTTTGTAAACCTTTTAAGTATTTCTCAATTTCTGTTTTAAAAATATCAACAAAACTACATTTGATATTAATTATAAAATCATGTAGTCTTTGGTCTTTACTAGATACTCCAATTTTAAAATTCGCCTTTGATTTTGCAGTTATTAAGTTTAACTCATAAAGGTCTTCATTGTAGTAACTTATCAGAGCATCAAATTCAGTTTCAATGAATTCATTTACATCATAATTAGAAATATTTCCATTCCATCCAAAATCTAATGGAGTAAAGTAAGAATCCCAACTAGTAAGAGTTTCATCTTTTTCAGTAACATAAGCGACAAATTTTATTTTGTTCTCATTTACACCTAGGTATGTAAAAACATTTCTTAACGAATCATAATCGCTAAACTCCTCTAAGTTTATTATAACACCAACAGATTTAATTTTATTGTTGTTAACTGAAACTTTGCGGTTATTTAGAATATTATTTAAATATTTATCGTTTGATTTTTTCTTGAATAATTTAAAAAACATATATTTAAAAGTATTATACAAATGTAATAAAGATGAATTTGATTTAAACACTAAAACTCCAATGAAATCAATAATTAAACTATTTATATCCTCTATTTTACTAGCTACTTTTAGTTGTAATGAAGGTTTTCAATTATATGAAGTTCAATCTAGCCGAGTAGAGATAAATAACTCTGTAAGTGAAGATTCAACATTTTTAAAATTCATAAAACCATATAAAAAAAATATTGAAAAAGATCTTTACACGACTTACGCATATTCACCTAAGAATTATGATAAAAAAAATGGTGATTTAAACACTGCAGTAGGAAATATGATGGCTGATGCAGTTTATAAATTAGCTAACCCAGTTTTTAAATCTAAAAAAAGTAAAAATATCGATTTTGTCCTACTTAACTATGGAGGTATAAGGTCAGCCATTTCAACAGGAAATATAAATAAGAAGACAGCTTATAATTTAATGCCTTTTGAAAATGAGGTAGTAGTTGCAAAACTTTCTGGAAAAGACGTTTACGAACTTATAGATTATTTAACAATCGCTAGACGAGCTCATCCAATTTCAAGACTAAAAATTGAATTAGATAAAAACTATAAACTAGTCAATGCAGAAATTAATAATAATAAAATTAATATTGATAAGTATTATTATGTAGCTACAAGTGATTTCTTACTTAAAGGAGGTGATAAGATGACTTTTTTCGAAAAAAGTGTAGAAAACACAGTTTTAAATTATAAAATAAGAGATTTATTAATTGATTATTTTATTGAAATCGATACGTTAAAATCTAAAATTGATAACAGATTTATTATAAAAAAATAATGAAAAGAAGGAACTTTATAAAAAACACACTTTATTCTAGTGCCGCTCTTGCCTCAACCTCTATTCTAACAAATAGTTGCAAAGCAAATAGCTCAAAAAAAATAACTATTCTTCATACTAATGATGTTCATAGTCATATAGATCCCTTTGATAAAAATAATGAAAAGTTTGCCTTAAAAGGCGGTATTTCAAGAAGAGCAACTATTATTGAAAAAATAAGAAATGAGAATGCTAATACACTTTTATTAGATGCCGGAGATATTTTTCAAGGTACTCCTTATTTTAATTACTATGGTGGGGAGTTAGAATTTAAATTAATGAGTATGTTAAAATACGATTTAGCAACTTTAGGTAACCACGATTTTGATAATGGGATTGATGGTCTTTACAAACAATTACCTCATGCAAATTTTAATTTTGTTTCTGCAAACTATGATTTTAAAAATACAGTTTTAGATACTCATGTCAAACCTTATCAGATTTTTTACAAGGACGGAATCAAAATTGGAATTTTTGGATTAGGAGTAGAACTGGATGGAATGGTTACAAAAAACCTATATAAAGAAACTAATTATTTGGATCCTATAGAAATTACTCAAGGAATTGTTAGTACATTAAAACAAACAGAAAAGTGTGATTTAATTATTTGCTTATCTCATCTTGGTTATAAATATGATGATTATCAAAATAAAGTATCCGACACAAGTCTGGCTAAAGCTACTAAAGATATAGATCTTATTATAGGCGGACATACACATACGTTTTTAAATAAACCTGTGGTAATTGATAATATTGTGGGGGAGAAAGTAATTGTAAACCAAGTCGGCTGCCATGGATTATTTTTAGGTAAAATTGATTTTTACTTTGATTCATTTAAAAATAAAAAGTATGAAGGAGTGTCAATTGAAGTATAGTCTCACTTAATCATTTTAACAAAGTCTTCTTCAGAAATTATAGCCACATTTAAAGATTCCGCTTTAAGTCTTTTACTTGGCCCCATATTATCTCCAGCTATAACATAGCTTGTTTTGGTAGATATTGATGATTTTACCTTACCTCCATTTTTTTCAATTTCAAGCTTCAATTCATCCCTTGAGAATTGTGAAAAAACTCCACTAACTACAAACATAGATCCTAAAAGCTTATCGGATTTAATAATTTTACTACTGGATATTTGAAAATTTAATCCATAAAACTTAAGATCGTTAATTATCATGATATTTTCTTGAGCAGCAAAAAAGTTAATAACACTTTCTGCAATTTTACCACCTATCTCATCTACAGTCTCTAAATCTTCATAAGACGCACACATAAGAGCATCTATATTATTATAATGGTAAGCTAATTTTTTTGCAACTGTCACCCCTACATGTCTAATTCCTAAGCCGTATAAGACTCGATCAAAACTAATTTCTTTTGACAACAGAACACCACTTATAAGATTTTCAGAACTTTTCTGAGCCATTCTTTCTAGCCCTATAATATCTTCAGTTTTTAATCTATATAAATCTGAATAATTCTTTATCAAATTATGCTCTACTAATAAGTTGACAGTTTCTGCTCCTAGCCCATCTATATCCATTGCTTTTCTAGAAATAAAATGCTGTATCCTACCTGAAACTTGAGGTTGACAGAAGTTGTAATTTAAACAGTAATGATTCGCTTCATCTTCATTTCTTTTTAATTCTGAGTTACACTCAGGACAATGATTTATATATATTGTTTTTTCTGAACTAACTGATCTTTTAGATAAATCAACTTTTACGATTTTAGGAATAATATCTCCTCCCTTTTCAACGAACACAGTGTCATTTATTCTAATGTCCATCTTATTAATAAAGTCCGAATTATGTAATGATGCTCTTTTAACAATTGTTCCTGCTAAATCTATTGGTTCAAAATTGGCAACAGGAGTTATTGAGCCCGTTCTCCCAACTTGATAAGAAATGTTTTTTAGTATAGTGGAAGATTGCTCAGGTTTAAATTTATAAGAGATTGCCCATCTTGGAAATTTGGAAGTAAAACCTAATTCATTTTGCTGATTAGTATCATTCACTTTAATTACAACTCCATCAATTTCAAATGGAAGGTTATTTCTATTGATCTCCCAGTATTTAATAAATTCAAAAACTTCTTCTATTGATTTGGCTAATTTAATTTCATTTGAAACATTAAAACCCAATTTTTTTGCAATCTCAAGAGATTCATATTGAGATTTAATTATACCACTAGATTCTACAATAGAATATAAGAGACATTCCAAAGGTCTTTTAGAAACTTCTTTACTGTCCTGCAGTTTTAAGCTACCAGAAGCAGTGTTTCTGGGGTTTTTAAATGGCTCTTCGCCGTTTGACACTCTTTCTGAATTGAGTTTCTTAAAACCTTCTATAGGCATTACTATTTCACCCCTTATATCGAAATTTTTAATAAAATCTCCTTGAAGAACTAACGGCACTGTAGGGATTGTCTTGATGTTTGGAGTGACATCATCGCCTTGTATACCATCTCCTCTTGTAATTGCTTTCACAAATTTGCCATCAATATAAGAAAGGCTAATAGACGCGCCATCATATTTTAGCTCACATGTATATTCAATATTATCTTCAATTATTTTTTTTATTCTCTTCTCCCAATCATATAAATCTTCAATTGAGTAAGAATTATCTAAAGAATACATTGGAGAATTATGTACAATTGTTGCAAAGTTTTTTGTGATATCCCCTCCCACTCTCACTGTTGGAGAATTTGAATCGTAGAATTCAGGATGTAAATCCTCTAATTTTTTGAGCTCTTTTAATCTTAAATCAAAGTCATAATCCGATACACTAGAATCATCAAGAACGTAATAATTATAATTAAGTTTATGTAATTCAGATCTTAGAGAAATTATTTGTTCTTTTGCGTTCATAAATTACGGTTGGAGAATAACCTATTTTTATTATCTTTAAAACATCTAATATACTAAAATGACACACAAGAGAATAATAGTTTTTAGTCTTTTTTTATTTATTAATTCATGTAATTTTTTTGCATTTTCAAATGAAATAATTCCAAATCCAGACTCACAAGTTTTAACAGGCGGTGACTTTATATTATCTAATAATACTACTATAAATTACCCTGATGATTTTAAAATATCTGCGGATTTTTTGAAGGATTTTATTAAAATTGGAGAAAATGATAATAATTCATTTACTAAACTATTTAAATTCTTTAGTGCAGGTAATGAAATTAATTTCATAAAAAACAACATTGAAAATGATGAAGGTTACAAAATAGAAATACTAGCCGATGAAATTAATATATACAGTAGTTCTAATAAAGGAGCTTTTTATGCTGTACAATCTCTAAGACAACTGTTACCTGTTGAATTTGAAAATAACAAAACAAGCTTAGATGAAATAAAAATCCCATGTCAAATAATTAAAGATTCACCTAAATTTAAATACAGAGGAATGCATCTTGATGTTAGTAGACATATGTATTCAGTAGATTTTATTAAAAAATATATTGATGCTTTAGCAATGCTAAAATTTAATACATTTCATTGGCATTTAACAGAAGATCAAGGTTGGAGAATTGAAATTAAAAAATACCCGAAACTTAATTCAATTGGATCATATAGAGACTCCACTTTAGCTGGACATTATACGGATAAACCTATTAAGTATGACAAAACTAGATACGGAGGCTATTACACACAAAAAGAAATTAAAGAAATTGTAGCCTTTGCAAACTCTAGAGAAGTACTAATTATCCCTGAAATTGAAATGCCTGGACATGCACAAGCAGCCATAGCATCCTATCCATATTTAAGCTGTAGGCAAGAACAAATAGGAGTAGCAACTAGCTGGGGTGTTTTCGAAGATATTTTTTGCACAAGAGAAACTACCTTTAGTTTTTTGGAGGATGTAATTGATGAAGTAATTAGTTTATTTCCTGGTGAATATATTCATATTGGAGGAGATGAAGCTCCAAAAAAAAGATGGGAAGAGTGTAGTCAATGTCAGGGTTTAATTAAAAAAGAAGGATTAAAAGATGTGCATGAACTTCAAAGTTACTTCATAACTAGAATGGAGAAATATATTAATTCAAAAGGTAAAAAAATAATTGGCTGGGATGAAATTTTAGATGGTGGGCTTGCTCCTAATGCTACAGTTATGTCGTGGAGAGGAGAAAGTGGAGGAATCAAAGCTGCACAAATGGGTCATGAAGTTATCATGGCTCCTAATGCAAATTTATATTTCGATCACTATCAAACAAAAAAGGAAGGAGAGCCAGTTGCAATTGGAGGCTTCACTCCTATCGAAGAAGTATATAATTACAATCCAATTCCTGAAGAATTAAATGAAAACGAGAAGAAATATATTATTGGCGCACAAGCTAATGTTTGGACAGAGTATATGAAAACTAGTGAACATGTAGAATACATGGTATTTCCAAGAATCTTAGCACTTTCTGAAGTGCTTTGGAGCAGCAATAGGACTAATTTTACAGAGTTTAAATTAAGGGCTGAAAACTACTTTAAAAGATTAGACGAACTAGATATTAATTATTCTAAACATCTAGAAAAAGAAGAAATAAAATGATATTAGAGGTTTGCGCAAATTCTTATGAGTCTGCATTAAATGCTCAGAAAGGTGGTGCACAAAGAATTGAACTTTGTGAAGATTTAGCTGTAGGTGGTTTAACTCCTAATTTTGAATTATCTAAAAAAGTAATAAGTGAGTTAAATATTCCTGTATTTATCTTAATTAGACCAAGAGATGGTGATTTTAATTATTCAGGTGAAGAATTTGAACAGATAAAGAAGGATATAATTATTTTTAAAGAACTTGGTTGTAAAGGAATTGTTTCTGGAATACTAACTAAGAAGGATAATAATATAGATATTTCAAGAACTAGGGAATTAATAGAGTTGTCTAAACCTCTTGAATTTACCTTCCACAGAGCTTTTGATGAAGCTTTAAGTCCAATTGATGCATTACATCAATTAATTGAACTTAAGGCAGATAGAATACTTACATCAGGTCAGGCTGAAACAGCAGTCAAAGGTTTAGATCTTTTAAAGGAATTAATAAATATTGCTGAAAACAAGATAATTATTATGCCGGGAAGTGGAGTTAATATCAATAACATACTAGAATTCAAAAAAATAGGGTCGAAAGAAATTCATGGATCTTTTATAAAAGATCCAAATAACAAAAATTCAATATCAGATTTTAATGAAATTTTTAAGTGTATAAATATAATTTAAATTAAGACATCTCCATTGGCTGTAAAATCAAAGAATTATTTTGCGAAAGATTTGATAGAATTAGCTCGAATTTAATTGGTTATTTCTTCCAGGTACCTCCGTATTTATACTCACTGTTGTTTTTTTTGATTTGAATCAAACATTCTTCACACACAAACACCCATTCTTTCGGGGTTTTAAATTGAACCCTAAACATTGTAGAGAAATCCACATTACATATGTTACAGTGCTTAATACGTTGTTTCATGTGTTAATAATCTTGATAAGATTCTTCTAGTTCAAATATAATAACATTCTTTTAGTCTGGTATTCTTACATATTATAAAATTAAAAAACCCGCTATTTGAGCGGGTTTTTTATATGAATTTTAAAAAAAATACATAGTGCTTAATTAGCCATATAAATAACTTCTCTAGTCACTTTGCCTTCATTGTTAAAGTTATGACTCATGTGCAAATATTCGCGAGTTTCTTCACCTGTTTCTGCATTTGTGTTGTTTACCCACCACCATGACTGAACCACCCACTGACCTTCGTCTTTTGAGTAATAAATAGCATCTGGATATCCTGACTGTTCTAAATTACGAATACTGCTTGTTGCTACTGCCTCATGCCATGTAGCAGTACGTTCTTCTAAGTTTAAGTTTCCGTCCACACCAAGTCGATAAAACTCTGCATCTTTTGAAAAGTAAGAAGCCAATTCCGAAATTTCTCCAGCCTCGAAATGTACAACCATTTCATTCACTTTATCAATGATTGGGTGTTTATCATAAACACGACCGTTTCTATGCATTCCAAAAGATACTTGAGCTTGTGCACCAAAGGATTCGCGATCAAAGTGGCTCATTGACATCGTGATTTTTCCTTCGTTCGTCACATATCTATTTGAGTGAATATTCGCTTTAACAGCTAAACCACTGGCTTTGTTCACACCAGAAAACACCATCCAGTCCATAGTCCATGCTCCTTTTTTATCATCCTCATACTTAATAATATCTGGTGTAGCTCCTTCCATCACAGTAAATTTTATAGCGCTAAAATTCTCTTGCCACCAAAGCATAGTGCTTACTTCTGAATCTACATTATTCGCTTCTTCGTCACCAGGCCCCCAGAATTTGGCGTCCTCTGCATACAGAGCTCTAAGTTCAGCTTCAGTTCCAGATCCCCATATTTGATAAGATTTCGTAACTACATCATAAGCTGGGTGTTCTGAATAGGTTACACCTGATTTTACTTGACACCATCCAAATAAAGGGACGAGTAACGATAATAATAGTAATTTTTTCATTTGTATAAATTTTTTATAAGTTAGTATTGATCTAATATATACTTAAAGACAAAAAAAAGTTTTAACTAATAGGGAGTATCATTTTAAAAAATAGAAAAATGTTTTAATTATTGTAACTAAACCTTTTTAGTTGGTTTCAGCAAAGATCTTTAAGCCAACAAATCTTATCTTGATTTAACAGCACTTACAAATCTGTTTTTACCAAAAGCATCAATTTTTAGATTGATATTAATATATCCATAACCTAACAAAAGCTTTTTAATATCATTATACAAATATTCGTTTATTTCAAAGTAAACCTTAGCATTAGTTTTTAAGTTTTTATCTGCGAATTTTAAAAT
>JAPKAF010000002.1 GCA_028825365.1 Flavobacteriaceae bacterium | reverse complement strand
ATATTATCATTTACCCCATCGGAGTCTGTGTCAGGTGGGCATGCACTAACAGGAATATCATCCGAAAGTAATAAACCTGGGCAATCATCCACTGCACCAGAAATTTGATAATAACCAGGTTCAGTAGGAGTGAAACTATTTCCGACTGCACCATCAATAATTTCCCCATTAAAATACCATTGATACTGATCAAATGTTGATATACTATTTAATCTTAATTCTAGGTTTGGTATGCAACCTTCTGAATCTACGGATATTTCATCTAAAATAATTTCGGGTTGGTATGCAAACCCTGAGTAATATCCTCCAAAAGTAGCATAATCATATGCCCCAAATGATGCAACATATACCTGGCTTGAGGATTCAACAGAAACATTTCCTGTTAAGCCTTCAACCGTGTAGGATTCAAACAATGTATTCCCATTTACGGGCTGAACTTCACCTGGATAGCCAGCAATGTCAGTTCCGTTAATTAAAACTGTAGATCCAGTTTCTGTTACAATAGTAACAACTCCTTCAAATGTAAAATCTGGACCAAGTTTATTGATTGCAGCAATATTATTTACAATACTAGGAGTTTGACAATTAATTGGTGGAACAAAAAACATTCCTTGGTTAGGTACGCCTGTTCCAGCTCCAAATGGACCGTCAACACCTGGCCTTATTCCTCCTAAAAACTGATATGCGAAAGCTGGTTTTGATGTTTGAACGTACATATTACTCGATACTCCAATTTCTGGACCTACATCGTACTGATCGTATGAGACTCCATAAAATGAAGATGGGATAGACCAGTGTTCTCCGGCTAGAGCAATTGTAAACTCTAATGCACCATTCACGTATACTTCTGTGTCTGCTTCATGAGCAACGATTAGTGGTCTTTCAATTTGATCAGGACCAATACCTCTTACAAATATGTATTCTGTGCCAACTCTTTCTAAAGGTACAATTTGGTCCATTCCGGCGTCTTGCCCATTTGCATCAGTGTCCGTATTTTGGTTACTTCCAGTTATAGATCCAGAATTTACTGCAATAGGCTTATCAGACTCAACCAGTACACCTATCATTGCATTATCGTTATCTGGATTAACACTAGTTGGTTGTATAGCGATTACATAACTCTCCCCTGAGTTTAGTAGAATATCATTAGTAGCTGCATTATTTATAATTGTTGCACCATTAGGGAAATCAGAAAAATTAACAGTGGTATTATCTTCTGTAGCTAAAACACTTACAAAATTCAGAAAATTACCAGCTGGATCACTTCCTACACTTTCAAAAGTACCAACCCTAAAAGTTTTTCCAAGAGCTGCTAAACCTTTACTAACTAACCCAGCAGCTTGGTAATAGGAACTACTAGTAAATAGTCTAGCTGAAACATATATCAAATCTTCTCCTTCAATTATATAACCTTTATCGGTATATACCGCACCTGAATCTCCAGATAATGCAATAAAATTAGTATCACTCCCGTCACCCATAAAATATTCGTACGGCTGTGAGTTGGAAACGGTTACTGCTAATGGAGTTCCACCAATTGGTGTAATAATAACATTAACAGGGTTTTCATTAGGAGTAGAAACATATAGGTATTGAATTTCAGGTGAAGATGAACCAAAGCCACTAGTGCTAATTGGTGGGATATAATGTGTTTTACTAAACTGAGAAAATGAGTTTATAGAAAAGAAAAAGAATAAGGAAAAAAACGTAAGTTTAATAAACTTTAGTACTGTCATTTAATTAAGTTTTGAATTAATCCAGTTATTAATTTTGTTTTCTAAAAAGGCTAAAGGTACACATCCGGATTCTAAAACTTTATTATGGAATTCAGATATATTGAAATTATCTCCTAGTTTTTGTTGAGACAGTTTTCTTAGCTCTTTAATTTTTAATTGCCCAATTTTGTAAGAAAGTGCCTGTCCAGGCATAGCCATGTAACGTTCGATTTCTGAAATTATACCAGCTTCACTTTCTGCCTCGTTATCCAATGAATATTGAATAGCTTCTTCTCTAGTCCACCCCTTAGAATGTATACCTGTATCTACTACTAAACGAATAGCTCTATGCATCTCTGCTCCAAGCATTCCGAAATATTGGTATGGATCATCATAAAGACCTAATTCTTTACCTAAAGATTCACAGTACAAAGCCCAGCCTTCTCCATAGCCACTATACCATAGTGTTTTTCTAAACATAGGTAGTAAATCATTTTCCTGTGTTAATGAAATTTGATAATGATGCCCAGGAATTGCTTCGTGTAGAAATAAAGATTCATCAGAATATGTATTATATTTTGTAGCATCTGGAATTGGTGTGTAAAATATCCCTGGTCTAGAACCATCTAAAGATCCTGGACTATATTCAGCACTAGCAGATTTTTCTCTAAATGTTTCTGTTCTTCTTACTTCAAATTTTGTTTTAGGCTTTAAATCAAACATTTTTTCAATTTGAGGTTTCATCCTATCATGAATAGAATTAAAGTTTTTTAATACATCTTCAGCAGTTTCAAATGGCATCAAAGTATCATTTTCCCTTACATAATTAAAGAATTCTTTTAAGCTGCCTTTGAAGCCTACTTCATTTTTGATCTCTATCATCTCACTAGATATTCTAGCAACTTCTAAAAGACCAAGAGAATGAATTTCGTCAGCAGTCATGTCCGTTGTAGTAAATACCTTAATTAGATGCTTATAAAGTTCTTTTCCATTTGGAACATCATCTATTCCACTAGAAAGCCTACCCTCTTTTAAGTACTCATTTTTTAAAAATTGATATAATTTATCATGAGCTGGAATTAATTTTTCTTTGATTTTAAGAGAATATATTTTATCAAGTTTTGATTTAGTTTCTTTATCGAAATCAGATGGAAAATTATTTATTGGACTATAAAAAAGGTTGTTTTTTAAGTCACTATTTGTTAGAGCTTTAATTTGTGGAATTACTTTAGATATTAGTGATTTTGGTAACACATAACCATCTGACATACCCTCTTTCATTTTAATTTCTGCATCTTCTAACCATTTCATATATCCATCCAGCCTTACTAGCCAATTGTTATAATCAGAAATTGTTTTAAATGGTTGAGCTCCCTCAGCACTAGCTAGTTGCCCAACTATTAAGTGTATAGACCACATTTGGTCAATTGGAGTATATTGGGTGTTAAAACTTAGAGATTTAAGATTTGTTTTACATTCCCACTCAAGTATTGATTTGCTCATTTTGTCTACATCAGACAAATCATTCATCTTAAATTTTGAAACCTCATTTAGATATTTATTATAATATTTTTCTTGCTTATTTTTATAATCATTTGTAATCAGCTCTGGAAATTTATCATTATATCTGGAATCACCCTCATTGGTTGCATTAATAGGGTTTAGTTTTAAGCCATCTTGATAATAGTTTTCAAGAATATTATTAAACTCTAAATTATTTTCAATTTTAGTGGACTTTTGGTCACACGACGAAATTGCAAAAAATAGTAAACAAAAAAGAATTAAATTTTTCATAATTTATTAATTAATAAGAGAGTAAATATAGCTAAATATATGTCAGGATTTTATAAAAAAAATAAAAAAAAACCTCCGCTATATAGTAATAATAACGAAGGTTTTAATTATAAATTTTAAGATTATTTAATTATTTCATAACTCCTTTTTATAAAGTTTGTTAATTCCTCCCCTTTTAGAAGGCCATGAGATAATTTTGCTAAATCTAAACTTTGACTTATAAGTCTGGATTGTTTCTTCTTAGTTTTGGTACTAAGAATCTGTCCAACAAGTTCAGAATTAGTATTTACAGTAAGGTTATACATTTCAGGCATATTACCCATTCCGAACATACCACCTCCACCTCCGGATTGCTGCATCTCTTTCATTCTTCTCATGAATTCTGGTTGAGTGATTATAAAAGGTTCAGCATTACTGTCCATACTTTCTAGCTGCACAGTGAATTTTTCTGAAGGTATTTCTAGCTTTAAGACTTCTTCTAGTTCTTTCTTTTCATCATCTGATAATTTAGAAATTTTAGTATCGTCTTTTTTAATTAAGTTATCTATATGATCTGAGTCAACCCTTACAAAAGAAATTTTATCTTTTGAGGTTTCTAGTTTTTGAATTAAATGACCAATAATTGGTGAGTCTAACAATAAAACCTGATAGCCTTTGTTTTTAGCAGTTTCTATATAGCTGTGTTGTTCAACTTTGTTAGAAGTATATAAAACTACAAGCTTATCATCTTTGTCAGTTTGAGTGTCTTTTATTTTTGCAGTTAACTCTTCTATTGTAAAATACTCATCATTTACTGTAGGGTACAATGCAAATTTATCAGCCTTGTCAAAAAACTTTTCTTCACTCAGCATTCCATACTCGATAACTATTTTTATGTCATTCCATTTTTTTTCAAAATCTTCACGATTATTTTTGAAGAGTGAATTTAACTTATCCGCTACTTTTCTACTTATGTAAGAAGATATTTTTTTAACTGCACCATCTGCTTGTAAGTAAGATCTAGACACATTCAAAGGAATGTCAGGAGAATCTATAACACCTCTTAACATGGTTAAAAATTCAGGAACTATGCCCTCTACGTTATCTGTTACAAAAACTTGATTTTGATACAGTTGAATTCTATCTTTTTGAACATTTAAGTCATTATTTATTTTTGGAAAATATAATATACCTGTTAAGTTAAAAGGGTAATCTACATTTAAGTGAATGTTAAATAATGGATCTTCGAATTGCATTGGATAAAGCTCCTTGTAAAAACTTTTATAATCTTGGTCTTCTAAATCTTTAGGCTGCTTTGTCCAAGCTGGATTAGGATTATTAATTATGTTATCAACAGTTACTTTTTCAGCTACAGCATCTTTTTCAGCATTTTCAGCTAAAGGAAGTTCTTCTTCCTTAGTTCCAAATTTAATTGGAATAGGCATGAATTTGTTATACTTAGATAATAACTCGGTTATTTTTGAATCTTCTAAGAATTCTTTAGAGTCTTTATCTATATGAAGAATTATTTCAGTACCTCTTTCTTTTTTGTCTGATTTTTCTAAAGTAAAGTTTGGAGATCCGTCACATGACCAGTGAGCGGCTTCATCTCCTCTATAAGATTTTGAGATTATCTCAACTTTACTAGATACCATGAAAGATGAATAAAACCCAAGACCAAAATGTCCTATTATTCCAGAATCTTTAGCGGAATCTTTATATTTTTCTAGGAACTCTTCAGCTCCAGAAAAAGCAACCTGGTTTATGTACTTTTCAATCTCATCAGCAGACATTCCTAAACCTTGATCTATAATGTGTAGTTTCTTTCCTTTTTTATCAATTTTAACTTCAATAAATGGAGATCCATATTTAATTTTTTCTTTTCCTATCGATGATAGATGCTTTAATTTTAATGTTGCATCAGTTGCATTACTAATTAGTTCTCTTAAAAATATCTCATGATCACTATATAGAAATTTTTTAATTAACGGGAATATATTTTCAACAGATACATTAATGTTACCTTTTTTCATTTTTTTAACTATTTTAAGTTTAATTTTAATATTCAATAAGAATGCCAAAGGTTACATACTGACAAACTGACATTTTTAAAATCAAATAATTAATTATATTCGCAAAAAAATATTTATGTACAATTCAAAAATTATTGGACTTGGTTATTTTGTTCCTGAAAATATTGTTACTAATAATGATTTGTCCAAGTTTATGGAAACTTCAGATGAATGGATTCAAGAAAGGACAGGCATTGAAGAAAGACGTTGGATTGATCCTAAAACAGGTGAGACAACTTCAACAATGGCTGTAAAAGCTTCTAAAATTGCAATTGAGAGATCTGGCTTGAAAAAAGAAGAAATTGATTTTATTATTTTTGCAACTCTTAGTCCTGACATGTATTTCCCAGGTGGTGGGGTTCGTGTTCAAGATATGTTAGATATGCCAACAATAGGTGCGCTGGATGTTCGGAACCAATGTTCTGGTTTTATTTACGCAATGTCTGTAGCAGATCAGTTTATAAAAACTGGGATGTATAAGAATATTTTAGTTATTGGTGCTGAAAATCATTCGGGTGCATTAGAAAAATCTACTAGGGGAAGAGGTGTGACTGTTATTTTTGGAGACGGGGCAGGAGCTGCGGTTTTATCTAGAAGTGAAGAAAAAGGAAAAGGAATTTTATCTTCTCATTTACATTCAGAGGGAAAGCATGCCAGAGAATTAATGCTAGATGGACCTAATACTGGAAGATGGGTTCCAGAAATATTAGCAGAAAATGATCCAGAAGATCAATCATACTATCCACAAATGAATGGACAATTTGTTTTTAAACATGCAGTTACACGCTTTTCAGAAGCTATATTAGAAGGTTTAGAGGCTAATAACTTACAAAAGGAAGATATAGATATGCTTATTCCGCACCAAGCAAATTTACGTATCTCTAAATTTATACAAAAGAAATTTCAACTCTCTGATGACAAAGTACATAATAATATTATGAAGTACGGTAATACTACTGCTGCCTCAGTAATTATTGCTCTTACAGAAGCTTGGGAACAAGGTAAAATAAAAGATAATGATTTAGTTGTTCTAGCTGCTTTTGGTAGTGGATTTACCTGGGGCTCTGTTATGATTCGTTGGTAATATTTTTAAGCCTTATAAAATATAGTCCAATAAACGTTATCAATCCATTTATTGGTAATAATTCATAACCGAATTGATATAAATTATTTTTAGCAAAAGTTGATGCTTCATTCCAATTGTTAGCAATGCATTCATTGGTGTTAAGTTCTAAGCATGTTTGTAAATCCATACTAACTATTGCATAAATTGTAGGAGAATAATTAACTAAAAGAGTTAATAGAGGGGCTAAAATCACAACAGGAATTAACTTCCTTTCATTTATATCTAGCTTAGTAAACAAGCCAAAAGAAAATAAACCTAATAATGGTCCGTAGGTATAGCTAGCAACTCTTAATAAACTGTCTATAACATTAGAGTTCAATAAATACTTAAATACAATTATAATTATAATTAGAATTAAGCTCATTAAAATGTGAATCCTTTTTCTGATAGCTACTTGTTCCTTTTCACTCTTTTTATTAATGTCAATAAAATCTATGCAGTATGAAGTTGTTAATGACGTTAATGCACTATCTGCGCTACTGTAAGCAGCTGCAATAAGCCCTAAAATAAAAGTTAGAGATAGTATTATTCCAAGATCTCCATTAAGTGCAATTTCAGGAAATAATAAATCTGTTTTTAATTGTCCATTAAGCATCGGCATTTCTATTCCGTTTTTAGCTTTATAAACATATAATAAACTACCTAAAACCATAAATAAAGCAGTGACAATTACAAGAACAATACTAAACCATAACATATTTTTTTGGGCATCTTTTAATGATTTACATGCTAAGTTTTTTTGCATCATATCTTGGTCTAATCCAGTCATGCAAATAGTTACAAAAGCTCCTCCAATAAAAGATTTAACAAAATGTTGCTTATCATAAATATCGTCGAAATAAAATATTTTATTGTATTTAGAAAACTCATCCGAATTTAAATAATCTAGAAAAGTCCAATTAAGGCTGTTTAAAATCTCATAAATGGATATTCCAACTGCTAAAATCATAAATAAAGTTTGTAAGCTGTCAGTCCAAATTATTGTTTTTATACCTCCTTTATTAGTGTAAATCCAAATTAAAAGAACAGAAATAATTACAGTAACAAAATAAGGAACTCCCCATTTGTCAAACACAAATTGTTGTAAAACAATAGCTACTAAAAACAGTCTAAAAGAGGCTCCTAGCAGCCTGGATATAAAAAAATAAACTGCTCCAGTTTTATGAGCTACATACCCAAATCGAGTATTTAAATATTCGTATATGGAAGTAACATTTAATTTGTAATAAACCGGAAGTAAAATATTACTGACTACAATATATCCCGCAAAATAGCCTATAACTACCTGTAGATAGCTAAATTGTGAGGATTCAATCCATCCAGGAACAGAAATAAATGTAACCCCTGATAATGAAGCTCCAACCATCCCAAATGCAACTAAATACCAAGGAGCTTTTTTTCCAGCCTTAAAGAAATCTGAATTATTATCATTTTTAGAAGTTAATTTGGATATCAAAAGTAATACACCAAAATACAATGAAATAACTATTAATATTTGTATCGAACTCATATTTGTAAATATATCAAAATACATATTTAAAAGTCATATTTTGTAGAATATAATTTCTAAACTAATTCATTTAATTTGTAAGTTTGTTTTATGGAATTTTCATCAAAATTAATTCAAAATGCTGTGAATGAAATTTCACAATTACCTGGTATAGGTAAAAGAACTGCCTTAAGGCTAGCTTTACATATGTTAAGGCAACAAAAAAGTCAAACTCAAGATTTAGCTAGCTCATTAGTAATGATGAGAAATAATATTAAATTTTGTACCAACTGTCATAATATTTCTGATTTTGACACTTGTGAGATATGTGCTAATCCAAAAAGAGATAATTCAATCATTTGTGTTGTTGAAGATATAAGAGATGTAATGGCTATTGAAAGTACAAGCTCATTTAAAGGCTTGTATCATGTGCTTGGAGGTAAAATATCCCCTATGGATGGTATAGGTCCTGATGATTTAAATATAATTTCACTCGTTGATAAAATTAAATCAGGAGAAGTTAAAGAGCTTATTTTTGCTTTAAGTTCTACTATGGAAGGAGATACTACTAATTTCTATATATATAAACTAATTAATAAATACGAAATTGTAACATCAACAATTGCAAGAGGAGTTTCTGTCGGAGATGATTTAGAATATGCAGATGAAATTACCTTAGGTAGAAGTATAACAAATAGAATTCCATTTGAGAGTTCAATTAAAATTTAACCAACTTGATTTTATCTGTCATAATAGTAAGCTATAATTCAAGCTCATTTTTAGAGTTATGTCTGCATAGTGTAGCTAAGGCTATTTCTCAGCTGGAAATTGAATCTGAAGTTATTGTTGTGGATAACTCATCATCCGATGATTCTTGTGAAGTTTTAAATAATAAATTCCCGTTTGTAAAATTAATTCAGAATGACGAAAATATTGGTTTTTCTAAAGCAAATAATCTTGGGGTTAGCAAAGCCAAAGGGAAGTATATATGTATTTTAAATCCAGACACTGTTTTACAAGAAAATACATTTGATGAGATATTAAAGTTTTATAAATCTAATATTAAGGTTGGTTTTGTTGGTTGTCAGATGATAGATGGTAATGGCATGTTCTTGAAAGAGAGTAAGAGAGTCATCCCTAGTATTTTTAGTTCTTTTATGAAAGTCCTGGGTATTTCTAAATTCTATTATTCAGCTCTAGATAAAGATAAAAGAGGTTATATCGATATTTTAGCTGGTGCATTTATGTTTGTTGAAAAAACTATTTATGATTCGGTGAAAGGATTTGACGAGGACTACTTTATGTATGGTGAAGATATTGATTTATCGTATAAGGCTTTGAAAAAGGGTTATTCAAATTATTATTTAGGAGATGTTAAAATAATACATTTTAAAGGTGAAAGTACAGATAAAAACTCTGTCTATATTAATAGATTTTATAATGCAATGTATATATTTTACACAAAGCATTTTAATAAATTTTTATTTACTAAAATACTTGCCTATTCTTTTTTTAAGTTCATAATTTCTATAAAAAATTTATCTAATTTTAGTGATTTAGGTTTGAAATTAGTTAATTCTAAGACTGCATATAAAAATACTTTTCTTGTAACTGGATCAACAGATGATAAAATTAGTATTATAGCAACTAGGGTTGATTTAAACTATTTAGCTATCAATAAAACTGAAAATTCATTATTGATATTTGATTTGAATTCAATTTCGTTATCTGAAATTATAAATCATTTTGATTTTATATCAGAGAGTAACAGTTTTCGGATAATAGTTCCTAACACAAACTTTTATGTTGGTAGCGATTATGCTGATAAAAAAGGTCAAATTATTAGATTCTAGTACAAATAAATTATTGCCTTCCTCATTTTTTTCAATGAATTTTACTTAATTTTGTATATTAATATAATAGGATCTAAATGTCAAAGTTTGAATTGAAATTGCCAAAAATGGGTGAGAGTGTTGCTGAGGCCACTATTACATCTTGGCTAAAAGAAATTGGAGATCAAATTGAAATGGATGAAGCAGTTTTAGAAATTGCTACCGATAAAGTCGATACTGAAGTTCCTTGTGAGTTTGAAGGTGTTTTGATTGAAAAATGTTTTGAAGTTGACGAAATAGTCCAGGTTGGACAGACTATAGCTATTATTGAAGTTGAAGGTAAAGTTTCTTCACAAGCCATAAGTAATAATAATGAAGATCTTGTTTCTGAAAAAGAAGATCTAGAGATAGTTTTACCCCCAACTTTTGAGCTTAAGGAAGATTCTGAAAACCAAATAAAATTTAGTGACTCTGATCGATTCTACTCTCCTCTAGTAAAAAACATTATAAAAAAGGAAGGTATTGATTTCAAGGAGCTTGAAAAAGTTAAAGGTTCTGGAAAAGACAACAGAATTAATAAAAATGACATTCTTAAATATATTGAATCAAAAAGTAGTTCAAATAAGATTGAATTAACGCCTGTTAAAGTAATTAAACCTTCAAATATTCAAACTAATTTAAACACATTAAACAATAGCAATGATGAGGTAGTTGAAATGTCTAGAATGGGCAAGTTAGTTTCAAAACACATGATTGATTCAGTTAAAACATCCGCTCATGTACAGTCATTTATAGAAGTAGATGTTACTAAGGTTTGGAATTGGAGAAATAAAGTCAAATCTGATTTTGCTAAAAGAGAAGGAGAAAAACTTACATTAACTCCAATTTTTATGCAAGCAGTCGCTGTAGCTTTAAGAACCTATCCAATGATGAATGTCTCTGTTGTAAATGATAATATTATTCTAAAAAAGAGTATAAATATTGGGATGGCTACATCTCTTGCTGATGGTAACTTAATAGTTCCAGTTATAAAAAATGCAGATAGATTAAATTTAGTTGGAATGACTAAATCTGTTAATGAACTAGCTAATAAAGCTAGAAGTGGTAAATTAAACCCAGATGATGTTCAAGATGGAACTTATACTGTTACAAATGTTGGGGTTTTTGGAAGTATAATGGGTACTCCAATAATTAATCAGCCACAAGTGGGTATACTAGCTCTAGGTGCAATTAGAAAAATGCCGTCAGTTATTGAAACTTCTGAAGGCGATTTCATAGGAATTAGAAATAAAATGTTTTTATCTCACTCCTATGATCATAGAGTTGTTAATGGTGGTTTAGGTAGTCAATTTATTAAATGTATTAAAGAATACCTTGAGGCATGGGATGTTAATACAGAGATCTAAAAAATAATAATAAATTAATTTAATGAAGTTAAACTTAACCAAGCCAATCTGTTTTTTTGATCTTGAAACAACAGGTATAAATATTTCTAAAGATAGAATAGTTGAAATTTCAATTTTAAAAGTATTTCCATCTGGAAAAGAAGAGATACATACTTGGCTTGTTAATCCAGAAATGCAAATTCCTGACGAAGTAGTTGCTATTCACGGTATTTCAAATGAAAAGGTTAAAGAATCTCCTGTTTTTAAAGATCTAGCTAAAGAAATTAATTTATTAATTAAAGATTCTGATTTAGGTGGTTTTAACTCCAACCGTTTTGATATTCCATTACTAGCAGAAGAAATGATTCGTGCGGATATAGATTTTAGTCTAAAAGGAAATAAGTGTGTCGATATTCAAAATATTTTTCATAAAATGGAAAAAAGGAATCTGTCTGCTGCTTATGAGTTTTATTGTAATAAAGAATTAATTGGAGCTCATAGTGCTGAGTCAGATACAAAAGCAACTTATGAGATTTTAAAAGCACAAGTAGAAAAATATGATGATTTGGAGAATAATATTTCTTTTTTATCAGAATTTAGCACAAGAAGTAAGTTTGCTGATTTGGCTGGTTTTATTATTTTTAATGGAAATAATCAAGAATGCTTTTCTTTTGGAAAACATAAGGGTAAATTGGTTGTTGATATTTTAAAAACTGACTCTGGCTATTTTAACTGGCTATTAAATGCAGATTTTCCACTTTACACAAAACAAACATTAAGATCCATAAAGTTAAATTTGCTTAATAATAAATTTTCCTAAATGAAAATAATTTGTATTGGCAGAAATTATGTTGATCACATAAAAGAGCTTAAAAATAGTCGACCTAAGGATCCTGTGATATTTCTAAAAACTGACACTTCAATTATTTTAAAAAATCAACCATTTTTTATTCCTAACTTCAGTAACGATGTACATCACGAGGTAGAGCTATTGGTTAAAATAAAAAAAGTAGGAAAGCATATAGACTCTAAGTTTAGTCATAAATATTACGATCAAGTGTCTCTTGGAATTGATTTTACTGCCAGAGACTTACAGTCAGAATTAAAGTCTAAAGGCTTACCATGGGAAAAAGCAAAAGCTTTTGATGGTTCTGCTCTTATTGGTAAATGGGTTGATAAAACTAAATTTCAAAATATTCATAATCTAGATTTTAGTTTAGAACTTAATGAAAATGTTGTTCAAAAAGGAAATAGTAGTTTGATGTTGTGGAATATTGACGAAATTATTTCTTATGTTTCTCAATTTTTTACATTAAAAATAGGAGATGTTATTTTTACAGGGACACCATCCGGAGTTGGAAGAGTTAATATTAATGATTCTCTTATTGGTAAAATAGGTGATGACGAATTTTTTAAGATTAAAATAAAATAATGACTGCAGAAATAATTACAATTGGAGATGAGATTTTAATCGGTCAGACTGTGGATACTAATTCTACATTCATTGCTAAAGAGTTTAACAAAATTGGGCTGTCTATTAATAGAATCTCATCAATTAAAGATAGTGAATCTGATATTTTAACTACTTTAAATAGTTGTTTGAATTATTCCGATATAGTAATTGTGACAGGAGGCTTAGGGCCAACTAACGATGATATTACCAAAAACACATTACTTAAGTTTTTTAATGACAAACTTATTACAGACCACAATGTTTTAGATAATATTAAATTTATTTGGAAAAAGTATATCAAACAACCACTTTTACAAGTTAATATCGATCAATCTTTAGTGCCTTCTAAAGCTCATGTTTTTTTAAATACTAAGGGAAGTGCCCCTGGGTTATGGTTGCAAAAAAATAATACTATTTTTGTTTTTTTACCAGGAGTCCCATTTGAAATGAAGTCGTTAATAAAAGATAGCATCATACCAAAAATTCTTAAAGAATTTAGTTTACCACATATTCTTCATAAAACTATTTTAACTTATGGTATGGGAGAAAGTAGTATTGCTGAGATAATTAAAAACTGGGAAGATAGTTTGCCTGTTGAAATTAGTTTAGCATACTTACCAAGTCTTGGTAGAGTTAAGTTGAGATTGTCAACCAAAGGTGATGATTTGAATAAAATTATTGATAATATTCAATTTCAAGTTGATAAATTATTACCTCTGATTAAAGATATATTTGTTGGATATGAGGAAGATGAATCAATTGAAAAGTTAATTTCTAATGAACTAATTAAGAATAATTCAACTATCTCTATAGCAGAAAGTTTTACAGGAGGAAAAATATCTGATTCTTTAGTCTCTATTGCTGGTGCTTCTACTTTTTTTAAAGGTGGCGTAGTATGTTATTCAACAGAATCTAAGATTAATACTTTAAAGGTTAATCTTGATTTGATTGAAAAGTATTCTGTGGTAAGCTCTCAAGTAGTAGAATCTATGGCTGTTAAGACAAAAGAATTGTTTAATTCTGATTATGGATTAGCAACAACTGGTAATGCAGGTCCAAATAAGGGTGACTCTAGCAAAGAAATCGGTACTGTCTTTATTGGTATTGCAACTCCAAAAGAGGTGTTTTCTTTCGAATTTAACTTCGGTAATTCTAGAGAAAGGGTCACTAATAAGGCTGTTAATAAATCTTTTGAGTTGCTATTGAAAGAATTATTAAAAAATTGACAGATAATATTTGTCATATATTAAAGAATTTGTAAATTCGCACCTCGTAATAAAAAACATTTGTAATAAATTTATAAGATTATGTCAAGAGTTTGTGAATTAACAGGTAAAACAGGAATGGTAGGAAACAATGTTTCTAAGTCCCTTAATAGAACTAAGCGTAAGTTTGATGCTAACCTTATAAAAAAACGTTTTTATATTCCTGAAGAAGACAAGTGGATCACACTTAAGATCGCTACTTCAACTCTTAAAACAATAAATAGAATTGGAATTTCTGCAGCTTTAAAAGATGCAAGAAGTAAAGGTTTTTTAAAATAATTTAAAAGATGGCTAAAAGAGGCAATAGAGTACAAGTTATATTAGAATGTACAGAGCATAAAGCTAGTGGTATGGCTGGAACTTCCAGATATATTACTACTAAGAATAAAAAAAATACACCTGATAGAGTTGAAATAAAAAAATTCAACCCTATTCTAAAGAAAATGACTATCCACAAGGAAATTAAGTAAATTATAATATTATGGCAAAAAAATCAGTTGCATCGTTACAGACAGGTTCTAAAAGATTAACAAAGGCTATCAAGATGGTAAAATCTCCTAAAACTGGAGCTTACTCTTTTGTTGAAACTATATTACAACCTGATAAGGTAAATGACTTCTTAAGTAAAAAATAATTTACTAGATTAAATATTAACTTTTAAAAAAGCTGCTTTTGTAAAAAAGCGGCTTTTATTTTTATATTTACATTATAGATATATTATATAAGTATGAGTTTCTTTAAAAATATTTTTTCGAGTTCTAAAAAAGATTCTTTAGATAAAGGATTAGAGAAATCTAAAACTTCCTTTTTTTCAAAATTAAATAAAATCATTGTTGGTAAATCAAAAATTGACAATGATTTCCTAGATGATCTTGAGGAGATTCTAATTTCTAGTGATGTTGGAGTAAATACTACATTAAAAATTATTGATCGTATAGAGTCAAGAGTTGCTAAAGACAAGTTTAATGGATTGAACGAATTAAATTTATTACTTAAAGAAGAGATTAGTCTACTTCTTTCTGAAAACAATACCTTATCATCAACTGATTTTGAAATTCCTAAATCAAATGATCCTTATGTTATTATGGTTGTTGGTGTCAATGGAGTCGGTAAGACAACTACTATTGGAAAGTTAGCTAATCAGTTCAAGTCTAAAGGTTTAGAAGTTGTATTAGGAGCAGGAGACACCTTTAGAGCAGCTGCTATCGACCAACTTCAAATTTGGGCAGATAGGGTGGGAGTACCATTAATAAGGCAAGACATGGGTAGTGACCCTGCTTCAGTTGCCTTTGATACATTAACTGCCGCTAAGTTGAAGAAGGCGGATGTAGTTATCATTGATACTGCTGGGAGATTACATAATAAAGTTAATTTAATGAATGAGTTATCCAAAATTAAAAGAGTAATGGATAAAGTCATTCCTAATTCTCCTCATGAAATATTACTTGTTTTAGATGGTTCTACAGGTCAAAATGCTTTTGAGCAAGCTAAACAGTTTATAAATACTACTGATGTGAATGCGCTTGCAATTACTAAATTAGATGGAACAGCTAAAGGTGGTGTTGTTATTGGAATAAGTAACGAGTTTAAAATACCAGTTAAGTATATTGGTGTTGGAGAGACAATTGATGACCTACAGGTTTTTAATAAACATGAATTTGTAGATTCTTTCTTTAAAAATTAATGAGACAGGAATTTATATTATTTAATCCACAAAGAAAATTGAATTAACTAATAATAATTTTCCGTTTTCCCAAAAACTTCTAAATAGTGGATTATCTACCATGTAAATAAAACTTCCGTTTCCATAATCTTGATGTCCAAACACTAATGAATTACTAATTTTATCTAATGCTTTTTCACCTGCAAAACCAGATGTAGGTTTAGGTTTATTGTTTAAGTATCCTACATTATATCCATCTTCAAGTAATCGATATGAGCTGTTACCGATCTTTAGAGAAAAATAATAATTATCCTCGTATCCATAAGCCATGGGGTGAGTGTTGTCTAGATTTATCTTAAATATAGCACCTGAAATTGATTCTTTAATTCTACTTTTATTTCTTTCATCATATTTCACTAGCTTATTGATCTCATTCTCATTTTCATTCTCATTTTTTTCTAATCCAATGTCTAAATTTGTTAAACTATTAAGTGCCCTATCCATTGCAATTACTTTACCACCACTAGAAACCCAGTCTTTTAGTGCGTTGTTATTACCCTTACTAGATTCGTAAAATCCGCTTGGAAGAATCAAAACATCTACGGATGAAAGATCAACACTATTAAATGTTTCATAATTTAGATGGGTAAGTGGGTAGTTTAATTGTTTTTCAAAAAAGTGCCAGATTGCTCCATAATTTAGAGACGATATTCGATCACCTGTTAATACTGCTACTTTTGTTTTATGAATTAATTTAACATCAGATGAACCTAGATCTGGACCATTTTCAGAAATACCTGTTAATATATCATGAGACCTTCTGCCGTGAAAATCTGCTATCTTAATAATGGATTTATGAAAATCAGTAATATTTTGATCCCTGTCTAAAACTATTAGCGATCCTGGACTGAATTTTTTGCCGTTTGTTGTAACTGTTTTTGTGGTGTATCTAACTTTAAAGTTATTGTTTAATAATTTTGCTAAAAACTGTGCATCATCTAAACTTTTCCAGTCAAAAATATACCCCATAGAATTGAAATTGACTTTATTTACTTCAAAATTAAATTCATGGTTTATAGTTTCTATGTCTTGTGTTATTACTGAAGCTTCTAGTCCATATGCATAAGGCAAGCTCCAAGCTGTAATATCATAAGTTAGAGGGTTTGATAACTTAGTTTTTTGTTCAAATAAAATTTCAACTAATTTACCTTTAGGTTGATTGGTTTTTATAATTAAATCATTTTTATTTATTTCAACTTTAGTGTTCTTATTCATTAAGTAACTGTAGCCATTAAATTTACCATTGTTACTAGCAAAAGCATATTTTATTTCATGATAATCTAATAACTTAGTTAAGCTTTTGACCTTATCTTTATTCCCCTGTATTACATAATTAGTTTTATTATTTTCTTGAGATTTAAAAAAATTAATAAACTCATTATTCAGTCTATCAGCATTTTTAGAGGAGATTTCTACTGTTGATAATCCTGTTGTTGTATGATGATTAATTCTATCTTTTAAAGAAAGTATTTCATTTTCTGAATTAAGGACTCCTAATCCAGCGCCCCCACCTCCGGCTTGCTCATAAGTCATTCCTATTGCACCTAAAAATGTAGGGTAGGTATCTCCATAACTTGGATATAAGAGATCAAATGTTTCTTTAGTAAAATAAAGCCAACCATTTTTGTCAAAATACTTAGCGTGATTATTTCCTATTTCTTTTTGAAATTTTCTTTGCCAATCAGTAATTTGTTCGTGTAAAGGTTCTGCAGCAGGAGCAAAGTAGTAAGGCATGTCAATTCCCTGCTCATGGAAATCTACATGAATGTGTGGTAGCCATTTATTATATACTTTTAGTCTATCTCTTGATTCTTTTTGTGTTACCCAGGCCCAATCACGATTTAAATCAAATAGATAATGATTAGCCCTACCACCTGGCCAAGGTTCATTATGTTCTCTTGTGTTTGGATCTGTATTTAGTGGTATTGTCGCATTTTGATTAAACCAGTTAGCATACCTATCTCTGCCGTCTGGGTTAATACATGGGTCTAAAATAACCATTGTATTGTCCAGCCAATCATTATTATCTGTGACAAGCTTGTATAGTGTCTTCATTGCAGCTTCTGTACTTGAAGATTCATTACCATGTACATTATAACTTAACCAAACAATAGCTGTATTATTAGAAGTATCACCATCACCATCAATAATACCAGCATGTTTTAAATTATTTACTCTAATATTTTCTATATTTTTTATATTTTCAACCGAAGAGATATAAGTAACATATAGAGGTCTTCTTTCGTTAGTTTCGCCATATTTTTCTAAGACTACCTGATTGGGGAACTCAGAACTAACGTATTTAAAGTAATCTAATACTTGATTGTGTCTTGAAAATTGAGTCCCTAGTTCGTAGCCTAAAAATTCAGATGGAGACTTGATATCTTGAGAATATGTTGAATTATAACTTAATAAAGAAATTAAAACTATAAGAGATAAATTTTTCATAATTAATTATTTGGAGATATTTATTTACATAAAGAAAACTAATTAATTATACTTTTGCAATTATAATATTAAACTATATTATATTTACTAACTTATATAAATTAATGTCTAATAGATATATATCATATAGAGATACTAATTATTTCAATTCACTTTTTTGTGACTACATTGAAGGTTCAAATGATTTAAGAACTTTTTATAATAATAAGCCTAATTTAGAAAGTTTTAAAAGTCAAATACTTTTAAAAAAAGAAAATTTTAATAAGTCGGATAGATTAACCTTAAAAGATGTTTTGGTTAAACAGTATTCTGATATAAATATTTCTGATGAGTTAAAACAAAGTATTAATTCAATTGCTGATGAGGATACGTTTACCGTGACAACAGGTCATCAACTTTGTTTATTTACAGGTCCTTTATATTTTCTTTACAAAATAATTTCAACAATTAACTTAACAGAAGAATTAAAAGTTAAATATCCTAAATTTAACTTTATACCAGTTTATTGGATGGCAACTGAAGATCATGATTTTGAAGAAATTAGAAGTTTTAAATATAATGATGAAAATATAAGATGGGAGTCAGATCAAAATGGTGAAGTAGGTAAGTTTTTAACTAGTAATTTAAAATCTACTTTAGATAAATTCTCTCAACTATTGCCAAATAATATCAATTCAAATAAACTCGTCAAGTTATTTGAAGAATCATATATAAAATCTAAAGATTTATCTGAAGCAACAAGGAAACTTGTTCACGAGTTATTTCATGATTATAAATTACTCATTTTAGATTCTAATCAACAAGAATTAAAAAAAATATTTTCACCTATCATTAAAAACGAATTAATTAACAATGTTATTTTTGACAATTCGTTAAAAACGATTGAAAATTTAAATAAGAAAAATTACAAACCTCAAATTAATCCTAGAAAAATAAATTTATTTTATTTATCTAAAAATTCAAGAAATAGAATTATTAATCATGAAGATGGCTTTTCAACGGATGATAAAAAATTTACTTGGACAAAAGATGAGATAATAAATGAGGTAAACACTTGCCCTGAAAATTTCTCTCCAAACGTTTTATTAAGACCTTTATATCAGGAATCAATCCTTCCTAATTTATGTTATATTGGTGGAGGATCTGAAATTTCGTATTGGTTAGAATTAAAAAAATGCTTTGATGAATTAGATTTGTGTTTTCCAATACTCTTAAATAGAAATTCTGTATTGTTAGTAAAGAAAAAACAATTTGAGAAATTAAGTAAAGTAAATACTAGTATTAATGAGCTTTTTTTGAATCAAAATAATTTAATAGCTTCTAAAGCCAAATCATTAGCATCCGAAAAATTTGATTTTGATGAACAAAAATTATTTTTAACTAAACAATTTAATAGTTTAAGAGAAGTATCTAAACTTACTGATATTAGTTTTTTGGGAGCTGTTAATGCTCAAGAAAAAAAACAACTAAAAGGCTTGTCAAATTTAGAAAAGAGATTACTAAAAGCTAATAAAAGAAAATATCATTTAGATCTATCTAGAGTTACTTCATTACAGAATGAATTATTTCCGAACAACTCCTTGCAAGAAAGAACTGTTAATTTTTCTGAATTCTATTTGGAATACGGAGAGAATTTTATAAAAATATTAAAAGAAAATATATCACCGCTCAATAATAAATTCACTATAATAGAACTTTAAAAATTTTTAATTTTTTATCTATTTATTTTAAAATCTATTTATATTTTTACACATGCAAAATAAGGTATTAATTTTAGATTTTGGGTCTCAGTATACACAGCTTATAGCTAGAAGAGTTAGAGAGCTAAATATTTATTGTGAGATCTTTCCTTACAATAAAACCCCGATTAATCTAAAGGTTTATAAATCTGTAATTTTATCAGGCAGTCCATTTTCTGTCAGAGATGATAATTCTCCTAAACCAGATTTAAGTTATATACTTGATAACTTACCTGTTTTAGCAGTCTGTTATGGAGCTCAATTAATTGCGCAAAATTATGGGGGATTAGTTTCCGAGTCGAATATTAGAGAATATGGAAGAGCTAATTTGAGTTATATTAATAATAATGACTTATTGTTTTCTGATATTTCAGAAGGTAGTCAAGTCTGGATGAGTCATAGTGATACGATAAAGAATTTACCAACTAATTCTACTTTACTCGCTAGTACTAATGATGTTCAAAATGCGGCATACAGAATAAATGATAAAGACATATATGCTTTACAATTTCATCCTGAAGTTTATCATACAACCGATGGAAAGAAGCTTCTGCGAAATTTTTTAATAAATATATCTAAACTAAAACAAGACTGGACTCCAGATTCATTTGTCGACACTACAGTTGAGTCTTTGAAAAAAAAGATAGGTAATGATAAAGTTATTTTAGGTCTGTCAGGAGGCGTCGATTCAACTGTAGCAGCTGTTTTATTACATAAGGCTATAGGTAATAATTTAAATTGCGTTTTTGTAAATAATGGTTTGTTAAGAAAAAATGAGTTTCAAGATGTGCTTAATCAATATCAAGGAATGAATTTAAATGTAAAGGGTATAGATTATTGTGATCAATTTTATAAAGCTTTAGAAGGCGTAGAAGATCCGGAAATGAAAAGAAAAACTATTGGCCGAGTTTTTATTGAAGCTTTTGATGAAGAGTCTAAAAAAATATCGAATGCTAACTGGCTAGCTCAAGGAACTATTTACCCTGATGTTATAGAAAGTATTTCTGCAACTGGTGGACCATCTGCTACTATAAAGAGTCACCATAATGTAGGTGGTTTACCCGATTTCATGAAACTTAGTGTAGTAGAACCACTAAGATTACTTTTTAAAGATGAAGTAAGAAGAGTGGGTGCTTCACTGGGAATAGACCCTAAATTATTAGGGAGACATCCTTTTCCTGGCCCTGGATTAGGGATTAGAATACTTGGAGATATAACAAGGGATAAGGTTAAAATTTTACAAGAAGTTGACCACATCTTTATTGAAGGTTTAAAAGAATGGGATTTATATGATAAGGTTTGGCAAGCAGGTGCTATTCTATTACCTGTGAATAGTGTTGGGGTAATGGGAGATGAACGAACGTATGAAAAGTGTGTAGCTCTTCGAGCTGTAGAAAGTACTGATGGAATGACAGCCGACTGGGTTGATTTACCTTACGAATTTTTACAAAAAATATCTAATACAATTATTAATAGAGTAAAAGGTGTTAACAGAGTCGTTTATGATATTAGTTCAAAACCTCCTGCAACAATTGAATGGGAATAGAATGTGGAATAAAAAAATATACTTTTTAATTTTATTTTTTGCTTATGGAAATATTTTCTCACAAAATTTCTATACACAAACTATTAAAAAAAATCAATCTATTGATTTATTTTGTCTCGACAACTCTATTACTCTTTTTGATTTTTCTGCACTTAACCCAAAATTTAATCAACAGTTGTTAAATATTGGAGATGAAATAATCACCATAAAAAATCAAGATAATTTCATAAATGAAAATGATTTTATTTTTCACAAGGTAAAAAGAAAGCAAACATTAGAAAAGATTTCAAATCTATATAATGTTAACATAGATGTACTTAGAAAGTATAACAATTTAACCTCCTTTAAATTAATTAAAGGATCAATAATTAAAATACCATCTGAATCTATTGTTTCACAAAATAATGAAAAGCCAAACAAGGTTAAGTACTACGAAGTTCTTGCAAAAGAAGGTAAGTGGAGGGTTGCATATAAATATGGTATTACAATAGACCAACTTGAACTAATTAATCCCAATATTGGTGAATTCTTAAAGATTTCTGAAAAAATACTAGTTCCTAATATTGATTTTAAAAAAGTAAATAGAATTGATGAAAACTATGCCTACTACAAAGTTTTAGCAAAAGAAGGTTTTTACAGACTAAAGTTAAAATTAGATGTTGAGGAAAATACAATTGTTTATTTAAACCCATTTTTATCCGATACTGAATTACAAGAGGGTATGATTCTTAAACTACCAAAAAAAATTGCTTTCGATGAAAATTTAGTTAATGACCAAAAATTTAATTTGTCAAATAGTATTACAAATTATACTAAAAAGAAAATAGCTCTAATGCTTCCTTTTGGTATAGATGACATGAATTTTGATTCCATTCAAATCATGAAGAGTCAATTAACTAATGATAAACTTTTAAATTTATCATTAGATTTTTATGTTGGGGTTTCAACAGCTATAGATTCTATTGCTAGTTATGGAATACCTATTGAGATGGAAGTTTTTGATACTAAGTCATCTAGTAAATCAGATATTTATGAAATTATAAAGAGAAATAATCTTAGTGATTATGACTTATTGATTGGGCCTCTTACTTCAGATGCTTTCAATTACACTTCTGACCTGTTGGAAAATGAGTCAGTCCAACTTATTTCTCCTTTAAGCAAAGTCATTCCTAAAAAAAATGTTGTTAACACTATAACAAATAATGATATTTTATTTGAAAGAATAGTCTCTTTTGTAGAGTCAGACACAACTACACACAAAAAATATATTATTTCTGACTCACAAAGTATAATTTCTAGCGATAAACTTAAAGAAAGGTTTCAAAATGCAACTCGATTTTATTCAACTATTAATGATTCTGGGGTTGATACTAATTCTTTAGTTTTAGATGACTTAGATTCAACTTTTATAGATAAAAAAAATATTGTTTTTCTAGAAACTAGAGACCAAGGTTTTGTTTCTAATGTTACTAGTATACTAAACTCTTTTGTTAATGATTCTGTACAAATATCATTATATACTACATCTTCAAGTAAAGCATTTTTAGGAAATAATATTTCAAATTATTATTTATCTAACCTTAATTTTCATTATCCCTCAATTAATAAACCTCTGGATTATAATTTTTATTCAGATTTCATTAATAATTTTAAAAACAAATATAATTTTCTTCCAAACAAATACGTAGTTCGAGCTTATGATTTAGTGTTAGATCTATTACTAAGACTAAGTTCTATTGACGCTAAATTTGAACAAGATGATATGCAACAGACTGAGCATATAGAAAATAGATTCAAATATTTAAAAAACAAGGACAGTTTAGGTTACAGAAATATTGCCAGTTTTATTATTAAATATGAGAATTTAGAATTAATAGTTGTCGATTAATATTTGTTCATACATAGCTTAAATTGAAACTAAATCCCTAAATTTGTTTGCGTTTATAACGCGTACATGCCATCAATTAAATACATATTTGTAACAGGAGGAGTTTCCTCATCTTTAGGTAAAGGAATCATAGCTGCATCCCTTGCTAAACTACTTCAGTCTCAGGGATATTCTGTTACTATCCAGAAACTTGATCCGTATATAAATATTGACCCAGGAACCTTAAATCCATATGAGCATGGCGAATGCTATGTGACTGATGATGGAGCTGAAACAGATTTAGATTTAGGACATTATGAAAGATTTTTAAATGTACCTACTTCACAAGCTAATAACGTAACTACAGGTAAGATTTACAAAAGTGTTATTGAAAAGGAAAGAAAAGGTGTTTTTCTAGGTAAAACAGTTCAAGTAATTCCACATATTACAGATGAAATTAAAGAAAGAATTCAGCAGCTTGGAAATACAGGTGAATATGATATAATCATTACTGAAATTGGAGGTACTGTTGGAGATATAGAGTCTCTTCCTTATATAGAAGCTTTAAGACAAATGAAGTGGGATTTAGGCCAGTCTAATGTATTGGCAATTCACCTTACTTTAATTCCTTATTTATCTGCAGCAAAAGAACTAAAAACCAAACCAACTCAACACAGTGTAAAAACATTAATGGAGAGTGGAGTACAAGCTGATATATTAGTTTGTAGAACTGAACACGAAATTGGAGACTCCATTAGAGAAAAACTAGCTAGATTTTGTAATGTTGATAAAGAATCGGTTATTCAATCTATAGATGCATCTACTATTTATGATGTTCCTAACTTAATGCTGGACGAAGGGCTAGATAAAATTGTTTTAAAGAAACTAAATTTAAAAAGTGATATACCAAATCTTGATATTTGGAATAGTTTTTTAAAAAGGTATAGAAATCCAAAAAATAAAATTAAAATAGGTTTAATAGGTAAGTACGTTGAGTTACAAGACTCCTATAAGTCTATTTTAGAGTCTTTTATTCACGCAGGCTCTGTGAACGAGGTGGAAGTTGAAATTATTTCAATTCATTCTGAATTTATTGACAATGAAAATATTCATTCTAAACTTAGTCAACTTAATGGAGTGTTAGTTGCTCCAGGTTTTGGAGAAAGAGGGATAGAAGGTAAAATTTTAGCCATTGAATATGTCCGAACAAATAATATTCCTTTTTTTGGTATATGTTTAGGAATGCAAATGGCAGTTATCGAATTCGCTAGAAACGTTTTAAAACTGAAAAATGCAAATTCAACTGAAATGGTGAAAGACACATTGTTTCCTGTAATTGACTTAATGCAAAGTCAGAAAGAGGTTACTAATAAAGGAGGTACAATGCGACTAGGATCATGGAAATGTGAATTGAAAGATAAAACCAATGTAAGTAACATTTATGACACGAATATCATTCATGAAAGACACAGACACAGGTATGAATTTAATAGTGATTACTTAGACCAAGTTGAGTCCAAAGGTCTAATTGCATCAGGAATTAATTCAGAAACAGGCTTGGTTGAAATTTTAGAATTAAATAATCACCCCTGGTTTATTGGAGTTCAATTCCACCCAGAATATAAAAGTACTGTTTACAATCCTCACCCATTATTTGTGTCTTTTGTAAAAGCAGGTTTAAAACATAGTAAATTAATTTAGTAATGATGGAAGAAAAAAAAGATATAAATTCACTTATCGGCTTTACTTTAATGGGAGGCGTTATGCTTTTTTGGCTATGGATGCAACCCCCTTTAGAAGAAAATATTGTTTCTGATAATGAAAATCAAACAATAGAGACTATTGATGATGAAACATTAATAAGAAAAGATATTATAGATAATTTAGATATTGATGATGACTCTTTCTTAAATAAAAATGATAATCTTAGTTTTAATGAGAATCAAGTCGATGATAGTGAAGTAATTACTTATGAAAATGATTTGATTTTTTTACAAGTCAGTACTAAGGGGGGATTTATTTCAACACTTTATTTGAAAAATTTCACTAATCATTTAGAACAACCTATTTATTTGGTTAATAAAGATAATTCTGATTTTAATTTAAATTTTAATCTTAATAGCAGTAGAAATGTTAATTCAAAAAACCTAATTTTTGATTCATCTAAGTTTGAGGATGATGAAAATGTGGTTATTGTTATGAAACATATTGTTTCTGATGGTCAATACTTAGAGTACAGATATACAATTAAGCCAAATGACTATATGATTGATTTTTCAATCAATTCTAATGGATTAAGCACTATTGTTAATACACAAGATAATTATGAATTAACTTGGGATTACAAATCATTAAGAAATTCAAAAAGTATTTCGTACGAAAATAGATATTCAAGATTAACTTATGAGTATGAGATAGATAAGATTGATAAATTAGGACAAACAGGAGACGATGAGGATACTATTTCAGAACTAAATTGGTTTTCATATAGACAACATTTCTTTAGCACTATTTTATTATCTTCTAAACCTTTGAATAATGTAAAGCTATCTCAAATCAATATGGTAATTGATGAGGATATAGATACGACATACACAAAAAATTATATTTCAAATATTCCATTAAATTATAGTGATAATGAGTTCGATGAAAAGTTTCATTTATACTTTGGACCTACTGACAGTAAAACATTATCGGCATATAACAAAAATTTAGAAAGTTCTATTCCATTTGGATGGGGAATATTTGGTTTTATTAATAGGTCAATTTTCATCCCTTTATTTAGTTGGTTAAGTTCTTTTCTTCCTTATGGAATTGCAATTATTTTTATGACTATACTTGTAAGGTTGGTCTTATCTCCTGTATTATATAAATCATATTTATCTCAGGCTAAAATGAAAATTTTAAAACCAGAGATAGCAGAGATTACCTTAAAGTACAAGGATAATGCGATGAAGAAACAACAAGAAACTATGGCTCTATATAATAAGGCTGGAGCCAATCCTATGAGTGGATGTTTACCTGCTCTTATACAGATCCCAGTTTTTTATTCTCTATTTATGTTTTTCCCAACAGCTTTTGACCTAAGGAGAAAAAGTTTCTTATGGGCAGATGATTTATCCTCCTACGACAATATTTTAGATTTACCATTTTATATTCCTTTATATGGTGATCACGTTAGTCTCTTTCCTATTTTAGCTGGTATAGCAATATTTTTCTATATGAAAATGACAACTGGGCAACAAGTAGCTTCTCAACAGCCTGCGGCAGAAGGAATGCCAGATATGGCAAAAATGATGAAGTACATGATTTATTTTTCTCCTATTATGTTAGTAGTGTTTTTCAACAATTATGCTAGTGGATTAAGTTTGTATTATTTTATCTCTAATCTAATTACAATAGCTATTATGTTAGTTATTAAACATTATATCTTAGATGAAGATAAGATTCATGCTCAAATACAAGTAAACAAGGCAAAGCCACAAAAAAAACCTGGTCGTTTTCAAAAGAAAATGAAAGAATTAATGGAAGAGGCTGAAAAACAAAAAAAATCTCAAAAGAAATAATAATATCTTCTTACAGTTTTTAAACTGTATTATTTGTAATTTAATGCTATGAGAAAAGTTGTTGTAGGACTTTCTGGAGGAGTAGATTCAAGTGTTGCTGCCTATTTACTTAAAAAGCAAGGTTATGAGGTTATAGGTTTGTTTATGAAAAACTGGCATGATGATACTGTCACTGTATCTAACGACTGTCCTTGGCTTGAAGATAGTAATGATGCTATGATAGTAGCTGATAAATTAAATATTCCTTTCCAAACAATAGACTTAAGCAAGGAGTATAATGAAAAGATCATTAAATATATGTTTAATGAGTATGAGCAAGGAAGAACTCCTAATCCTGATATTCTTTGCAATAGAGAAATTAAATTTGATGTTTTTTTAAAAATCGCTAAAAGTATTGGAGCTGATTTAGTAGCAACAGGTCATTATTGTAAAAAAGAGACAGAAATTATTAATGATAAAAAGATACATAAGTTAGTAAATGCTAAAGATGTAAATAAAGATCAGTCTTATTTTTTATGTCAATTATCTCAAGAACAATTATCAGAAGTTTTATTTCCTTTAGGAGATCTTACTAAAAAAGAGGTTAGAATTATTGCAAATGATTTAGATTTAATTACAGCCAATAAAAAAGATTCTCAAGGTTTATGCTTTATTGGGAAAGTTAAATTACCAGATTTTTTAAAACAGCAACTTAAGCCCAAGTCTGGCAAAATCATTGAAATAAACAAAGTGTTAAATAAATATAATATTTATAATTCTAAATTAGAAAACCTTCAAAGTTTAGCTTCTGGAGTTAAATATGATGAATCTGACGGTAAATTTATTGGAAATCACCAGGGTGCATATTATTATACTAAAGGTCAGCGAAAAGGTTTAGGTATAGGTGGTTATGAAAAACCATTATTTGTAATTGATACTGATGTAAAAAATAATATTGTATTTGTTGGAGAAGGGGATGACCACCCAGGTTTATTAAGAAAAGTATTGTTCGTTGCGAGTTTTGATGAGCATTGGTTAAGGTCAGACTTATCATTGAGTATTGATGAACAAATAAAGATACAAGCTAGAATTAGATATAGACAACCTCTTCAAAATGCTGTTTTAATAAAAACAACAGAAGGGGTTTATGTTAAATTTGATGAATATCAGTCTGCTATTACTGAAGGTCAGTTTGTCGCTTGGTATGTAAATAATGAATTACTAGGATCTGGTGTAATTTCTTAATATAATGAGATACTTAATCATTTGTATTTTTTTTTTAGTTTCTAATATTATTTACTCTCAGCAAGAGTTTGCTTGGGTTTATTTTAATGATAAAAAAAATGTTAATCAACTTATTAATAATCCGGAATTAATTCTTTCAGACCTTTCAATTTCAAAAAAAAAATCAAAGGGAATTCCTATAGATTACAAGGATGTTCCTATCAATAATGATTTCATACAAATAATTAGTGATTTAGATAACTTATCCATATTATCAAAATCAAAATGGCTCAACTGTGTATATGTAGAGGCTGAAATAGATTTATTAACCAGCTTAACAGATTTGAGTTTTGTTGCTAGTGTTGAATTTGCTAATAAGTCTTTAAATCCAAATAAAAATTTAAATACAAGCCCACAGAAATATAAAAAATTTATATCGTTAGAGAAGTCTATTGAATATGGGTCAACTAGAAACCAAATTGAAATGCTAAATTTAGACTTTTTACATGAGCAAGAGTTTACTGGTAAAGGAGTTAATATGGCTGTAATAGACGCAGGATTTGTTAATGTTAATTCTATGACTTCATTTTCTAGACTGCGAGATTCAGGAGGTATTTTATACACCTATGATTTTGTTTTAGATACAGAAAATATTTATGATTATCAAGGTAATTCTCATGGCACTAAAGTACTTAGTACAATAGCTGGGTTTAAAGAAAATGAGTATTACGGAACAGCGCCAGATGCTTCTTTTTACCTTTTTCGTACAGAAGATGTTTCTTCAGAGACGCCTGTAGAAGAATGTTATTGGGTTGAAGCTGTGGAGTTAGCTGATAGTCTAGGAGTTGATATAATAAATACATCTTTAGGCTATAAAGGATATGATAACTCTAATTATAGCCATTCCTCTGAGGATTTAAATGGTTATACAACTTTTATTACTAGAGCAGCGAACATAGCCTTTGATAAAGGAATATTACTAGTAAATTCTGCTGGTAACTCCTCTTCAACTGGAGTTATTGCTCCTGCTGATTCACAAAGTGTATTGTCAATTGGTGCTGTAAATTCAGAAGGATCTTATGCGTCATTTAGTTCTCAAGGAAGTAATATACAGCCAGTTATTAAACCTGATGTTGTAGCTCAAGGTTCTCAAAGTAAGGTTATAAATGTAACAGATGATATTGTTAGTAGTAGCGGTACATCATTTAGCTCTCCTATTCTAGCTGGTGCTATAGCCTGTTTTGTTCAAGCTTTTCCAAGGTTAAATATAGATGAAATAATGGATTTAGTTAGAGAATCATCCTCTCAATTTAATAATCCTGATTATTATCTAGGACATGGAATTCCTAACTTTTTAATAGCCTATAATCTAGCTTTAGAGCTATCTTTAAATGATTTTTTAATCTTTCCAATACCAACTATAGATAATTTAAATATAATCTCTAAATGGGGTGTTGAAAACTACCAATTAGATATTTTGGACTTAAATGGCAGAATATTATATTCAAAACACTTCACTAATCCACGTGAATCTATAAACTTTAATGAGTTTTCTGATGGGATATATTTGTTAAAGTTTTCTTACCAAATTGATGGTAAAAATAAATCTTTTGTAAAAAAAATAATTAAAAAATAAATCACTAATAAATAAAATTTAAAAAAATGGAGTCTTTTAATAGATTGTTAGATATTATGGATCGTTTAAGAAACGAATGTCCATGGGATAAGGAACAAACAATTGAATCTCTTAGACATTTAACGATAGAAGAGACTTATGAACTTTCTGAGGCTATTTTAGATAATGATATTAATGAAATTAAAAATGAGTTAGGAGATTTACTCTTACATATAGTATTTTATTCAAAAATCGCTAGTGAAACTGATGATTTTGATATAAATGATGTGATCAACTCTATTTGTAAAAAGTTAATTAATAGACATCCACATATCTATACAGACTTAAAGTTAAGTAGTATTGATGAGGTTAAACAAAACTGGGAGTTAATAAAAAAGAAAGAAGGATCTAAAGGAACCTTAAGTGGAGTTCCAAAGGGGCTACCATCATTAATAAAAGCTATGAGAATCCAAGAGAAGGCTTCTGGAATTGGGTTTAAATGGGATGATAAAAGTGATGCTCTAGATAAGGTTGTTGAAGAAATTAAAGAATTCAAAATTGAATTAAAGAATTCTGATAATGAAAAAATGGAAAATGAATTTGGTGATATATTATTCTCTTTGATTAATTATGCGAGTTATAACAATATAAATTCTGCCAAAGCTCTAGAGAAAACTAATAAAAAGTTTATTCATCGATTTAATTATCTAGAAGATATTTCGAATAAATTAAACAAACCTATCTCTGAAATGAGCTCAAATGAACTTATTAAATACTGGAATCAAGCAAAGTCTATTTAATTTCAGTATTCCAAATTTTCCAGGATTCTTTCGCCTGAATTTTCAGCATTTGATAGCCATTAATAACTTTAGCTCCCTTTTCTTCACTTTGCTTAAGTAACTCAGATTTTACTGGGTTATATATTAAGTCATAAACTATATGCTTATTTGTAATTAAGCTAATTGGAATATTAGGGATTTCTGTAGTCTTTGGATAAGTTCCAATTGGTGAACAATTAATAATTAGATTGTATTTATCAATTATTTTTTTATCTAATTCTTTATATAGTATGTGATTTTTGTTATTTGTAAATCTAGAAACAAAAAGGTACTCCACATTTAATAGTTTTAAGGCGTAAGCTATTGCTTTTGATGCTCCACCAGTTCCTAAAATTAATGCTTTAGTGTTTTGTGAAATCTCCTTTTTTATTGAATCATAAAATCCTAAATAATCTGTATTATACCCACTTAGAACTCCGTGATTAAAGCTTATTGTATTCACAGCGCCAATTTCTTTTGCTATAGGGCTTACAAAATCTAAATAATTAATAATTCTCTCCTTGTAAGGGATAGTTACATTTAAACCGCTAATATCATTACCATTTATAATTTTTTTTAAATCTTCAATTTCTTTAATGTCAAAATTAATATATGTGCAGTCGAGCTTTTCTTTTTTAAACTTATTGGTAAAAAATTCTTTAGAAAAAGAATAATCGATGTTCTTACCTATTAACCCGTATAACTTATTATTCTTTAGACCTTTCATACTTACTTAATACTAAGACTATAAAAATACCAATAAATATATATAAAATTGCAATAAATAAACTTGTGTTTATTTCTGGCAGATATCGGTTTATATCCATGCTATTTGGATCTGTATTTTTCCAAGGCCACAAAACTCCCAATGACCCAACGATAAATCCAAATATTAGTGATTGAATACTAGTATTGAACTTTTTAAGTAATAATGACATTAATTTTGAAAAAATCAATAAACCTGTAATAGATCCCAATGTAAATACTGTTATTATTTTTAGTCTACTAATTATATATACATCTTTTAAAAATTCAAAATCTCCAGCTATTATAAAAAAGATACAGTCATATAAAACATTAACACTATCAACTAAAAGTAGCACGTAATTACCTAGTATTATTAACAAGAAAGATCCTGACAGACCCGGAATTATCATTCCACATACACTTAGAATACCACAAACAAAAACAAATAGTAAATCATCATTTTCGCTCATCGGATTTGCGTAGCTAATAATTAAGCCAGTTACAACACCAAGAATTACCATAGAAATAGAATTTATATTCCATTCACTTATCTTCTGTTTTAAATGTATTATCGTTCCAATAACCAGTCCGAAGAACATGCTCCAAACTAATAATTCATATTTTTCTAATAAAAAATCTAATAATTTTGATGTTGAAAAATAACTTATTACAATTCCTAAACTTAGATATGTTAATAAAGTTATATTGGATTCTTTAAAAGCATCCTTAAATTTAAGTTTTATTAAGCTGTTTAAATTTATATTTTTTATTGAATCTATGAGTTCGTCATAAAAGTTTAATGCTAAAGCTATTACCCCACCAGAAATACCAGGAATTTTATTAGCTGTCCCCATAATTATTCCATTAAGAATTATTACAAGTCTATTTTTTTTGAATATTTTTCCCACTATTTTTTTTTTCTATTAAGATAATTAAGAAAAACCCAACTATAAATAATATGATTGACTCTATAAGATAGTTCTCTTTAGGGAAAGATAAAGGAGATACATTTATTTCATTTAATTTCCATGGCCATAGTTTATGTATTGACCCAATAATTAAACCAGTCATTAGTACTAATATTTTATTCGGATATTTTTTATAACCCCACTTAACCACTTTGCTAAATGTTAGTAGACCCAGTACTACTCCTTTACCAAATACTAAGATCTTAAATAGTTCAAAATTTATTAATGCTTCACTCATAGTTTTATACAAACCTAGAATAACTAATATGTATGATCCGGATATTCCCGGAAGAATCATTGCACAACTAGCTATAAAACCCGCAAAAAATATAAAAATTATATTTTCATTCAATCCATTTAGTTGTGGTAAGCTGGTCAATAAATATGAAATAACTCCAGAAACTAACACAAGCCTCCAAGATTGAACTGCTTTTTTATCAAAATTAAAAATATCAGTTGGTTTTAAAATTATATGTATACTTGCACTAACCAACCCTAAAAAAAATGACCATATCAAGATTGGATAATTATCAATTAAGAAACTGGCTAAATTCATAAAAACAATTAGGCTAGATATTACTCCGGAAAATAATATTATCAAAAATGTTCCATTTAATTCCTTCCAAAACACTCTTACACCATTTTGTTTTAAGCTTAAAAGTAATGAGAAATTAATATTACCTATGCTATTTATTAACTCTTCATATATGCCTAGTATTAAGGCCATAGTACCGCCTGATATCCCGGGGAATGCATCCGCAATTCCCATAGCCATTCCTTTGGTATATAATTTAATATTTTTTATAATATTATTATTCATTTTACTTATTTGATAATCTAGTTTAATAAATTCTGTACATATTTATAATTTGCTACTTTATTAAATAACTCTTTAAAAATATATTTATTTTTATTATTTAAGGATAAAGCTTTTTTCAATTCTATAATTCCTTCTTCTATTTTATTTTGTAAAAAATAAATTCCAGAAAGCCTATATGTGATTATGGATTTATCCTCAATAATTTCATAGCATTCATCTAATATATCTATTGCATAATTATACTCTCCTAATTTAATAAGCATATCAGATTTACCTATCCATATACTTTCATCTGCGACACCAAGATCAATAATTTTTTGAAAACCGATATCTGCTTCTTCATATAAACTTAAGCCGATATTAATTTTCGCATAGAGTTTCCAATACTCTTCTTTTTCAGCATTTATATCTATAGCTTTATTTATATTAAGTATAGCCCTATGATAATCTTGATTTTTATAATAAATATTGGATAGCAAATACCAAGCCTTATTCATTAGTGGATCTATTTCGATACAATCATTAAAATTTTCAATTGCTTTTTTAAAGTTCCCTAATTTCTCGTAACAAACACCAATTCTTAGTATCGGATAACATGATTCATCTTTTAGAGCTATTATTAATTTATAATTCTCAATTGCTTCTTTATAATTAGTGAGTTTTTCCAAAACCCTTCCTTTCTCTATATATGCCCCTATAAAGTATTCATCTGAAATAATTGCAAAATCAAATGCTGAAATTGCCTTTTTATATTTTTTATAAAATAAATATTGTTTTCCCAACTGATGCCATGCTACTTCACAATAAGGGTTACTGTCTAAATAATTGTTTAGATACTCAATAGCATTCTCATTTTGCTCTAATATCTCAAAACAGTAAACAATGTTATATAATGCGCTATAATCTGATTCATCATATTTCAAGCAGTTAATAAAATTTGTTTTTGCATTTTCGAAATCCTCCATAAATAAGTACTCTATTCCAATAAGAGAATATACTTCTGGATTATCCGTGCTAAATTTTAATATTTCGTTTAAGCAATTAATAGCTTTTTCATGAAGTTTTCTTTTCGAATAAATATTAGCTTTTTGAATATAAATTTCTTCATTAGAAGGTTCGGAGAAAATTAATTCATCTAGTAATCGTTCTGCATCTTCTAACTTATTTTCGAAAATTAAAATTTCTATTTTAAACAAAGCTAAATTAGAAGAAGCTGGATGTTGTTCTAATCCTAATTTTATTGCTTTTTTAGCTAAATTTATCTTTCCATTCTCTAAGTAGTAGGAAATAATATTTTCAAATTCATTTGAATCGAAAAATAGAATTCTATTTGTCTTTAACATTTTTTCAAACCTAGTAAGAGAAGGGTTTGTATCACTTTCGAATTCCTCAAATTCCATATAAATCTAATTAACTTAATGTCTCAAAATTAATACTCTAATTCTTGAATTCGGTATTTTAAAAATTAGTTTTTTAACAAACTAATTAACATCTTTATTTATCTCATCTAATAGATCAATAATAACCTTACAACCTAGCGATATTTCTTTTTCAGAAATTGTCAAAGGAGGAGTGACTCTGACTGCTTTTTTTTCTATTAATAACCAAAAAAGTAATAAACCTTTTTTCTTTGCTCCTATCACTAACTTGTCCGCAATAGTTGAATTTTTTAGTATAATAGCTAGCATCAAACCTTTTCCTCTTATTTCTGTAATTAATTCATGCTTTAAGATATTTCTAATAACTATTTCTTTTTTAAGAGCTTCTTTCATTAAACTTGAACTAGTGATTATTTTTAATGTTTCTAAAGCTGAAGCGGCTATAACTGGATTCCCTCCAAAAGTTGTGATATGTCCTAATATAGGGTTATCACTAATAGTATTCATAATTTTTTTTGAACTAATAAATGCACCAATAGGCATTCCTCCACCAAGACCTTTTCCAATAACAATTATGTCAGGTTTACAATCATAATTTTCAAATCCAAACAATTTACCTGTACGCCCTATTCCTGGTTGTATTTCATCTAATATTAAAAGAGCTCCAACTTCTTTGCATCTTTTACTAACTAGTTTTAGATAATTATTTTTTGGTTCTATAAAACCTGCTGCCCCCTGTATAGTTTCTAAAATTACACCAGCTGTTTTGTTCGTAATTTTACTAATATCATTTATGTCATTAAAGTTAATGAAATTCACTTCTGGTATAAGTGGTTCGAAAGGCTTTCTATTTTCTTTTAAACCCATTAAAGTAAGAGCTCCTAATGTGCTTCCGTGGTAAGCATTATTAGCTCCAATTATCTCTTTTTTTCCAGTGAATCTCCTTGCTAACTTTATAGCTCCTTCTATGGCTTCAGCACCAGAGTTAGTGAGATAAGTTGAAGATAATTCTTTAGGTAAATTTTTAGATAACAGTTTTGTTAAATCTACTGCAGGCTTTAGAATAAATTCTCCATATACCATCACATGAAGATATTTATCTAATTGTTTTTTTATTGCTTCAACCACTTGAGGGTGGCAGTGACCTACGCTGCACGCAGAGACACCTGCAATAAAATCTAAATATTTATTATCATCGGTATCGTATATGTATGATCCTTCCGCTCTCTTTATTTCTATTTCTAAGGGGTAGGGGGTTACTTGAGCTTGGTATTTATGAAAATCTTTTTTAATTTTCTCTTTCTTTAATTTCGTTAAAAAGTTCATTAATTGAGTTAATTTTTTCATCTAGCCTATTGTTAAAGCCTTTTAATTCTTTTAAATTATCATTAAATTTATTTTCTGGATATGTCTTGCCATCAATTTGATTTATTTTTTGAATCTTATCAATTTCACTAACTTTAAAATATACTTTTAATTTTGCAGATTTAGATCTGTCAATCGTAACTAACTCTTGTTTATCATTTCTAAGATAATATATAGATTCAGCATTTTTGATGATATCTATACTTTTTAATTCGTTATTAAAAAATTTTCCATACAAAGCTTTTCCTGAAAGTTGATTAAACCCTACTCCTAATGAGTCTTTTTCAAGAATAAATGCATTATTATATACTATGAGTGAATCAATTTTATTTGTATTTTTTTGAAATTTTAAATGTATTGTATCTCCAGTTATTTGATTATTTAAATTAAAAAGTATTGGTTTTTTAGTTTTTTCAAATGATAAATCTCTTTTGTTATTAATGTTTATAAATTGTGCTAACCCTTTTGATTTATTGTAATGTATTGAATCTGCCCGACCACTTAAATCTTGTTTAAAAATCCTAGCATTTTTAAAAGCTCTAATTACTCGGTTGTCCTCATTGCCAGTAATTAAGATAGTATCACTACGTATATATAACGAATCTACATCTTGTTTAGAAGCTATAATTGCTTTTTGGGTAATAAACATAGAGTCCTTTGATTTAAATATCTCTGCGTAGTTTCCACGTGTAATATTTTCATTGATTGTATCAATAATTTTAATATTATTTGTTGCAGATGCAAAATTAATATTTCTATCAAAATATATGCTATCTGCATATATAGTTGAGTTATTAAATTCAACTCTAGATTCTTTTATAAAATATCCGTTATCGCTATTTGTGTCATAAAAACCTAGTTCACAGTAAATATTAGACCCATCACTAATTATGTCTGTAGGTCCATAAAAATATGCATGCCCGTTTTCTGTGTAAAAATCTAACCTTGAAGTAGTTATATCATATTTAGGGTTTTTTAGTAATACATTTCTCCTAAATTCATATTTTTTTTTATCTATAAAAAACCTTCCAACTTTGCTATAAATTGTATCTTCTTTAGCTTTAATGACTCTTCCAAAGTTATTATAAAATGCTTCTTGCTTGTTCCTGTCAAAATATAAGGAATCTGTAGATAAAACCGAAGTTGGTTCTATTAGCTCCACATCTCCACTAGCAAAAGCAATTTTAGTATTTCCGTTATATTCTAGATACTCGGAACTTAAATTAATAGTATCACCTTGTATTAAAACTACATCTCCATAAGCTTCAATATAATTACTTTTTTCATAAAAATATGCTTGATTGCACCACAGGTCTACCCCTTCATGAGATATTTTAACTTTATTTTTATTATCTCTAGTTAGAACTGTTGCATCAGAGAATTTAATATCATCTTTTTCAAAAAAACCTGCGCTATCAATTTGAATACGTGTACTTTCTTGAGAAAATAAATTAGTTAAGGAAATTAAAAATAAACTAGTGAATAGGTATTTGTTAATTTTTTTTTTCAACTTGGTGTTGTATGTTTTTTTACACAAATATTGTTTGTTTTCTGTCAGGTCCAACTGATACAATAGTTATTGGGATATTCAATTCTTTTTCTATGAAACTCATGTATTCTTTCAAACTATTTGGTAAACTATCAAAACTCTCTTTTTGAGTAAGGTCTTCTTCCCAACCATTGAATTCTTTATAATTAGGTTTTATACTATCCGACTCAATATCATAAGGAAAATGCTCTATTTGTTCTCCGTTATACATGTATGATGTGCAAATTTTTATTGTTTTAAACCCTGAAAGTACGTCTCCTTTCATCATCATTAATTCTGTCACTCCATTTATTTGGCATGCATACTTAAGAGCTACTAAGTCTAGCCAACCACATCTTCTAGATCTTCCTGTTGTTGCTCCGAACTCTTTTCCTACTACTCCCATAGTTTCCCCATCTTTATCAAATAATTCTGTAGGGAAAGGGCCAGATCCAACTCTAGTTGTATATGCCTTAAAGATACCATATACTTTTTTTATTGAATTAGGAGCAACCCCTAATCCAGTACAAGCACCTGCAGCTGTAGTGTTAGATGAAGTTACGTATGGATAAGTACCAAAATCTATATCTAAAAGTGAACCTTGTGCGCCCTCAGCTAAAATTGATTTGTTATTATTTTGTGCATTAAATATATATTCTTCAGAATCTGTAAAATTCAAGCTTTTTAAAACTTCTATTGCTTTAAAAAACTCCTTCTCAAGTTCTTCTAAATTATAGTCAAAATCTATATCATAGAATTTGACCATCTTTTGGTGCTTATTTGCTAAATTTCTGTATTTAATTAACCATTTGTCAGATTCTAAGTCTCCAACTCTAATGCCATTTCTTCCAGTTTTGTCCATGTATGTTGGACCAATCCCTTTTAGAGTTGATCCAATTTTCTTTTTACCTTTTGATTTCTCACTTACTGCATCTATTATTCTATGTGTAGGAAGTATTAAGTGTGCCTTTCTTGAAATAAGCATCGATTTTCTATAATCAACTCCTACCTCTTCTAGCTTATCTAGTTCGTTTTTAAAAATAACAGGATCTATAACTACTCCATTACCGACTAGGTTAATTTTATTCTCATGAAAAATTCCTGACGGAATTGTATGTAATACATGCTTGCGTCCGTTAAACACAAGTGTGTGTCCAGCATTAGGGCCTCCTTGAAATCTGGCTATAATGTCATATTTAGATGTTAAAACATCTACAATTTTTCCTTTTCCTTCGTCTCCCCATTGTAATCCTAGTAGTAAATCAACACTCATCGCTAATATAAATTTTTATTTATTTTCGTTATTTTTTGTTCCGTAAAAATATAAAGAGTGGTTTTCAATCTTTACATCAAAAACTTCTTCAATTGTTTTTTTTATAATTTCAATTCTTGGATCACAGAATTCAATAACTTCTCCTGTATCACTTATTATTAAATGATCATGCTGTTTATCAAAGTAACACTTCTCATAATGTGCTTGATTATTTCCAAACTGATGTCTTCTTACTAACGAAGATTCTAAAAGTAATTCAATGGTATTATACAAAGTAGCTCTAGAGACTCTATACTTTTTGTTTTTCATTTTAATATATAATGATTCAATATCAAAATGAACATCGCTGTTATAAATCTCTTGTAATATAGCGTATCTCTCTGGTGTTTTTCTGTGACCATTTTCTTGCAAAAAACGTGTGAATGCATTTTTTACAATTTCTTGATTTTTTGAATGTGTCTTTGAACTCATATTGCTAATTTATAAAAATTATATTCTTTTGACCTTCTCAACACCATTAAGTTTTTTAATTTTATCCATAACCTTTATAGCATAATTATTACTATTTACTGACATGGTTATACTTCCGCTAAAAACTCCGCTATTAGTTTCAAAATTCAGCTTTTTCATATTAACATTCATGTTATCAGAAATAACTTTAGTTATGTTGTTCGCTAAACCAAATGTGTCTATTCCACTTATATTTATTTTAACTGTAAAATCTTGTTCTGTAGAATCAATCCACTTTGCATTAATTATTCGATAAGCGTAATTAGACTGTAAACTTAAAGAGTTTGGACAGTTTATTTTATGAACTTTAATTCCTTCATTTATAGTTAAAAAACCAAAGACTGTATCCCCTTGTATAGGGTTACAGCATGGAGATAGTTTGTATTCTAATCTTTCTTCATCACTACCAAAGACCAACATATCATATTTAAGAGTAATTTCATCTTTATTCAAATCTATGTCCTTAGGTTTTCTTCTAATTCTATTTTTCAAAAAACTCATTAAAATATTGCTTCTAGAAGCTGCATATTTCTTTATCATTGGATTATCAATTGTATTGATACCAACTCTATAAAATAAATCTAAACTTGTTTTAAGTTTAAAAAAAGTAATTAGTTCGTTTATTGTACTATCGTTTAATGATATTTTTAACTGTTTGAGTTTTCTTCTTAAAATTTCCCTGCCATCTTCTGCAAGTTTTTTCTTTTCGTCATTTAAAGAAGACTTTATTTTATTTTTTGCTCTTGCTGTAGTGGCGTAATCTAGCCAGTTAGCAGTAGGTTTAGTTTTTTCTGATGTCAAAATTTCAACTCTATCTCCGCTTTGTAGTTTATAGTTTAGAGGAACTAACTTTCCATTAACCTTGACTCCTCTTGTTTTTAAACCAACTTGTGTATGTATACTAAATGCAAAGTCTAGTGAAGTCGCATTCTTTGGTAATGATTTTAATTCTCCCGCAGGAGTAAAAACAAAAATTTCTTCTGAGTATAGATTTAGTTTAAATTCTTCTACAAAATCTATAGCATTACTCTCATTACTTTCTAATGTTTCTTGTAGTTTATTTATCCAGAGATCTAAACTCCCATCGGAGTCACCAACTTGTTTATATTTATAATGAGCTGCGTATCCTTTTTCAGCTATTTCATCCATTCTTTCACTTCTTATTTGAACTTCTACCCATCTATTTTTTGGTCCAACAACTGTTATGTGAAGCGCTTCATAGCCAGTTGATCTGGGAGATGAAATCCAGTCTCTTAATCTAATTGGGTTAGGAGTAAAGAAATCAGTTACTATTGAGTAAATTTTCCAAGCTAAGAACTTTTCGTTTTTTAGACTTGATTTATAAATAATTCTAACTGCAAACTTATCATAGACTTCATCTAAAGAAACTCCTTTTTTTACCATTTTATTTCTAATGGAGTATATAGACTTTGGTCTTCCTTTAATAAGGTATTTTAGTTTTTCGGAGTTTAATTTACCACTTAATGTTTCGTTGATTTCATTGATGTACTGATCTTGTTCCTCTTTGCTTTCAATTAACTTACTTGAGATATCATTATATACTTCAGGTTCAGTGTATTTAAGACCTAAATCTTCGAGTTCATTTTTAATATTATATAAGCCAATCCTGTGGGCTAATGGGGCGTAAATATAAAGTGTCTCTGAAGCAATTTTAATTTGTTTATCAGGCTTCATAGCATGCATAGTTTGCATGTTATGTAATCTATCTGCAATCTTTATTATAATAACTCTAACATCATCGTTAAGTGTTAATAGCATTTTTTTGAAATTCTCTGCTTGTAACGAAACATCAGAACTTTTACTTAGTTTAGAAATCTTTGTAAGTCCGTAAACAATTTTAGCAACAACTTTACCAAACATTTGCTCAATGTCATTTATCGTATAATTTTCGTTGTCTTCAACTACATCATGAATTAGAGCAGCAGCTATAGACGTTGCATCAAGGCCTATTTCCGAGGAGACAATTTTTGCTACAGCTATTGGATGAAAAACATAAGCTTCTCCAGATTTTCTTCTTTGACCATTATGTGCTTCAACAGCAAGATCAAAAGCTTTTCGTATTAACTTTTTGTCTGCTGCTGATAGAGTTTGGTAACTAATTCTCAGAAGTTCCTTGTACTCTTTAGCTATTGCATTATTTTCTATTTCTACTTCTGTTAATGGCATATGTATTAAAAATACCACAAACTATGCTATTAGCCTATAGTATTGTAGATATTTTTATGAGAAGTTTCTTTGTCGTTTTGCTTCAAAAATTAGAATAGCAGCTGCATTAGATAAGTTCAGAGAATCTATGTCTCCTTGCATTGGAATTATTATATTTTTAAATGAATTATCTGTCCATTCTTTAGAGAGACCATTATCTTCTGTTCCAATTACTATAGCACTAGATTCTTTGTAATTTTGTTTGTGGTATTGTTCTTTTGCTTGTAGTGAGGCCGCGTAGATATTAATATTATTGTCTTTCAGAAAAGATATAACTTCCGAAGTGCTTCCACAGTAAATGCTATTTGTAAATAAACAACCAACACTTGATCTTATTATGTTTGGATTGTATAGATCAGTTTTAGGGTTAGCGATGATAACAGCTTCTATATTTGCAGCATCAGTTGTTCTAAGTATTGCTCCTATATTGCCGGGCTTCTCAGGAGCTTCGATTACTACGACTAATGGATTTTTGGATTTAAATTTTAATTTTTTAAGATTATGATCCTTAAAATTTGAAATTGCTATTACTCCTTCGGTAGAATTTCTATATGCTAGTTTTTGATATACCTCTCTAGAAACTTCTGTTTTTTCAATTTTAGAATCTATTAATTTATCTAAATCAATCTCCTTAATTATACTAGGGCAAAATAATAATTGTTTAATTTCATAATTATTATTTATTGCTAGTTTAATTTCTCTTATACCCTCTATAAGAAACGAATTAGAGTTCTTTCTATATTTGGATTTTAAAGTTAGTTGGTAAAACCCCTTTACTTCTTTATTATTAACACTTAATAACTTTTTGTTCATCTAATTAATTGGTAGATTGGTATTTCTTTGAATATCTTTTCCAAAGTTCTGTTTGATGAGTTTCTAAGCTTATTTTTCTGCCCGAAATAAAAGCACTAGTCAAATGGTTTGTTTTCATATCTAAAGCATCTCCTTTACTTACAAATAAAGTTGCATCTTTTCCAGCTTCTAGTGTACCTAGTTTATCTTCAATTCGCAATATCTTTGCTGTATTATATGTTATTAATTGCAAAGCGATTTCTTTTTCTACTCCTTGAGCAGCTACTTGTCCAGCATAAAAAGGTAAATTTCTTGTTTGAAAATTTGCTGCATCACCGGTATGTATTCCTACTAATACACCTGCATCAAGCAACTTTTTTGGATTTTTAAATGTAAAGTCATAATCCTCATCTTCAAAATTAGGTAAACTATGTGTGTGCTGTAATAGTACCGATACGTTATTGTTTATTAAAAAATCTGTTACTAAATGAGCTTGATAGCCTCCAACTATAACAACATTAGCAATATTAAAATTATTAGAAAAATTAACAGCATCAATAATTCCTTTTTCATCCTCTACATGAATAAACAGTGATTGACTATTGTTAAATAATCCACTCATAGCTTCAAAAGCTAAATTTTTCATAGTTTTATTACCACCTAGATAAGTTACAGATTCTTCAAAATAATCTGTTAATTCATCTATCTCGTTATTGTATTTTGGATTTTGTTTAAAACCTCTAGATTCACCTAACCACCATCTTCCTCTTGAAAAGCTATTAGGCCAGTTTAAATGTATTCCATCATTGGTTTTTATTGTTGCATCTTCCCAATTCCATGCATCAAGTTGAACTATAGATGAAGCTCCAGAAATTCTACCTCCCCCAGGGGACACTTGAGCTATTAAAACCCCATTTGGTCTCATTGACTCAACAACTTTTGATTCAGCATTATATGCTATTAAACTATTGATATTTGGATTATTTTCTCCTATTTCTTCTTTATCATCACTAGCCCTTACAGCATCTACTTCAACTAATCCAAGAGATGTGTTTGCTGCTATAAATCCAGGATAAACATGCTGCCCCTTTATATTAATAATTTCTCCTTTATATGCTATTTTAGATTTGTCAGCATCAACACAGGCTTTAATAATTCCATCTTCAAATACTATAGCGCTATTTTTAATTATAGTTCCATTACCGATATGTGCTATACCACCTAAAAGAGTAATTGCTTCTTTTTGAACATTACCCGGAGTTTGTTGTGCATATAGCTGAGTACTTATAAAAGTTACCGCTATTAATATGTTTGCTAATTTTTTCATTTGATTATATTGATTCACAGGTTAATAATTTTTTAAATTTTCTTTTTACAGCTTGTGTATTTCCACCTTTATTTTTTTCTTCCATCATCATGTTAATAAGTAGGTTTCTCTCTTCTTTGATTTCTTTTCGGAGTTTTTCATCTCTCTCTATGTCAAAATAAATAGCTCCATCTATGATAGTTTTTTCAGCTAATGCATAAACAGATAATGGATTTTGATTCCATAGTACAACATCTGCATCTTTCCCAACCTTAATACTTCCAACTTTATCATCAATTCTTAGAAGTTTTGCAGGGTTGAGAGTTACAGTTTTCCAAGCATCTTCTTCGCTTAATCCTCCATATTTGATAGTTTTTGCAGCTTCTTGGTTTAACCTTCTTGACATTTCAGCATCATCACTATTTATAGCAGTTGTAACTCCTGCATTGTGTAATATGGAAGCGTTGTAAGGAATAGCATCATTCACTTCAAATTTGTATGCCCACCAATCGCTAAAAGTTGAAGCTCCAGCTCCGTGTTCTTTCATTTTATCTGCAACTTTGTAGCCTTCTAAAATATGTGTAAAAGTATTTATTTTAAAACTAAATTTTTCAGCTACTTTCATTAACATGTTTATCTCACTTTGGACATATGAGTGACAACTGATAAATCTTTCTTTATTTAAAATTTCTGCTAATACTTCCAATTCTAAATCTTTCCTATAAACATTGCCAGATTTTTTTATAAGATCATATTCTTTTGCTCTGGTAAAATAATCTACATAAAGTTGTTCAACTCCCATTCTAGATTGAGGAAACCTATTGTAGCTTTGCCAATTTGATTGTTTTACATTTTCCCCTAAAGCAAATTTTATAAATTTGGGAGAGTTCTTGAAAATTAAATTATTTGCATTTTCACCCCATTTAAGTTTTATTATTGCTGATCTACCTCCAATTGGATTTGCAGATCCATGAAGAATTTGTATTGTTGTAACCCCTCCAGCTAAATTTCTATAGATATTTATATCTTCAGGATCTATAACTTCTTCTATGGTGACCTCAGCTGATGAATTGTGCCCACCTTCGTTAATACTAGATGCAGCTATATGTGAATGTTCATCAATTATTCCAGAGGTAAGATGTTTGCCAGTTCCATCAATTATTAGGGCACTTTTATGCTTTAAGTTAATTCCAACTTTAGAGATTTTTCCTTTAGTTATTAATACATCGGTATTTTTTAAAACTCCTTGATTTTCGTTAGTCCAAACCGTTGTGTTTTTTATAAGTATGTCTTGACTCTCTTGTAATTCACTAAACCCATAAGCCATATTAGGATATGTAACAGAGACTATGTTTTTTTCTTTTTTACTCTTTTCTTTTGGTTTTTTTGTATCATTTATTTGTTTTTCAAAGAAATCAACGTTAAGATTACTTACACTCCCATCTGAATAGTAAGCTTTTCCATTTAAGTTATTGTTTTCTTTGTTAACTCTTAAGCTGATTCTTATAAATTCAGAATCATCATTAACAGTCATATTTAGCCAACCACCTTTATAAGATAATTTTTTAACAGTTAATGTGGAATCTTTTAATTTAGCTTTTGGCTTTTCAAGTTTTCCAGAAATATCTAAAACAGTACTTTTATCACTGACAGTTAATTTGTATTTCCCTCGAATATCTTTTATCTCCATCGAGTTAATAATATTTCTATTTCCTTTAACCCAATTTTCATAGATCACTGTATTGTTATCAAATATTTCGCCAGAGGTTATTAAGAAATTAGCTAAATAGTCTTTTTTTAAATAACCTAAAACATCATTTCTACCTATTAATTTGGCAGGAATACTAGTCAGTGCTTCTAAAGCTTTTTCTTTAGTCAATCCATGATCTATTGCTTTAATAATATTTCCCTTTAAACTATTTGGTGATTTTAATCCATCTAGTGTGATAGCGAACTCTATACTGTTTTTTTCTAAATGACTAGGATTAGTAGGTCTTTGGTTCCACTCTCTCATATCTGAAAGTTGTAATATATTTGCAGAGTAAGTATCTTCTACATCATAGGCATCTGGAAAATTGACTGGTAAAATATAGCTGGCATTTGTAGCTTTTATTTCATCAATTCTTTCATATTCATCTCCACCTCCTAATAAAACATATTGAATATCAAACTCATCTCCAATTTTATCAATTCTGAGTGAGTTTATCTTGTTTTTAGCTTCGAATATTTGAATTAAATTTTTATTCTCATTTAATGCTTCCAAAGATTTATCATTTGTTTTAGAGAGCCCTTTAGAATACCATTCGGCATCAAAGTAGACTTGCTTAAGTAATGCAAATACACCCATAATTGATGATGGGTATGATTGGCTAGAAGTAACACTCTTAGACAATGAAAGATATTGAGTTGAGTTATCATCAATAATGTTATTTGAGTCGCCACTATTGGTTAGTGCTATTAAAGCACCTTTTCCTCTAATAATACCATCACTTAGGTGTGTGTTAACAGCTCCGAACCCATTTTTTATTAATTCTTTTGCTTTTCTGTCATCATATTTAAAAAATTCTATAGCGTTTTGTTCTGGTCTTATGTGATCGTTCCAGTAATAACCTTTTCTTGTATTGTTATATTGAGGAGTTCTTCTACCTCCAGATTTTCTTTCTGGAGCCTTAACACCAAATTTAGAATAGATATCAATAAATGAAGGGTAAATTGATTTACCTTCAAGGTCAATTATAGTTGAGTTTTTAGGTATCTCAACAGACTTTCCTATATCAATTATCTTACCGTCTCTAACAACCATTGTGCCATTTTCTATAATACTATTATGACTAGAATAAATTTTCGCATTTGTAAATGTTGTGTAATTCGTGTTATCGAATTTGATACCATCGTTTGTTGGAAAATAATCTTGAGAAAAAGTAAAATTGAAAGTTAAAATTATAAGTAGTAGTGTAAGTTGTTTTTGCATGATTTTAAATTTGGGATTCTTAAATATATAATTTTTGTATTTATATAGTAGCTTATTAAGCTAATTTTAACATGTTAAATTTTATTTTTTTTGTAATAATTTATAATTAATGAAACACTTTGGTCATAACTTTTAATTCCATCATCTACATTATTAAATTTTAAAAATTTATCATAACCTGACTTTGTTACTTTCTCAATAGAGTTTGAATATTTTTTCCAAAAATCCGAACTGTTACTGTAATCCTTTAAAATGCCTTTGTTTATCAATTTTATTAGAGACTTATAATAAGGTTTATCGTATTTATATAATTCGTTTAAACACTGTCTCAAGGCAAAAGTATAGCCACTATATTTGAAGTAAATATCCTTATTATATGTGGTGTTTATAAAAGCTATAAAATTACACTCTAGTTCATGAGAAAACCCTAGTTGATGTGCTATTTCATGAGATATAGTATGAGGCATGTTATTTTTTGGCATTAAACTATTTACCTGAGATTCATTTGTAAATGGATTAATGTATCCGCTAAAGCCTAAGTATGTTAAAGGCAAGCTTAATAAAGATTTTTTGACTATCAATCCATCCAGTTTAATTTCTGGGTAATTATCCTTAATAATACTCAGATCATTGTATCCTTGAGAAGCAATTTTACTAATTTCTTTTTGACTGTATGGGATTTCTGTTGATGAACTATCTGAAGTAGCTATTTTACGATGTAAAGTATTTGCCTTTATGATTAATTCTTTTGATATTTTTTTTAAGTCATCGATTGTATAAGTAGATTCAATAACTAATTTTTCTTGAATTGGGGTCCGATGATAATTAAGTCCCCATTGTAAATAAAAAATAAAGTGGATTATTGATAGATAATAAAGAGAATAATTAAAAAAAACTAAAACAGAAAACTGTCTTTTGATTACTTTTTTATATAAACTAAACCCTATAATTAGTATAATAATAATATATAAAATATCACCTAAAGAAAACGGGAATATTGAAGATACACTTCTTGTGAAAAACGAAATATATTGATAAAGCCAAAGACTATAATATTTTTCAATCAATTCAGGATAATTAGAAATGTATTGAATAAAGAGTAGTTGAGGTATAATGAATAAACCTATATAGTTTTTTTTTAAAATCATTATTTAAAAATAGTAAAATACTATCAGTATATAGCTAGTATTAATTAAATTTGAATTCTAATTAAAATATAAACACATGAGTAATAGTATTCGAAATCTAGAACCTAAAATTATTTGGAATAACTTCTGTAAACTTAATGCTGTGCCTAGGCCATCAAAAAAAGAAGAGAGAGTTATAAAGTTTATACATGACTTTGGTATTAGCTTAGGTCTTGAAACAAGAATAGATAAAATCGGTAATGTAGTTATTGTTAAACCAGCTACACTGGATATGAAAGACAGAAAAACTGTTATTCTACAATCACACTTAGATATGGTTCATGAAAAAAACAATGATGTTGTTTTTGATTTTGATAACTCAGGTATTAAGATGTATGTTGATAATGATTGGGTTAGGGCAGAGGGGACTACTTTAGGCGCTGATAATGGTTTAGGAGTCGCAACTATAATGAGTGTTTTAGAGAGTGATGATATTTCTCATCCACGTGTTGAAGCCTTATTTACTATTGATGAAGAAACCGGAATGACAGGAGCACTTCAATTAGATGAAAATATTCTTAAAGGAGACATATTACTTAACTTAGATACAGAAGAGGATGATGAAATTGGTATTGGCTGTGCTGGAGGGGTAGATATCACAATTAGTAATAGTTTTGATATTAATTTTAATGAGAGCTTAACTTTCATTAAAATAACTCTTAATGGTCTTTCTGGTGGACACTCTGGAATGGAAATTCATAAAAATTTAGGAAATTCTAATAAATTATTAAGTGGTATTGTTAAAGATTTAAATAATAACTTTCCCATTAGTATAGCTGAAATAAATGGTGGAGGTTTAAGAAATGCAATTCCTAGAGAGAGTTCATTTATAATTGGTATTAATTTATCTGATTTTGAAAATATTAAATCCCATTCACAAAAGTTATTTAGCATTATAAAAAACAAATGTTCTTCTACAGATCCATTTGTAAAGTTGGATGTTGTTAAATTAAACGAAGCGTTTAAAGTGCTTGAAAGTGAAAGCCAAGGTAACTTATTAAGTTTAATTGAAGCTTGCCCGAATGGTGTCTACAAGATGAGTGATAACATAGCTGGGTTAGTGGAAACATCTAATAATCTGGCAAACATACAGCTAAAGCAAGGTGAATTAATGATTAAATGTTTAACTAGGTCTTCGGATGAACCTTCAAAAGAGGAATTAAAAAATATAATTAAATCACTTTTTGTTAAGCACAATTATAGTGTTAAATTTTCCGGTGACTACCCAGGATGGCAGCCAAATATGGATTCGGAAATACTTACTAAACTAATTGAAGTTTATAAAAAACTAAATAATTCTGAGCCAAATGTAGCTGCGTGTCATGCTGGATTAGAATGTGGGATAATAGGTTCTCATTACCCTAAGTTAGATATGATAAGTTTTGGTCCAACTATTAGAGGTGCACATTCGCCAGATGAAAGAGCTTCGATTAAATCCACAATTAAATTTTGGAATTTTTTAAAGGAAGTACTTATAAATATTCCTTTTAAATAAAAAAAATAGCCTGTATTATAAAATACAGGCTATTAAAATTCTAACAGTTAGTTTAATTTATTAGAAGAGTTAGTTAACACTGACCATTGTGATAATAAATATCAAATCTTGGTTAGGTTTTATTATTCCGCTTCCTTGTGCTCCATAACCGATACTAGATGGTAAGTATGCAAACACTTTGTCTCCAACCTTCATTGTTCCAACAGCCTCTTTAAAGCCTGTAATCATTTGTGCATCTGGAGATAATTGCATTGGCATAGCGCTATACCTGCCTTTTAACTCTTTCTCAGAGCTATATTTTCCGTAAGCTTCTTCGCATTCTTTCGAATTAGAATCAATTAGGTTAGCTTTAGTATCGTAAAGTTCATAAAATAGATTCACATTGTCGCCTTGCTTTGGTTTTATTCCATTTCCTTTAGTTATGTTAAATGTTCTAAGACCAGATTTAAGCTTTTTTGATTTTGCTTTGTAGTTATTTAAAGTAGGTAAAAAGCTAATGGCTTTGTCTTTGCCTTTGACTTGGTTTGTTAACCTAGTCTTTACTTTCTCTTCTTCCAATAATCTATTTTTTTCAACTAGTTTAGTCAATTCAAGATTCCATACGTTTACAGCATCAAATTGTTTAGCATCATCACCATTTCTTAAAATATTTAATTTTTTTATTATTATATCAGATATTGGTCTATTTGCAACACCAGTCTCTACATTTGAAATCGAGTCTTGAACTTCAAGACCTATTACAACTTCTCCAAAGACACTATGCTTATTGTTCAAGTGCGGGGTAGGAGTTTCAGTAATAAAAAACTGACTACCATTAGTTGCTGGTCCTGAATTTGCCATAGACAATATTCCTGGCTTATCGTGCATTAAGGATTCATCGAATTCATCTGGAAAGCTATATCCTGGTCCACCTCTTCCATTTCCTAGAGGATCACCTCCTTGTATCATGAAGTTATTCATTACTCTGTGAAAGATTAATCCATCATAAAAAGGTAGGCCTAAATGAATTGAATCAACATCTGGATGATTTCCTTCTGCTAGAGCTACAAAATTAGCAACAGTTATAGGAGTTTTATCATAGGAAAGTTTCACAACCATTGTCCCCATATTAGTATTAAATTCTGCAAATAAACCTTCGCCGAGATCTTGATATTGATTTGCAACGCTATTACAACTTGTTGTTAGTACTAAAGCAATTGATAATAATAAAATTAGTTTTTTCATTTATATTAATTTTTGGTTGAATTTATTGATTTTACTTTGATTGTACAAATTATAGCTGTGTTTGGAGGTATTTTATTTAAATCTCCATACATACCATATGCTATATAAGATGGAAGTATAAATGTAGCTATTTCACCTTTTTTTAAGATTTTTAAAGCTTCTCTAATCCCTGTTATTATTTGTTGTTTTTCCATTATATAATTCTGTTCTCCAATAGTTTCATAATCATAAATAATATTATTATTTAAATCTGTCATGGAATAATCGAATATTATACTATCACCAAATTCTGCTGATTTATCATTGGAATTATTTTTTTCATTATAAAAATACCAAAAACCTCTTTTTGAATTAATATAGTTTTTGTCAGGATTTTTGGATAGGTACTTATCTATTTTTTGATTTTGTTCTGAAATAATATTTTTTAGTATAGACGGATTTTCAATACTTTTTTTATTATGGTTTACAGCATACCTAGGCTCGTTTTCAGAGCAAGAAAAAAATAAGACTATTATAACAAATTTTAATAATTTCATTATCTAAGCTTCGCTTTGTATTGAGGTAATAGTTTTTTGAATTTTAAAATAGTGGTTTCTAAGTCTTCTTTACTAAAACCTCCTGCTGCATTTATGTGTCCCCCTCCGTTGAAGTTATTTCTTGAAAAATCGTTAACATCAAAATCTCCTTTAGATCTTAGTGATATTTTTATGATTTTATCAACTTCATTCTCTATAAATATTGCTGCAAATTTCACCCCTTTTATGGACAATCCATAATTTACAAAACCTTCTGTATCCCCCTTTTTAAAATTATATTTATTTAATATTTCTTGAGTTAAATACATGTATGCAGTATTGTATTCTGCATTTACTACCATATTAGATAGGGTATGACTTAATAACAAGACCTTGTCGAATGAATTGTTATCGTAAACTAAATTGTTTATCTCATTTCCATTAGCACCTTTTTTAATTAATTCAGAGATAACTATATGGGTAACATCAGTGGTTAAAGGAAATTTAAAAGATCCAGTATCAGTCATTATTCCAGTGTAAAGCGCACTAGCTACTTTTGGAGTGATTTTATCTGTTAGTGATAGTTCTGCTATAAAATGGTATACCATCTCGCAGGTTGAACTCATTAGAACATCAGAGTAGATATGTGCAGCGTAATCATCTGGGCTTTGGTGATGATCAATCATTACCTTTACTGCCTTAGACTCTTTAACAACTTCTCCCATTAACCCAATTCTAGATAAAGAATTGAAGTCTAGAGTAAATATTAAGTCAGCATTCAATATTTCACTATTATATAATTCTGGGTTGTTTTCGTATATTTTTATTTCTTTTTCATCGTCAATCCATTTCAAAAAATCAGGAAAATTATTAGGAGATACAACAGATGATTGATACCCTAAGGATTTTAAAACTTCATTAAGAGCTATACACGATCCAATGGCATCTCCATCAGGATTTTTATGTGGTATTACAATAATTTTTTTCGAGCTTTCTAGAAGAGGCTTTAGTTCTGTTATATTTATTTTAACCATAATCTACAAATATACGATATATTAAGAAAATCATTTAATTAGTTGTGTAAATGTATTATTTTTGCACTTGAATTTAAAAACGTAAAAATGATTACAAACAGAACTTTCACTATGCTTAAGCCTGACTCAGTTGAGAAAGGTAATATTGGTGCAATTATGAGTAAAATTAATGCAGCAGGATTTAAAATTCTGGCATTAAAATTAACTAAAATGAGTGTCTCAGATGCAGAAAACTTCTATTCAGTACATAAGGAGCGTCCTTTTTTTAATGACTTAGTTGGTTATATGACAAGAGGTCCTATTGTAGCTGCAGTACTAGAAAAAGATAATGCTGTAGAGGATTTTAGATTGTTAATTGGGTCTACGAACCCAGCTGATGCAGCTGAAGGTACTATTAGAAATGAATTTGCTGATTCAATTAGTGAAAATGCAGTTCATGGTAGTGATAGTGATGATAATGCTAAAATAGAATGTGATTTTCACTTTTCAGCAAGAGAAGTCTTTTAGTAAGTAAAATTATTGCAAAAAAAAAGAGTCAAATTAAATTTGACTCTTTTTTTTCGATAAATCTAAATTTTATATTTATAAAACTTTTACATTTACTGCGTTAAGACCTTTTTTGCCTTCTGTTAAATCGAATTCAACTGCATCTCCTTCTCTAATCTCGTCGATTAAACCAGAAATGTGTACAAAATGTTCTTTGTTTGATTCATCTTCAACAATAAAGCCGAAACCTTTTGTGTCATTGAAGAATTTTACTGTTCCTTTACTCATCTTTTAAATTTAATTGTTATAATAAGCGGCAAATATACATTAAATATATTAATCTTTTAGTTTTACTTGGTTAAATTTTCAATTAGTTAGTTCAATTTTGATGATTTCTAACCTGAAATCTTCATTTTTTTTATTCCCAATAAGTATCCCTATTTCAGACAATTTTTCGTAATTAAAATTAGACATATTCAATTTTCTGCCTCTGAATTGCGCAGAAAACTCATTTAATGGTATTATTATTGTTTGCTTAGAATTAGTAGTTTTGATAGATCTTGAATAGGTGTAATAATTATTACTATTGGGCTTAATTCTTATTTGATATTCTTTAGAGTCTCCGATAATAACTAATTTAAGTTTTTGATCTTCTTTAACTTTTAAGTTTCTTGTATTGAGTCTTACTGAAGCAAAGCCACCATTATTATCTAAGGATACTCTTCCTTTAAAGACTAGTGTTTCGTTTTCTGTGAAAACCATTGACGAATTAGATACCCCGCCCATTACATTGTCATTAACAACGTACCACTGGTCGATATCTGTATTAATCTGGTTAGTATTATCTGTTTGCATAACTATAATTTGAGTTATTATTAAGAGTATATTTGTAAAATTCATTTATCTAAGAACTATTTTTTTTATAGCATCTTTTTCAAGAGCATCATTTAAAAGATTAATTATTTTTTCTTTGCCATAACTCAGTTCTTCTCTTAATGTGGAAGAGCTTAGACTTACATATAGAGTTTTGTTTTTTAAATGAATATCCGTAGTGTAATTACTTACACCATTTTTCATTATTTTAAACCATGCATCCTTAGCATCTACTTTTTCAAGCCCTTTTTCTAAATTATTTTTCTTAAGAAAGCTATTAAGTAATGCACCTATTTTTATTTCGTCTTCATTCATCTAATCCAGGTTTAGTTTTTCATATACTTTATAATGATAAATGTAATTGTCTTTGTTAGTTAGGTATAAATTTACCGAATCTAGTTTAATTATAGTTTCTACAAACTTATTATTGTTGAAGTCATAATATTCTATTTGAGTTTTATTATCATCACCTTCATAGACATTAAAATTAATTTGGTGCATTGAGGTGATAAATTTTCCATCAAACTTTGGATTAACTTTTTTTCTTAGACCTTTATTGTTACTGACTTCAAAAAAATCAATTGTTCCACTAAACGGATAGGTTTTTAAAAGTTTATTATTTTGTTTTACAGATTGAATTTCCCAATAGCCATTTAATAAGCTTATATCTAGACTAGATTTTTCATTGCAGGAAAATGTAAAGCATAAATAAAAAAGAATTATAATTTTTTTCACAAGTTGAATATTGAATTTGAGTTGGTAATTTCTTTTATAGATTCTTTTGTTCTTTCTTCATCTGTATCCGAGATAAAAATCTGACCAAAATCATTAGCGCTAACTAAATTTATTATCTGCTTAACTCTATTTTTGTCTAATTTGTCAAAAATATCATCCAACAATAAAATAGGGTTGTTATTAGTTTGATTTTTTAAAAAATCAAATTGTGCTAGTTTTAATGCTATTAACAATGATTTTTGTTGCCCTTGACTACCAAACTTTTTAACTGAGTAATTATTAATGTTGAAAATTAAATCATCTTTATGAATACCCTTAGAAGTATATTGTAAAAACATATCTTTCTCTAAACTATTTTTAAGTAAAATAGATAGTTTTTCTGATTCAAGATCTGTTCTGTAAGTGATATCCACTTCTTCATTATCATTAGAGATAGACTTGTATTTATCTTTAAATACGGGCACGAAATCTTTTAAAAATAATTTCCTTTTTTCAAAAATACTTTCTCCAATAACTTCTAGTTGTGAATCGTATACTTCAATTGTATTGATATCAATATTTTTGTTTTTATAAAAAAGTTTTAACAAACTATTCCTTTGAGATAGTACTTTGTTATAATTTATAATATTATCTAAGTAGCTCTTATCACTTTGTGAAATCACACTATCTAAAAATCTTCTTCTTATTTCACTCCCTTCAGCAATTAAATTTCTGTCACTGGGGGAGATAATGACTAATGGAAGTAAGCCTATATGATCACTAAACTTTTCATATTTTTTATTATTCCTTTTAATAACTTTCTTATCATTTTTTTTGAAATTTATAATGATAGTTTCTTCCTTCTCATTTTTAAGATATGACCCTTTAATTGCAAAGAAATCTTCTCCATGTTTTATATTTTGCGAAGAAATAGGATTAAAATAACTTTTACCAAAAGATAAATGATAAATAGCATCCAGTATGTTTGATTTCCCAACCCCATTTGGACCTATAAAACAATTAATATTATTGTCTAATTTTATGGTTTTACTGCTAAAACTTTTATAATTAGTTAATGTTATTGATTTTAATATCATTAGAGGTATTAATAAAAAAAATGATTAAATTGAGATTTAATACTGCAAATTATTGAAAAATTACAAATATTTTATCCTTTTTTAAGAATAAAAATATATTTTTGCGACTCAAATATTTTTAATTTATGGCAACTTATAAAAAAAAAGGATCTAAATCTAAGTCATCTCTTAGCAATTTAGAAGAGTTAGAGAGTAAATCAGCAACAGCTGGAGTTTTTAACACTTTGGACGACGGAGCTTCTAAAACAGAAGAATGGGTCGCTGCAAATCAGAAATACATTTTTGTTGTGATTGGTATCGCAGCAGTTTTTGTTTTAGGATTTTTAGGTTTTGACAAGTATGTTCAACAACCAGGCGAATCTAAAGCAATGAATGAAATGCATCATGCCCAAACTTATTTTGAATCTGCTAATCAAACAAAAAACGATTCACTATTTAATTTATCTTTAAATGGAACGGATGGTAAATTTGGTATGATTGATGTTATAGAAAATTATTCTGGCACCAAAGCTTCTAATCTAGCTAGTTATTACGCTGGAATGTCTTACTTAAATTTAAACGACTATCAAAACTCTATAAAATATCTTAGTCAATTCAATTCTGAAGATGAAATCCTAGGCGCTACTGCTACAGGTTCCATCGGAGATTGTTTTTCTCAGTTAAATCAATTTGAAGATGCTTTTGAATACTATCAAAAAGCAATCAATTACACATCGAATGATTTTATTACCCCAATGTATTTGCTTAAAGCTGGTTACATTGGTTTAGAAATTAATCAATCTAAAAAATCATTGACCTTTTTTAACAGAATAAAAAATGATTTTTCAAATTCAATTGAAGCTACTAATATCGATGCATTAATTGGTATGGCAAGTGCTTCTTCTAAATAATTATTATGAGTACTCAGCACTCTAACTTGTCGGATTATGACATGAGTAATGTTCCAAGTGGTGATAATTTATCCATTGGATTAGTTGTTTCTGAGTGGAATGAAGATATTACTGAGTCCCTATATAAAGGTGCTTATGATACTCTTGTTGAATGTGGAGTTTTATCCAATAACATAAAAAGAATTAATGTTCCTGGAAGTTTTGAACTAGTCTATGGATCTAAAAAAATGATTCAATCTAATGTAGATGTAGTTATAGCTATTGGTTGTGTAATAAAAGGGGAAACAGAACATTTTAATTATATCTGTCAATCTGTGTCTAATGGAATTATTGATTTAAATATTAATTTCAATACACCAGTTGTTTTCTGTGTTTTGACCGATAACAATAAGCAACAATCAGTAGATAGATCTGGAGGCAAACACGGAAATAAGGGTGTAGAAGCAGCTATCACAGCATTAAAACTTTCTGTCATTAAATAGTGAAGAAACTATTTTAATAAAAGATATAATTCATTATTTTTATTTAAAAATTTATAATGGGCGTGCTTAATTTTAATTCTAAGAATAATAAGGTTTATAACTATTCTGGCAGATTTGCTAAAACAAAACTTAAACTAAAACCTAAATTTGATGAATTTAGATCAACACTAGGGTCTAATAATGGAATTAAAAATAAATTCACGAAAGCTGTTAATGATTATGATAATCAAACAGAGAAATCAGTAAAAAAACGTTTAGTTATAATTACATTTATTTTGATATTAGTTTTTCTTTATATAATAGACTTTGATTTAAAAATATTTTATAATTAATGAGTAATCTAATTAAATTATTACCTGATCACGTTGCTAATCAAATAGCTGCAGGTGAAGTTGTCCAAAGACCTTCCTCAGTGGTTAAAGAGCTATTAGAGAACTCTATAGATTCTGGTGCTAAGAAAATATCTTTATTAATAAAAGAAGCTGGTAGAACTCTGATTCAAGTTGTAGATAACGGTAGTGGGATGTCTGAAAAAGATGCGGTTATTTGCTTTGAGCGTCATTCAACTTCAAAAATTACTAATGCAGCTGATTTATTTAATTTATCTACAAAAGGTTTTAGGGGTGAGGCTTTAGCTAGTATAGCAGCAATTTCACATACGGAGTTAATTACAAAGAATGAATCTAGTGACATCGGTACATTTATAAAGATTGAGGGAAATAAAATCACTCAAAATAAGTCAATTGTCTCTAATATTGGTTCTTCTATTTCCGTTAAAAATCTTTTTTATAATGTACCAGCTAGAAGAAATTTTCTAAAATCTGACAATGTAGAGGTACGACATATCATAAATGAATTTCATAGGGTAGCACTTGCTCACCCTGAGATTCATTTTGAATTTGATAATAACGACTTACAATTATTTAGTTTACCAATTTCTAACATAAGACAGAGAATCGTTAATATTTTTGGATCTAAGTCAAATGAAAAACTAGTTCCAGTTGATGAAACAACCGAGGTTTTAAAGCTCTCAGGTTTTATTTTTAAACCTGAATTTTCAAAAAAATCAAGGGGAGAACAGTTTTTTTTTGTAAATAATCGTTACATAAAAAGCCCTTACTTGAATCATGCAGTTAATTCTGCTTTTGAAGGTCTAATTAATAGTGGATATAACGCCTCTTATTTTCTTTTTTTAGAAGTAGATCCAAAACGTATAGATATAAATATACATCCAACTAAGACTGAAATTAAATTTGATGATGATCATACAATTTATGCAATATTAAGATCTGCTATTAAACATAGTTTAGGTCAATTTAATATATCTCCAATTCTAGACTTTGATAGGGACAAAAACTTGGATATTCCTTATAAATATGCTTCTATGCCAACTACTTCTAGCCTTGAGGTAGAAGTGAATCGTAATTATAACCCATTTGAAAAAAACAATAGTGAACTAAGATCTCAAGTTAATGCACAGGATTCTGCTAAAAGTGAGCAATTAGTTTACTCTAGCTTATCGGATAATTTAAATTCTCAATTTGATATTTCAGATAGTTTAAAAGAAGACTCTAAACCAACTGTATTTCAGCTTAGAAACAAGTATTTAGTAAATAAAATTAAATCTGGACTTGTTATTATAAATCAAAACAGAGCACATCAAAGAATTTTATATGAAAATTTCCTTAAATATATTACAGTTGAGGGAAATGAATCACAAAAATTATTATATCCTATTCAGGTGCATTTATCAATAAAAGAAATTGCTATTATTGATAACTTCAAAACACAACTAAATAATTCTGGATTTTTATTTGATACTGTTAATAATGAGACCTTATCTTTCTCTTCATTACCTGCATCTATTGAGGAAAGTAATTTAGAGTCGATAATAAGACAGCTGTTAGATAATATTAGTAATGAAATCCCTGACGATAATTTTAGCCAAACGGATATGATTTCAAAATCTTTAGCTAAAAGTATGTCTATTAAAAATGGGCAAAATTTAAATCCCAATGAAATGGAATATATTGTTAATGGATTGTTTGCTTGTAAAGAGCCAAATATATCTCCATTTAATAAAAGAACATATATTACTCTAACATCAGAAGATCTAGATAATAAATTCAATTAAAATATGCTTAGAACTATTACAGACGGAGTTAAACACCTATTAATAATTAATGTTATTATGTTTGGTGCTACTTTTTTAATCAACCCTGATTTAATGTATTCTCTCTTTGGTTTGTATTTTCCAGAAAATAATATATTTCAACCATGGCAAATTATTTCTCATATGTTCATGCACGGAGATTTAATGCACTTAATATTTAACATGGCAGCTCTTTATATGTTTGGAACTGCTGTAGAGCAGGTTTATGGCACCAATAAATTTTTATTTCTGTATTTTTCTTGTGGTTTAGGAGCGGCTTTAATTTCTTTGGCATTCTCCTACTATAGTTTTTATAGTATTCTAGACATACTAGTTTCATCCGATATAAGTAAGTCAGAAATTTTAAACTTGTTAAACCAAGGTAAATATAATTCAGGTTGGTTGTCAGTAATTGGTGAATCAGATTTAGGTACTTTTATTTCAGCATTTAATACAACTATGGTTGGTGCTTCAGGTGCTATAATGGGAGTTTTAGTAGCGTTTGGGTATTTATTTCCTGAAAGTAAGCTAATGCTATTGTTTTTACCTTTTCCTATTAAGGCAAAGTATTTTATTCCTGGAATTATTTTATTGGATTTATTTTCTGCTGTAACAGGTACTTCAATTTTTAGTCCAAGTAATACTGCCTACATTGCACACCTAGGTGGTGCTTTTACAGGATTTTTAATAATGTATTATTGGAAAAAGAACCAATTTAATTCAAATAGATGGAATTAAATGACCTAAAAATTAAATACAAATCTTTTTCAGTTTTTGAAAAAATTATATTTTTTAATTCTTTAATATTTCTCCTTTCTTTAGCTTTTAAAAGTTTTATTCTTGATTTCTTTCAGCTTAATTCAAATATTGAAAATCTCTTACTTAATCCCTGGACCTTAGTAACCTACTCTTTTGTACACATAAGTGTTTGGGATCTCTTTTTTAATATGTTAATACTTTTTTATGTTAGTACCCCACTAGTTAATATTTTTAAAAATACTCTACCTCTAAAAATATATTTTTATGGAATTTTAATAGGAGGTTTATTTTTTGTTTTATCCTCTTCATTTTTAATCCCTAATGAGCGAGTTTATAACTTAATTGGAGCATCTGCAGGAGTGAGAGCCCTTTTGATCTTTTTGTGCTTGTATATGCCCTATAAAGAAGTTCCTATCGCTTTTTGGAAGGTTAAATTAAAATATGTAGCATATGTAATTCTAATAATTGATATTTTAGGTGCTTTTGGAGTTAATTCAGGTGGATATATTTCACACATAGGTGGTGATTTACTAGGAATGTATTTTTATTCTAATTTATACCCAACTAAAAAAAGCTCTTTTTTAAACTGGAAAACTATTCAGTCCTGGTTCACTACTAAATCTAAAATGAAATATTATAAAAATAAGGATGTTAAAAAACAAAACCTTAAAAGTGATGCTGCTGCTCAAAAACAAATAGATGTTATTTTAGATAAAATCAGTAAAAGTGGTTACGAAAATTTATCAAAAGATGAAAAAGATTTTTTATTTAAGGCTGGAAAAAAGTAGTATATGAAAAACCTTAATCTTATTGATAAACTTCTGTATTTTATTAACTCTATTCTAGCTATACTTTTATTATTTTCCTATACTCTACAGTATATAAAACCTAGCCTTTTTCCTTATTTATCTTTTGTGAGCTTATCTGTACCTATATTATTATTACTAAATTTTTTATTTTGTGTATACTGGTTGATTAAATTAAAAAAGCAGTTTATACTATCCCTATTAATTTTATTAATTGGGTATAGTCAAGTACTTTCCTTTTTTAAACTATCTAAAAATATTGAAAGAGTTAGCCCTGACAATATTAGTGTTATGAGTTTCAATGTTAGACTTTTTAACTTATATAATTGGATTGACAATGATGAAATATTAAATGATATAAAGTCTTTTGTCAATGATGAGAATCCTGATGTTATTAATATTCAAGAATTCAGAAGTACCAAGGATTTTTCATTAGATAATTACCCATATAAACACTCCTCTTTAAGTGATGGTAAAACTAGTTATGGTTTAGCTTCTTTTTCTAAATTACCAATAGTAAATCAGGGAGTTATATTTTCTGAAAACTCTTCTGCTATTGCTATTTATATAGATATTAAAAAATATAGAGATACCATAAGGTTTTATAATATTCATCTAAAGTCTTTTAAATTAGAATCTGAATTAGAAATTATTTCTGAAAACACATCTGATAAAATCTTAAATGTATTTGATAACACATTCAAAATTCAGGAAAACCAATCTGAGATTATCTCTAAACACATTAAACAATCCCCTTATAAAGTAGTGGTTTCTGGTGACTTTAATAATACTGCTTATTCCTACGTTTACAAGCTTTTAAAAGACGATTTAGTAGATGCTTTTGACTCTGCAGGTAGTGGTTTTGGCAGTACCTACAACTTTAAATATTTCCCTATGAGGATAGATTTTATCTTAATGGATAACTCATTTAGAATAAATGAATTCAAGACTTTTGATAAAAACTTGTCTGATCACTTTCCTATCATTTCAACTTTTAATTTATAAGCGAGGTAGTATTATTCCCTTCAGAGAACAGAATATCTAGAATACTTAAGTTTGGTAAATATCCATGTTTTGATTCAAAAACCTGAATA
>JAPKAF010000023.1 GCA_028825365.1 Flavobacteriaceae bacterium | reverse complement strand
TCAGCATCAGATCTCCAAGATCCAGAACCTAAAAACGCTAATAAGTCATCATTAGTTATAGCTGCAATACAAACTACTGTAGATGTGAAATCAACATTTGCACTACTACCATTTGTAATATCTGCAACAATAGATCCATCTGGAGCTACTATCTGAATTATAGTTTCACCATCATATGAACCAGAAGTCCACGCTGATGTTACTACATCTCCTTGATTAGCTTCAAAAGTATATGACTGAACTTCATTTGCTGCTGCATCTGAAGTGGTTTCATAAACTCCAACGCTTTCTCCATTTACAAAAATTTCAATAAATGCGCCATTCCAACCATCACCATATGTATCGGTTAAGTTTAGTGTATGAGCACAAGAAGGTGGAGGTGTACAAGCAACTGTAGATGTAAAATCAACATTTGCAGTACTACCATTTGTTATCTCAGCAGCAACAGATCCATCTGGACCTACTACCTGGATTATAGTTTCACCATCATATGAACCAGAAGTCCACGCTGATGTTACAACATCTCCTTCAAAAGCATAAAATGTATATGACTGAACTTCGTTTGCTGCTGCAGAAGAAGTGGTTTCATAAACTCCTTGGCTATCTCCATTTACAAAAATTTCAATAAAAGCGCCATTCCAACCATCACCATATGTATCGGTAAGGTTTAATGTCCACTCACATGTTTCTGCTGGTCCAGCTGGACATGTTCCGTCAGTCTCACAACTTCCAAAACAATGTTGTAATGTAGTATCCGCTGTAACTTCAGCTAAAATTCTATCATTATAATTTGCAGCATCTGCACATTCTTGACCAGAAATATCTTCTTTAGCTCCCCAGTCACCACCATCGTTTGGACTGTTTAAGAAAGTGTAATTACCTGCTGTTCCTTCGTTTAAAGTTACAGTTACAGACCAAGTACCATCTCCATCTTCATCAGACATAGCATAAGCAGTAGCATCTCCTAAGACACCTCCACCTGCATACATTCCATTAGCTCCTACTTCAATAGAAGCAGTATTAACAGTGAATGTTACGTCAAAAGTTGATGCAGTTGCAGGACATGTACCGTCAGTTTCACAACTTCCAAAACAATGTAATAATGTAGTATCCGCTGTAACTGCAGCTAAAATTCTATCATCATAGTTATTTGCATCCGCACAAGATTGACCACCTAAACTTTCTTTAGTTCCCCAATCCGCATCATTGGCTGGGCTATTTAAGAAAATATAGTTACCTGTAGTTCCTTCATTTAAAGCTACAGTTACAGTCCAAGTTCCAGTTCCGTCATCAGTCATAGCATAAGCATTTGCTCCTCCTAAAACTCCTCCACCTGCATACATACCATTTTCACCTACAGTGATATTTTCAGTATTTACAGAAAAAGTTACATTAAATGTTGAAAGTTCATTTTCAGTTCCTATTGTATAAACACCAGTATAAGTGTAAGGACAATCAGATGTTGCAGAAGTTTCAGCGTCATCAGTACAGTTAATTGCTGCATAAACCCAAGCACCATCAACTTTATAAGCAAATGAATCTACATACTCCCAAGCTTCGCCTGTTCCGTCAGTATCTACATCTCCAAAAGTTTCGATTACTGCTGCATTGAAATATAATTCAATAGCATCATCACCATTTTGACCAATATCACTACTAGCTAGCATAATGTTAGCTTCAGTAGCACCTAAAAAAGAAGCCATAGCTTCAGGACTTCTAGCTACCATAATATTATCTCCAGCAGAAACTGAAACAGAAGGAAAAGTATATTCCTGGCCATCAGTTCCACCTCCGTTATTGGCAACACCAATTCCGTAAAGACTTAAATCTGCAATGTCATTGACAACTAAAACATGTATAGCTTTACCGTCACTTCCAGCAGAAGGTACATCAAAATCAATTATACCCTGAAGTACAAGATCTTGAGAATTAATTGTTAAACTAAATAAAAATGCCATAGCGAAAAGACCGCTTTGCCAGATAGATTTAGTTAACTTTTGAGTAATTTTTTTCATAATTTATGTATTTGTTAGTTATTTTGAACTTACCAAAATACAACATATAACACTATCTTCAATAATAAATTTGTATTAAATGTAATATTTGAAGCTTTTTATATAAATAATGATGAATTATCTGAGGTAAATATTACATTTTACAGGATATGTAAATCAATAAATAAAAACTAAATATATTGCTATATTTACATCAAATTATTGTTAATAGATGAATGAAGTTTTTGACATAATAAAAAATTTACCATACCAACATTTAGTGTTTACATTTTTCAGTGTAATTATAGGTGCTATTTTAATATACATTTATGCCATCTCTAAAAATGAAAAAAAATCTAAACTACTAGCTGCAATTTCATTAATTGTAGTTTTAAATGAAATTCTATTTCAGTTTCTATTAATTTATTTTGATTCATGGTCGTTAAAGGATTCCCTCCCACTTGAAATGTGCTATGTGTCTGCTTTAATTATACCCATATATAATTACAATAAAGACAATAGAGACTTAAAAAATTGGCTATTTTTTGCAGGCTTTGGAGGATCTTTCTTTGCGTTTATAAATACTAATCTAGAAGATGGTGCAATGGTGTATACTTTTATACATTACTTTATAGCACATGGATTAATTTTTATTGTCGTCGCTGCACTAATAATAGATGGATATAGACCAAGCTGGAAAGACTATTTCAGCACTGTAAAATGGACAACTTTACTAGTCGGTATAATGATTTTATTAAACTATACAATTGATAGCAATTATATGTTTACCCAAAGTAAACCTCCTGGTGTTACTTTCACAAAACTAATGCCTGAGTGGCCTTATTATTTTTTAATCATGTTACTTATCGGACTAACAGCCTACACTCTAATGATGTTAGTTAAATTGATACCATCAAAAAAATAAAAAAAAATGGAAAAAACAGTTTCTAAAGCAATAGAATATAGAAGATCTATACGAATATTTAAAGATATTGATCTAGATATTAATAAAGTAAAAAACTGTCTTTTTAACGCAAGCTTAGCACCTAACAGTAGTAATTTGCAACTATGGGAGTTTGTTCATATTGTAGATAAAGAGATAATGAAAAAATTATTCCCCGCTTGTATGAATCAAAATGCTGCAAAAACAGCCAATCAATTAGTGGTATTTGTAACTAGAAAAGATTTATGGAAATCCAGAGCTAAATCAAATATTGATTTTTTAAATAAATCTTTTGATGAAAACCCTAAAGTTAATACTGAGAAGAGAAGAAAAACTGTACTGTTTTATTATAAATCATTAGTTCCAACTTTATACACTAGTTTTTTTGGAATATTAGGATACATCAGATATTTTATTTTTCAAATAGTTGGACTATTTAGACCAATATATAGACAAGCTAGATTAAGTGATTCTAGAATCGTAGCTCATAAAAGTATTGCACTTGCTGCTCAAAACTTTATGATAAGCATGGCTGCAATTGATTACGACACCTGCCCTATGGAAGGAACCGATACTCTTAGAATTAAAAAAATATTAAACTTACCTAGTGGGTCAGAAATCAACATGGTTGTTGGCTGTGGGATAAGATCTGAAAAAGGTATTTACAACAAACGTTTTAGAGTTCCGTTTGATGAAGTATACTCACAATATTAAAAGTTAAAAATAATAACAAAAAAAAACCTTCACATTAATGAAGGTTTTTTTTTAAAACTTATTTGTTAAATTATTATTAATATTCTACAGCTTGACCAGATAAACCTACGGACCAATGGACTTGAGAAATCATCCATTTCCCTTCAATTTTTTTAAGAGCACCACTATGTCTTACATTATTAATGCCTCCATCTTCTCCACCTACTGTGAAAGAAAAGTCAACAACCGATGTATAAGAAGCCATTTCTCCATCAGAACTTAATGTGATTTGGAGATTTTTTGTGTCAAATTTAGCATTTTTTATAACTGCTATCTGAGCTTTAATTGAAGGCTCTATTTCTTCCCATCCACTGTAGTACTCGGCAGCATCAGTACCTATTAAAACAGCATCATTTGAAAAAACAGATTTAGCATCTTCAATATTACCAGTTTGATAAAAGTTAAAACTACTCGCAATAAACTCTTTCACCTCGGACTTAACTTTTTCTTGATCTAAAGTTTCACTACCATCACTCATGAAGTTACAAGCAAAAATAGTAGTTACAAATAATAATAAAATTAAGTTACTTTTTAATGATTTATTCATCTTTTAAGTTTTTAAGTTGAAAAATAAAATTACACAAAAAAAACTTATCTTTAAAAAAATTATTTTTACCCTAACTCAAAACATAAATCATGACTAGATATTTACCCATATTATACGTTATCTTTTTTAGCGTCTTTAATCTTCAAGCTCAAGATTCAAAAGATTATGCAAACAGTATAACATTAGATGAATTAAAAGATAAACTATACACATACTCTTCTGATGAATTTCAAGGAAGAGAAACTGGAAAAGAAGGTCAAAAAATTGCTGTAGAATACTTAAAAAACCATTATATAAATAATGGTATTGAATCATTAATTAGCGACTCCTATTTTCAAAATGTACCTCTTAAAAACACAAAAAGCCCAGAAGTTAGTATGGTTGTTAATGGTGAGAAATTTACAATCTATGATGATTTTATTGCTCTATCATCAAATGGGGAGAATTTAAATTTAAATGTAAGAAATGTAGTTTTTGCAAAATTTGGAATAAATGATTCTCTTTACAATGATTACAAGGGTTTGAAAGTGAAAAATAAAATCGTAATTGCATTAAAGGGAGAGCCAAAAGATAACGAAGGCAACTTTATAATAAATAAAGAAAATAAAGAATCAAAATGGTCAAAAAGAGGTCAATTCACACTTAAAAAAGATGAAGCCATGAAAAATGGAGCTCGTGCTTTTTTATACGTTGACGAGTCCATGCTTACAAGATATAGTTCATGGTACAAAAGTAGAACTGATAACCCTGGTAGACTAGCTTTAGATGTTGATAATGAAAACTCTGATATTCATGGATTTTTAATTGGAGATAAATTAGCCAAAGAGATTTTAAAAACAAAAATCAATTCAACTATTTCGAGAAAAATAAAAAGTAAATTAATTATAAATCTTGAACAAGTTGAAGAAAAGGTAAACTCTGAAAATGTAGCTGCAATAATTAAAGGTGAAGAATTTCCAGAAGAATATATTATTATAACTGCTCATTTAGATCATGTAGGCATGAGTGATGGTGAAATTTACAACGGAGCCGATGATGATGGATCTGGAACAGTGGCTATAATGGAAATTGCAGAAGCTTTTCAACAAGCTGTAAAAGATGGATATAGACCAAAAAGATCTGTGGTTTTTTTACACATGACTGGGGAGGAAAAAGGCTTACTAGGTTCTGAATATTATACAAATCATGACCCTTTGGTACCGTTAGAAAACACTGTAAGTAACTTAAACATTGATATGATCGGAAGAATCGATCCAAACAGAGAAGAGAAAAACAGAAATTATATTTACTTAATAGGGTCCGATATAATCTCTCAAGACTTGCATGATGTTTCTGAAGAAACAGCAAAAGAATATTCTAACATAGTACTAGATTACAGGTACAACGATCCTAAACTAAAAGTTTATGAATCTGGTAGATATATTGAAAATAATTATTATTACCGATCAGATCATTATAATTTTGCTAAAAATAACATTCCTATAATCTTCTACTTTAGTGGAACGCACGTGGATTATCATAAGCCAACGGATACAGCAGATAAAATTGAGTATGACTTGTTACAGCAAAGAACAAAATTAATTTTTCATACTGCTTGGGAATTAGCAAATAGAAAAGAAAGAATTAAGAATAAATAAAAGTAGATTACTATTTTAAAACAAAAAAAGCCTTTCAATAAAATGAAAGGCTTTTTTAATGGGTGGAAGACCGGATTCGAACCGGCGACCCTTGATACCACAAACCAATGCTCTAACCAACTGAGCTACAACCACCATTTGTAACGAGTGCAAATGTAAATCTTTTGTTAAGTCCTACAAAGATTTTTAAAAATTATTTTAAGTCAAAAACAGAATTAATTAAAGGAGCTCTCTCAACTGTAAAACCTTCTGCATATTTAACACCACATAAACGACCCAAATCCTTGGCCCTATACTCGATACTATCGATAAAGTTTTGTGTTGAAATAGGAGTGCTTTTAGAATCATCTCCTTTTTTATAAAACTGAGAACTATATGCTTTTACAGCATTTATTTTAACAGAAATAAAATCAGATATATCTACACATACATCTGGATTAATGTTTTTCCACTGGATATAATGATAAATAGATTTAGGTCTCCACGCTTCTTGCAAAACCGTAGAGTCCTTTAATTTTGTTTCAATTTTAACAAGGCCACTTAAAAAACAGGAAGAGCTGACTAATTCACTTGCCTTAGGATGATCTATATGCCTGTCATCAATTGCATTACAAAAAACAACTTCTGGTTTGTATTTTCTAATAATCTTAATAATTTCAAGTTGATGTGATTTATCATTAGCAAAAAAACCATCCGCAAAAGATAAGTTTTCTCTCACTTTAATATTTAATATTTTTGAAGCTAATAATGATTCCTTATCACGAATATCAGCACTACCCCTAGTACCTAGCTCACCTCTTGTTAAATCTAAAATACCAACAGATTTCCCTTGATGTATTTCCTTTGCCAAAGTACCAGAGCAACCTAACTCTACATCATCCGGGTGTGCTCCTATTGCAAGTATATCTAATTTCATAATAGTTGTTTAATTGATATAAAATTACAATTATTTTTTTAAATACTTTTTATATTTAGGATAAGCCATAGCCGCCATAACTAGAACTATCAGTAGAGTTATTCCAGAGTATAAAAAACTTATTTGTTGATCATCTTTAGCGTAAGAATGCAGTCCTGCTAAATAAAAATTAACTCCGAAGTAAGTCATCAAAATACTTGCAAAGGATAGTATGGATGCAATACTAAATACAAATCTACTTTTTAGTCCGGGAATTAACCTCATATGTAATACAAATGCATATATCATTATACTGATTAAAGCCCAGGTCTCTTTTGGATCCCAGCCCCAATATCTTCCCCAACTTTCGTTTGCCCACATACCACCAAGAAAATTTCCTATAGTAAGCATAACTAGACCTACAGTTACGGACATTTCATTTATTAATGTTAGTTCCTTTATGTTGAGCTTCATTATTTTACTATTCTTAGCATTTGTTATAATCATTAAAAACAAAGTAACAAATCCTAGTATCATACTTAATGCAAATGGCCCATAACTACCCACGATTACTGCAACGTGAATCATTAACCAATAACTGTCTAAAACAGGCTGTAAATTAGCTATAGCAGGGTCCATCCAGTTCCAATGAGCAATCATTAAAATCATTGAAGTAACAAAAGTTGTAGAAGCCAATGTTAAATCACTCTTTCTTCCAAAGGCAAGCCCAAAGAACATTGTAGCCCAAGCCACGTAAATCATCGATTCATAAGCATCACTCCACGGCGCATGGCCTGAGATATACCATCTTAATATTAAGCCAACAGTATGTAATACAAACAATAATATAATCCCCCATTTGAATATCTTTATGGAGATATTAATTGAGCGTGTATTTTTAAAAATCTGAACTATTAAAATTATAAATAATAATGTTCCTGCATATAAATACCAACTAAATAGTTTTTTAAAAATATCATACTTGTTATATAACACTTCAGCTTCAATCTTTTCGGTGCTTAGCATTACATCACCACCAAATTTATATTGAGATCTTAATAAGCCAGCTAAAATTTCATCACTTTGAGAAAAATCAGTAGTTTTTTTATCCTCATTTAACATGTACAAATACGTTTTAAAACCTGTATTTATAAAGTTTGAGTATAAAGTATCCTTTACTAAGTCGATATTTTCAATATTTTCTTTTGGTGATATCCATTTATCATTTTCATCATTAGGGACAGGAAATAATTTCAAAGAGTTTCCTTCAATCATATTATAAAGTAGATTAACTCTTTGATCAGCTTCTTTAAATTCCTTTTGATAGCCTGTTGGAACTTGAGCCTTGTAAGCCTCTTCTAAATATGGAGCTAGCTTATATTCACCTCTCTCTGTGAAAAAGTTAACTAAAGGGACATGTTTTTGAGATTTATCCGCACCTATAATAGATCTTATTGAATCTCCTTTTTTAAGTTTTAAATATATAACGGGTACATTATACCAAAGTAGTGGGCTTTCCTGTATGGAAAGAAATATTTGATTCGCATCAAATTCTCCGTAATGATCTTTTTTACTTAATTTTCTTAAAAACTCTGAAGCGAATGTATTAACTGGCATCATTCTTCCAGAAAGATCTTGTATAACAATATTTCCAAAATTAGAAGCCTGTTCTTTAGGAACAATATTTTTTGCCAAAATTGAATCAATAACCTCAACATCCGTCTTTATATGCAGGTGATTATCATTAGACTGTGAAGTTATATTTAAGGAGAATAAGAAAATAAAAATTAGCACTAGCTTTTCTTTTTGCTTTTTAATCTTTAGGATTTGATTTCTTAAAAAATCAAACCTAGTAAACCTTGCAAATAATATAGCCATAAGACCTATATACAAAAGTATATACCCTAAATAAGTTACAAAGGTTCCAATAGGATCTTTATTTACTGAAAGAATAGTACCTTTTTCATCCGGATCAAATGATGCCTGAAAGAATCGGTAACCCTCATGATTCAATATATTATTCATGAAAATTTTAAAATCAAATGGTTTTTCATCAATTACAGATACCTCACTAGCAAACGAAGAGTAACTGTTTTCACTACCAGGATATTTTTCAGCAATAAAATCATTTAGTTTTATGCTAAATGGTAAGTCATAAGCTTTGGCTCCATATTTGATGTTAAAATTAAGTCCTGCAACAACAAATTCTTCCATAGAACTATTTATTCCCTTCCCTCCTAATATTTTAACAATTTTTTCTTCTCCAAGAGATGTTATTTTAAGTGCTATTCCATCCTCGTCACTTTTTAAAATTTCAGACTTTTGCACTATATCAAAAACTCCTTTGATAACATTTTTTGGAAAAACAAGAACCTGATTGCCTATAATATATCTTGATCTAAGGTTTAGAATTTGCTTTTCGTCTTTTATTAATTTTCCATTTTTACCAGAGGCCATAATCATGTACTCACCATCATATGGGGAATCTATAAATAACTCCGCATTGTCCGTATAGGTAATGTTTACTGCGCCTTTTGTAGGTTTGTTAAGTGCATACAGCACATTGTGTAAACTTTGAACCTCTCCAACCTTTAAAAAATGATTATGAGGAACACCATCTCCAGCTTCAACAATTTTTAAATACTCTTCTCCATTAATATTTGGAATAATATCTTTTTCAGCTCCAGAAATAAAATCAACTAGTTCTATATTTATGAACTGTTTATCGTAAACAACATCTAGATTAAACTTGTTATTTAGTCTAGGTGAAAAATCAACAGCTTCTTCAATTGGGAGTCGTTGATCAATCCCATTAATTTTATAATCACCATCTATATACATTTTGATGTATGTCTTTTCACTTAGAAAAGAATTTTCAGTTTGGCCTTCTCTTATACTCATTACTCCTTCAAAACCATAGTACCTAGTAATAAATGCTCCTAGAATAATAAATATCCATGAAAAATGAAGTAATAAAACTGGCCATTTTTTTAAACTTAAGAGGTTATACTTAAATATATTACCCGTAAAGTTTATAATAAAAAATAGCATGATTAATTCAAACCAAACAGCATTAAATATAAGTGTTCTTGAGTATGGAGTTGGTGAGGTATCTTGACCAGCATCTAGAAATGTCCCAACGCCCATTGCTATAGCAAAAACAACAAACAATAGTCCAGTAAGTCTGGTTGAAAATAATGAACTGAGTATTTTTTTTATCATTCTAACATTTGTGATGAAGGACTGCAAATTTACAAATAAATGTTTTCTTTTAATTTATATAAAATGTAAATATTTGTTAAATAAGTAAAGTTTTTTTTAATCTCTTTAGTTCCTTAATTTAGCTAAATGATTAAAGTTATTATTTTAGGGTCTGGTAATGTTGGAACACATTTATTTAAAGCTTTTAAAAATAACATTGACATTGAAATTATACAATGGTACTCTAGAGACTTAAAAAATATTAATCAGTATTCTGATGTTGTTAAAATCACGGATGAACTAAATGAATTAGAAGTTGCAGATGTATATATATTAGCAATTAATGACGATTCAATTAATGAATTATCTTCCAAGTTACCGTTTACAAATAGATTAGTCTGTCATACATCAGGGAGTAAATCAATAAATGAGCTAGACAGTAAAAATAGACAGGCTATTTTTTATCCTTTACAAACATTCTCAAAAGACAGTGAGATTGATTTTACAAAAATCCCACTTTGCTTAGAATCTTTCAGCTCAAAAGACATGAATCTATTAAAAAATATAGCCACAACATTAAACTGTGACTATTATGAGATAAGTTCAGTTCAAAGAGAAAAACTTCATTTAGCTGCGGTATTTGTAAATAACTTCACAAATCATTTATTTACCATAGCAAAAGAAATCACCGATGAATCAAATATTGATTTTGATATTTTAAAACCTCTTATAAGCGAAACAGTTCAGAAAATTTATAAATTAGACCCAAAAGAAGCTCAAACTGGGCCAGCAGTAAGAAACGATAAAGAAACAATAAATAAACACATACAGGATTTAAAAAGCAACGATCATAAACAATTGTACAAGCTTATGACTTCCTTAATTAATAATTTAGATCATGAAAAATTATAAAGAAATATTATCTAAAATTGACACTTTTATATTTGATGTAGACGGTGTTTTAACAGATGGTTCATTAACAGTTACAACAGATGGAGAAATGTTAAGAACCATGAATGTAAAAGATGGTTATGCTCTAAAAGCTGCATTAGATTCTGGCTATAAAATTGCTATTATTTCTGGTGGTACTAATGAAGGTGTAAGAACCCGACTTAAAGCACTAGGAGTTGAATTTATTTACCTAGGAGCTCACGATAAAATAAAACAATTAAACTCTTTTATTAATTCCTCTGGAGTAAATATGAATAATATCTTATACATGGGAGATGATATTCCTGATATTCCCGTTTTAAAAGTAGTTGGTCTGTCTTGTTGTCCTCAAGATGCGGTAAATGAAGTAAAAGAGGTGTCTACCTATGTTTCAAATAAAAACGGAGGAAAAGGAGCCGTAAGAGATGTAATAGAACAAGTAATGAAAATACATGGAAAATGGAATAGTTTCAATAATGCACAAATGGACTAATTTAGGATGTTAAAAGAAAAGCTTTCCAAATATGATGTTGTATTAGCATCTCAATCACCAAGAAGAATTAAATTTTTTAACGACTTAAAAATTAAGTTTAAGTCTATAAAAATAGATGTAGATGAATCTTATTCAAATAAATTAAAGGCCGTAGAAATCACGGATTTTTTAGCTGAAAAAAAAGCTAGTTTTTATTCTGATTTAATTAAAAAAAATACAATCGTCATTACTAGTGATACTATAGTATGGATAAAAAACAAAGCATTAGGAAAACCTAAAAATAACAAGAATGCTAAAGAAATTTTAAGAACTTTAAGTGATAGCACTCACGAAGTAATTACCTCTTTTTGTATAAAAACAATTGATAAGAAAATAATAGTAAATGACACAACTAAAGTATCATTTAAAAAGCTAACAGATCAAGAAATAGATTATTATGTCGACAACAACAATGTTTTAGATAAAGCTGGTGCATACGGTATACAAGACTGGATTGGATACATAGGCATAACTAGCATCGAAGGGACATATAACAATGTAATGGGTCTACCTACACACTTGCTCTATAAAGAATTAATGAAATTATAATTATGGAAAAGAAAAAAAGAAAATGGACCAAACTATATTCAATGCTATTAATAGCTAATATAGCTTACCTAATTATTTTTCATTTAATAACTTTAAAATATAACTAATGCAACTATTAGATTGGATTGTTTTATGCGTAACCCTATTAACTATAGTTGTCTATGGTACTTTAAAAACCAGGGGAGCAAAAAATGCAGTTGACTATTTAAAAGGTGGTAGTGAAGCTAAATGGTGGACGATTGGAATTTCCGTAATGGCTACTCAAGCTAGTGCTATAACTTTTTTATCAACTCCAGGCCAGGCATTTAATGATGGTATGGGTTTTGTTCAGTTTTATTTTGGACTACCAATTGCTACCGTTATTATATGCATGGTTTTTATACCTATTTATCATAAATTGAAAGTATTTACAGCCTATGAATTCCTTGAATCTAGGTTTGACTTAAAAACAAGAACATTAACCTCAGTATTATTTTTAATACAAAGAAGTCTAGCAGCTGGTATAACTATTTTTGCTCCGGCTATTATTCTATCCTCAGTTCTAGGTTGGGATTTAAAAACACTTAATATAATTATTGGGCTACTCGTAATTATTTATACAGTTTCTGGAGGGACAAAGGCTGTTAACTACACTCAAAAATATCAAATGGGAGTAATCTTTACTGGTCTAATAATTACATTTCTGATAATTATATCCTCTTTGCCAGATAATGTTTCATTTGAAAAAGCAATAGAAATAGCTGGCGCTAACGATAAAATGAAAATTTTAGATTTCTCTTTTGATTTTGATAATAGATATACTTTTTGGAGTGGGATTTTAGGTGGAACTTTTTTAATGTTGTCTTATTTCGGAACAGATCAAAGTCAAGTTCAAAGATACCTTTCTGGTAAATCTTTAAAAGAAATGCAAATGGGCATGATTTTTAATGGAATTCTTAAAATACCGATGCAATTTTTTATTCTTTTTATTGGAGTAATGGTCTTTGTTTTTTATCAATTCAACCCTTCTCCATTAAATTTTAATCGTCAAGCAGAAAAAATTGTAGAACAGTCAGAAAGGGCTAAAGACTACTCAGATTTAAAATCATCTTTAGATGAAGTGTATTATTTAAAAAATGAGATTACAAATGAATACTTAAATGATAATAAAGATGATTTTAAAGTTGAAATTAAAAAACTTAATAAAAGAGAAAGAGAAATAAGAGACAATGCAAAGAAAATTATAGATGAAGTCTCTCTTAATTTATCTAAAAAAACAGAATCAAATGACAAAGATTATGTGTTTATTAGTTTTATACTTGATAATCTTCCTAAAGGTCTAATAGGTCTTTTGATTGCAGTGATTTTAAGTGCTGCAATGTCATCAACTGCAAGTGAACTAAATGCATTAGCCACAACCACTACTATAGATATATACAACAGAAACAGAAAAACAAAATCAACAGAGATGCATACAGTTAATGCTACTAAAATATTTACTGTTATGTGGGGTGTATTAGCTATATCTATTGCATGCGTTGCTTACTTAGCAGATAATTTAATACAGTTAGTAAATATAATTGGCTCTATATTTTACGGAAATGTACTTGGTATATTCCTTATTGCCTTTTTTATTAAATATATAAAATCAAATGCTGTATTTGTCGGAGCCTTAATAACTCAACTAATAATTATATATATTTATTATAATGATTTAGTCCCATATTTATGGCTAAATGTAATCGGAGCACTAACAGTAATACTAGTATCCTTTCTACTTCAAATAATAAATAATAATAAATAAAAAAAATTACATACTAGCCCACAAATCAATAGAGTCTAAATTCATTTTCTCGTAATCAGAATTACCAGCTTTTATTGATTTCTCTAAAGATAATTTAGCGATTTCAGTAGCCGCTTTGTAATCCTTTAAAGCAGCATATATTAAGGACTGCTGTCTTAAATGATAAAACATTGGCTCATCCATCATTTCAATAGATTGGTCCATCCATGACTTAGCATTTTCAAGGTCTCTATTTTCTTGTAGTAAGTAAAGAGCAGCTTTGTATAAATCAGATGATTTTGGGTTTTTCAATACTTCTTTAATACTGCCCATTACTATATCGGCAGTTGGTAATTGAATATTAACTCCAACGTAAACATCATCCCAAGAAATACCTAAAGTAAAATTGTTATTACTAATGTTATCCATTGAAATTTGAAAAGTTTCTACTTTAGAAGATAATTTTACACTAGGAATTGTTGTTTGAACAGCTACTTTACTTTCATCCCATTCAGAAGGTAGTCCCCAATTATTAGAATCTGAATATAAAATAAACTCCCAAGATTCAACTCCAGGAATTGTATATATAGAATATGTACCAGCCTCTATTGTCGTTTCGTCAATCATAACAGATGTACTAAATGTAATAATACTATTTGCATTAGCACCAGTTCTCCACATTTTATCATAAGGAACTAAATTCCCATAAACTACTCTATTTCTAACTGATGGTCTAGCGTATTTAATAACTACATCAGTTAATCCTGCTTTTTGTTCAAATTTTGCAGTTGGACTAGGAGCTGGCATTTCCATTTGTTTTACCTCTTCAACAGTTTCAGTACTTGCATCAGTATTACAAGATAAAAATATTAGTGAAATTAAAGTCAATTGTAATATTTGTAAGAAATTTTTCATAACGTATTTAAATAGATTAGTTTAGATTTTAAAAAATGAAGTTAAAATATTAATTTTGCAACTCAATATTTTTTAAAGATAAATTAACAAATTTTATAAATATGAAAAAATACTCTATTGAATTTTTAGGTACATTTTTTTTATTACTTATTAGCGGTCTAGCTGACAACCCTATAGCTATTGGAGTTGGTTTAGCTGTTTTATGTTATATAGGTGGACATATTTCGGGAGCTCATTACAATCCAGCTGTAAGTATAGCCATGGTTATAAGAGGGGAAATAAACAAAGTCGAATGTGGTAAATACATAATCTCACAAGTTTTAGGTGCAATTGCAGCTTCGTTTATATATTTTGTAATAACAGATAACGTATTTGAAATACAGCCAAGCAGTGATACAACAAGAATACAATTTTTAATCGCTGAGTTTATTTTTACTTTTTTATTAGTGCTAACTATTTTATTTGTTGCTACACATCCAAAGCTTAAAGGAAATCAATTTTATGGTGCTGCAATAGGACTTTCCGTTATGACTAGTCAATATTCAATTGGTGAGATCTCTAGCTCTGCATTAAACCCTGCAATTTCACTGGGGCCAGCTTTGTTTAATATACTTAATGGTGAAGGAAGTAATATGTCATTAGCATTTAGTCCATATTATATTACAATAACAATTATCAGTGGCGTTTTTGCTGCATATTTATTCAAATTTTATTTAAAAGACAATAATTAATGGTTCATTTTGATCAAGAAAAGCTAGATAGCTTACATAACATTTATAAAATAAATTTAATCAACAGTTGTTCTGGATATAAACCAGCTAATTTAATTGGATCTGTTTCAAAAAGTGGTGTAGAGAATGTTGCAATATTTAGCTCTGTAATTCATGTTGGGTCTAACCCACCCCTATTAGGCTTTGTAGTACGACCTTCAGGTGATGTACCACGTAATACATATAAAAACATTAAAGAAACTGGGGTTTACACAATCAATCACGTCTTTGAATCCATAATAGATGACGCACACCACACCTCTGCAAGGTATGACGAAAGTATCTCAGAATTTGATGTAACCGACTTAAATACTGAATATAAAAAAGAAATCACTCCACCTTTTGTGAAAGGATCACCTGTTCAAATGCAAATGCAGTATGTTAGTGAGTATTATATTAAAGAAAACAATACAACACTTGTGCTTGGCAAAATAATCAACCTTTTTGTGAAAGATGAAATTATAGAGAAAGATGGATATATAAATTTAGGAAAAGGAGATGTAGCTACAGTAACAGGGTTAGACGGATATTCAGTCCCAAAATTAAAAAATAGAAAAGGCTACCAAAGACCTAAAATAAATGTTTAATAAAACAAAAAAATAAATGTTAATATTTCTATAACATAGAGATAATTTAATATACCTTTTTGTAGATTTACCTTCTAAATTATTATAATTACCTATAGGAAAATATTTTTTACTTATATTGGAACAATTATATAATAATTAAAAAATAAATGTCATGGAATTAATAGAAAGAGCACTAGAGTTTGAAACTAGAAAAACTTCTTATAAAACTACAAATGAGAGAATTGTAGCATCAAGAATAGTCAAGGCCCTTATTTTAGACATAAATGAAGTCTATAAAGAAAGTAAAGATGCTGAACTTATGGACCTCATGAAAAGATTGACTGTCATCAAAAGAAAAATAGAAAAAAGATTAAAAGGTAGACCAGGATCATAACATATGAATAAAATATTAGTAATTGGAGGTAGTAGAGGAATTGGAAAAGAAATTATCAACGAACTTATAAATGATAATTTAATAATAAACTTCAGCAGGAACAAACCCGAATTAAGCCACGCAAATTTAACCCATCACACGATAGATATTTTAAGTAGTGAACTTCCCGAACTAGAGGATATTTCAACTATTGTCTATTGTCCAGGTAGTATAAATCTTAAACCTATTGGTAGATTATCTTTGGATGAGTTCAGAGAAGATTTCGAAATAAATGTTATTGGAGCTGTAAAAGTTATTCAGAAATATATTTCAAGTTTAAAAAAATCTTCTAATGCTTCAATACTTTTATTTAGTACTGTTGCAACAAAATTAGGAATGCCATACCATGCTAGTGTCGCTGCTTCAAAATCTGCAGTTGATGGACTTGTCAAAACTTTGGGAGCAGAATTAGCCCCTAAGGTTAGAGTAAACGCTATAGCGCCTACAATAACAAATACTGACCTCGCTTCTAAATTACTTAGAAACGAAAAAGTAATTGAAAATATGGTAGAAAGACACCCCTTAAAAAAAATACTTAACCCTGAAGAAGTAGCTAAAATGGCTAAGTTTCTTATCTCTACTGATGCATCTTCAATTTCAGGTCAGACATTTAATCTGGATGCTGGAATTGTATCCTTTAAAATTTAATTATTTTATGAAATTATTAAAAAGTTTTTTTCTAGTAATCAGTTTAACATTAATACCTCTAATTATGAATAGTCAAAATTCAATATATGATATATCAATTACTGGAATTGACGGTAAAGAAATTAAAATTTCTGAATTTAAAAACAAACATATCTTATTTGTAAATGTAGCCTCAAAATGCGGGTTTACTGGTCAATACGAAGGTCTTCAAGAACTATATGAAAAGTATAAGTCAAACTTAGTTGTAGTTGGAGTACCAAGTAACGAATTTGGTGGTCAAGAGCCTGGAACATCAATGGAAATTGCAGCTTTTTGCACAGACAAATATGATGTAGACTTTGTAATGACTGAAAAAGTTAAAGTTAAAGGAGATGAGCAGCATCCACTATACAAGTGGCTGACAAATAAGGATTTAAATAATGTCAGCAGTTCCACAGTAAGATGGAATTTTCAAAAATACTTAATAAATGAACAGGGTGAATTTGTTAATTATTGGTATTCACTAACCAAACCAATGAGTGAAAAAATTACCAAATATTTAGAATGAAAACAATAATTAGAACTCTATTATTTCTTTTTATAAATTTTGTTCTTGTTTTATACGTTGGAAACCTGTTAATGAATGATGGGGCAACATCCGAATGGTATCTAAATCTTATAAAAGCACCATGGACTCCAGCAGGTTGGGTATTTGGGTTTGCATGGACATTTTTAATGGTATGCTTTGCAGTTTACCTTGCCAAACTTTCACAAATAAATACTTCCAAAAAACTTATTTCCATTGTGTTGGTTCAATATTTTCTTAATATAATATGGAATTACTTATTTTTTAACCAGCAAGAAATCATATTAGGCTTAATTGATATTACATTATTAACATTTACAGTTGCATTTATTTTATTTAAGTACCTACCAGTTATGAAATATTATTCATTATTAATATTACCGTATTTAATATGGCTTTTAATTGCAACTTCACTAAACCTATATATAGCTATTTATAACTAATGAAAATTTACAGATTCAAAAAAAGTCAGTTATTACCAATAACAATAAATGAAGCTTGGGATTTCTTAAGCGATCCGAATAATTTAAAAAAAATTACTCCAGATTATATGGGTTTTAATATTCTAGAGAAAGAGGATACAAAAATGTATGCCGGTCAAATTATTCAATACATAGTAACTCCAATTCTGGGGATACCTACAAAATGGGTTACTGAAATAACACATGTAAAAGACAAAAGCTATTTTGTTGATGAGCAAAGGTTTGGACCTTATAGTTTATGGCATCATAAGCATTTCATCAAAGAAGTAGATGGAGGAATCGAAATGTTAGATATAATTGATTATAAAATACCACTAGGTTTTATAGGTAGGTTAGCAAATCCGATATTAGTTAAACCTAAACTTAATGAAATATTTAATTATAGAAAAAAGAAATTAGTTGAACTTTTTGGAGAACTTAAATAATGAAAGAAAAGATTAGTTTTTTTTGGTTTAGAAGAGATTTAAGAATAGATGACAACACTGGACTCAGACAAGCTCTTAACAGTGGGCATAAAATAATTCCACTATTTATTTTTGATAGTGAAATCACAGACGAACTTGAAATAGATGATCCTAGAATTAATTTTATTTATGAGCAATTAAGTTCAATTAATATTAAAGTTAAATCACTATACAACTCTAAAGTTTTAGTGCTAAAAGGCAATCCATTACAGGTAATTCAAGATTTAATCAACAAGTATGATACACATGCTTTTTACACAAATAATGATTATGAGCCTTATGCTATTAATAGAGACAACAAAGTATATGATCTTTTAAAAGATAATGGTGTTAAATTTCTAAGCTTTAAAGATCAAGTGATTTTTGAAAAAAATGAAATAACAAAAGATGATAAAACTGCATATGTGGTATATACACCATATATGAAAAAATGGAAAATCAAGCTCCAGACCTTAGATTTAGATAAACAAATCAATAATATTTCAGTAAATAATTTTAGAACTAATAATGAAGATTTTAATTGGAATGAGTTAGAGTATTTTGGTTTTAAAAAATCTGATAAAAAAATACCTAATTATAAGCTCAATGATAATATTGTTGAAAATTATCAAAAAGAAAGAGACTTTCCTGGGTTAGACTCTACAACTAAAATAGGGCCTCATTTAAGATTTGGAACAGTAAGTATTAGAAAAATTGTATCTGAAGTAATTAGTTGTGAAAATGAAGTTTTCTTGCAAGAACTAATATGGAGAGAATTCTTTATGCAAATTTTATGGTTCTTCCCAACTACTCAAACAAAATGCTTTAAAGTTAAATATGAAAAAGTACAATGGTTAAAGGACGAAGTCTCATTTAAGCAATGGTGTGAGGGTAAAACTGGGTATCCGATAGTAGATGCAGGAATGAGAGAATTAAACTCTACTGGTTATATGCATAACAGAGTTAGAATGGTTGTTGCTAGTTTTTTATGCAAACATTTATTATTAGATTGGAGATTGGGTGAGGCATATTTTGCAAAAAAACTTTATGATTATGAATCTTCTAGCAATATAGGTAATTGGCAATGGGCAGCTGGTACAGGTGTGGATGCAGCTCCATATTTTAGAATATTTAACCCTACAACTCAAGCCATAAAATTTGATAAAGAATTGAAATATATTAATAAATGGGTTACTGATTTAAATGATCTAAATTATCCTCAACCAATAGTTGATCATAAGTTTGCTAGACAGAGGTGTTTGGAAACTTACAAAAAAGGTTTAGAATAAGTTACTAAAAATTTCTATATTTAGTATCTAAACAATTTTTCATGAAAAAGCATACTACCCTGTCATTATTATTCATACTATCTATGAATATAATTTTTTCCCAATCTGAAATTTCAGAAATAAATAAAGATATTTTAAATTCAATTGAAAAGCATTCCTCCAATCTAATTAACATTAGTGATAAAATATGGAATCTTGCTGAAACCGCCTTTAACGAGCACGAGTCTTCTAAACTATTAGCCGACTACGCGTCTGAGAACGGTTTTAACGTAGAGATGGGTGTTGCAGGTATGCCAACAGCTTTTGTTGCTACTTACGGTCAAGGAGAGCCAGTTATTAGTGTTTTAGGTGAGTTTGATGCTTTGCCTGGAATATCTCAAGAAACAAAACCTGTAAAATCTCCACTTGTAGACGGAGGAGCAGGACATGGTTGTGGTCATAATTTATTTGGTTCAGGTAGTTTAGGTGCTGCAATTGCTATAAAAGAATTAATAGAGAGTGGGAAAATAAATGGTACAGTTAAGTTTTTTGGAACTCCGAGTGAAGAGAAATACTTTGGTAAAATATGGATGGTTAAAGAAGGTTTATGGGACGATGTTGATGTTAATATTAGCTGGCATCCTGCCGCACAAACTGCTGCAGATGTACAAAGCTCATTAGCATTAATTGATTTTAAAATTGAATGGTTTGGTCAAGCAGCACATGCATCTATGGATCCATGGAACGGTAGAAGTGCATCAGATGCGTTGGAACTATACACAACAGGTGTTAATTACTACAGAGAGCATGTACAGCCAACTGTAAGAATGCATTATCACATACAAGACGGAGGGCAAGTAGTTAATGTTGTACCCGATTACTCTAAACTGTGGATGAGAGTGAGAGACACAAAAAGGGCTGGCATGAATCCAGTTTATAAAAGAGTTGTAGAAATGGCTGAAGGAGCTGCAATTTTAGCAGATGTAGACTTTAAAGTATCTCTTATATCAGGAATTTATGAAGTTTTAGTTAATAGGACTGGAGGAGCAGTTATGCAAAAAAACTTAGAGATATTAGGCCCCATTAAATATACAGATAATGAAATTACATTTGCAAAAAAAATCCAAGAGGTAACTTTAAAACCTCAACTAGGTATGGATGCAGAGATTAGACCATTACTAGATACAAGAGAACATCCAGGAGGAGGTTCCACTGACGTAGGAGATGTTAGCTGGAATGTTGCCAATATTAATTTGGGTGTTGCAACGGCACCAGTTGGAACTCCATGGCATTCCTGGGCAGTAGTAGCTTGTGGTGGTATGAGTATTGGACACAAAGGAATGCTACACGCTTCTAAAGCTATGGCTATGACAATGTCTGACCTATACCAAGATAAAAAGTTAGTAAAAAATATTAAAAAAGAGTACTTAGAAAGAAAAGGAGATGAAGTGTATGAAGCAATGGTTCCAGAAGGACCACCGCCCGTAAATGATAATTAAACTCTTTCTATTTTAGCTCCTATAGACCTTAATCTTTCGTCAATATTTTCATAACCTCTATCAATTTGCTCTATGTTATGAATAGTTGATGTTCCTTTAGCAGAAAGAGCTGCTATTAATAATGAAATTCCTGCTCTTATATCTGGAGATGTCATTGTAGTAGCTTTTAACATAGATTTAAAGTCATGACCTATGACTGTAGCTCTATGTGGATCACATAAAATAACTTTAGCACCCATGTCAATCAATTTATCAACAAAAAATAATCTACTTTCAAACATTTTTTGATGAATAAGAACACTT
>JAPKAF010000094.1 GCA_028825365.1 Flavobacteriaceae bacterium | reverse complement strand
ATCCAACTAAAATGTATAAAGATAAAGATGGAAAAATTGAAGAACCTACTATGTATAACATTAAAGGTGGTGGTGAATGGTATGATGCTTCTTATCATGGTATATTAGTTCATAGAGATTATGAAAACAAAACTGTTAAAGCTAAAGTTCTTAAAGTTAAATTTCAAAACTTAGGTGAGAATGGAGCTGAAGCTCATTTTAGATGGGAACCAAAATCAGGTTGTTTTATACCACATGAATTAGTTGATATGACCAACGAACCAATGCCATGGCAATAAGGTATCCTGTAAGGAAAAAAAGCTATATAGGATTAAATACAGGCTTTATTCCAAGTAAGGATCAATTAAAATGGTTTAAACATTGCAACGACAATGGTATAATTATAGCGCCAAAACCAAATGATAAAAGTTTTTTTCCAGAAGAATGGAAAATAGCTGTATCTTTTCAACATAATTATAAAAAAGTAAATTTAAGTCCAACTATATATACAAGTGATAACATTCACGAAGAACTTTATAAAACAATGAAATACTATTATGATAAACATACAAGAGGAATATAGAGGATTATTATCAGGAGTACTTTATGGAGGAACGCAAAAAGAAGATAGAACAAAAATTGGTACACGATCTGTTTTTGGAAGAATATTACGCCACAATATGGCCGAAGGCTTTCCATTATTAACCGCTAAAAAAATATATTTTAATCATGCAATTACGGAATTATTATGGATACTACAAGGTCGTACTGATCTTGATTACTTGCTTAACCATGGCGTTAGCTATTGGAACGATGATTATGAAAGGTCTGGTAGGACAGATGGTATTTTGGGTCCTGTTTATGGCAAACAGTTGCGGGACTTTAATGGTATTGACCAGCTTAAAAGATTACTCATCCAGATTAAAGAAAACCCAAGCTCGAGGCGCCTTGTGGCAAGCTTTTGGAATCCCGCTGATATGGACGATATGGTCTTGCCTCCTTGCCATTATGGTTTTCAAGTATATATAAACGATGGTAAGCTTAGCTTATCTTGGAATCAAAGATCGGTTGATATGTTTTTAGGATTGCCATATGATATAGCTATGTACGGTTTGTTATTGCAGATGCTCGCTAAAGGCAATGGCTATAAGCCAGGTGAATTAATTTGTCATTTAGGTGATTGTCATTTATATAATAATCATATTGATGCTGCTAAAGAATATTTATCTGCAACAGATTTAAAATTACCTACAGTAGAATTAAATAAAGGATTAAGCTATGAGCATAATCTTGATATTCATACTATTGATATACCTGTGCATTCAGATATAATATTAAAAGATTATAAATATAACTCACCTATAAAAGCAAAATTAAATGTTGGAACATAAATATTGGTTTGTAAAAGATAACTATCCCGCCAAGTGGCTTAGTGAAAAAAGCTTAGAAATAATAGATAAGTTAAAAAATAAAACTAAAACGTGAAAACTATTTATTATCTTTATCATATACCGGGTAAAAAAATTGGTGTTACACGTAATCTTAATAAAAGAGTTACGGTTGCCCAAGGGTATAAACCAGATGAATATGAAGTTCTTGATTCTAGCGAAGATATAAATTATATATCTGATTTAGAGATAGAACTTCAAAAGTCTTATGGATATAAAGTTGATAGACAGAAGTACAATAATTTATATAATCATAAATCTAATAAAATGAAATTAAATGTAACAGAACAAACAACAACTTTTCCTGTATCTAAGATACATTTGTTTAAAGAATTACTAGACAATAGAGATTTAGAATGGCAAACTTCTTTTGGTGAATTTAGATTAAGCCTAGAAGCTATACATTGGATAATAGCAAATTCTCATAAG
>JAPKAF010000056.1 GCA_028825365.1 Flavobacteriaceae bacterium | reverse complement strand
TGTAATATTAAAACACTTTAGAATGAAAATAGATTAGAATAGACAACGTTGATAAAAATGTAAGAGTAATTTAAATGAAGAGCCAATGTCGAGAATTGAACTCGAGACCTCTTCCTTACCAAGGAAACGCTCTACCCCTGAGCTACATCGGCGATTATAATTTTTTGAATAAGTATAAAAGAAATTAAAAGAGCGAGAGACCAGGTTCGAACTGGCGACATTCAGCTTGGAAGGCTGACGCTCTACCAACTGAGCTACTCTCGCAATATTTATTTGGTTGTGATAAAGATAAAGAAAATTAAAAGAGCGAGAGACCAGGTTCGAACTGGCGACATTCAGCTTGGAAGGCTGACGCTCTACCAACTGAGCTACTCTCGCAATATTTAATTAATGTGAAAAAAGTGGGGAGAGCAGGATTCGAACCTGCGAAGACGTAGTCAGCAGATTTACAGTCTGCCCTCGTTGGCCGCTTGAGTATCTCCCCATTAATATTATTCACTATGTTAAAGAACTGAGCCGATGGAGGGACTCGAACCCACGACCTGCTGATTACAAATCAGCTGCTCTAGCCAGCTGAGCTACATCGGCTTTTTATCCGTCAAATAAACGGAATGCAAATATATATACTTATTTATTTAAACAAAATAAAATTGGTTAAATTTTTAACTTTAAAAAAAACTTATTTAAACTATATATTTCTGGGATGAGATTTAGCAAATACCTTTTTAATTTCATCAATACTTCTATTGGTATAAACCTGTGTAGCTGCAAGACTAGAGTGACCTAATAGGTCTTTAACAGAGTTTAAGTCAGCACCATTATTTAGAAGGTGTGTGGCAAACGAATGCCTGATGATATGAGGGCTTTTTTTTACTTTTGTAGATATATTATCAAAATACTTAGTAATTATTCGATAAATTAATTTTTCATACACTGGTTCCCCTTTAATAGTTAAAAACAAGGATTCTTGATAGGATTTTAACTCTGATCTAAAAGAAATATATTTATCAAATAAATTAATAGTAGAATCTATTAGAGGAATTATTCGTTCTTTATTTCTTTTTCCTAAAACTTTTATCTGTTTTTTAGAAACATTAAAGTCTGAAATTTTTATTTGAATTAATTCAATTCTTCTGATGCCTGTAGTGTAAAATAAGTCAATGATAAACCTATCACGAACTCCCGTAAAGCTATTTTCAAAATTATCTGAGCTTAACGCAGCAAACATCTCGCTTTCAGAAAATGGTAATTGAATTTTTTTTTGAGTTTTAAGAGCTTTATGATTTACAAGAGGGTTTTCATTAATAAAATCAATTTTTAACAAAAACTTAAAATATGAATTTAGAGAGGTGATTTTTCGATTTACAGACCTATTAGATAATCCATTATTTACTAGTGATACAATCCAAGATCTAATATGCGAATAGTTAGCATCGGTTAGAGGGGACAAACTATGTTCATCTACTAAATACTTGTTAAATACATTTAAATCGTTACGGTAGGCTTGTACCGTGTTTGGTGAGTAGTTTTTCTCAACCTCTAAATAATCAAAAAAAGAATCTAAACTCATATACTATAAATTTAACAAAATAAAAAAGCCTCACAGAAACTGAGAGGCTTTTTTTTATTTTTTAACAAAACAAATTATATCTGTTCGTTATCTCTTAAATTTTGAATATACTGAGCTTTTTGTATTTGAGCTCTTCTTTTAACAGAAGGTTTTATGAACTGTTTGCGAGTTTGAAGGGATCTTTTAGTTCCCGTCTTATCAAATTTTCTCTTAAAACGCTTTAGCGCTCTATCGATGTTTTCTCCTTCTTTAATTGGTATTATTAGCATATCAGGGCCTCCTCTCTTTAAAAATTGTTTTGCAAATATAAACTAATTATTAATTTATAAAAGCTTTAATAAATTATTTTATAATAAATTTTACATTGACTTAATTGCTTCCAAATATTTATTAAGTTGCTCTTTAACAACAGGAAACAAAAAGTACAATCCAATCATGTTAGGGAAAACCATAGCAAAAATCATAGCATCTGAGAAAGCCCATATTGAATTCATACTTGCAGCAGCTCCAATAACAACAAAAACAAGGAATAAAACCTTGTAAGTTAAATCAGCAACTCTACCACGACCAAATAAATATTTCCATGACTGTAGTCCGTAATATGACCAAGATATCATAGTTGAAACAGCAAATAATACAACTGCAATCGTTAAAAATATACCTGAGTAAGGAATGTATTCAGCAAATGCCTTAGATGTAATACCAGCTCCTTCATAAACTACTCCGTCAATAAGAACACCACCCATTCCATCTCCTCCATATACAAACGCACCATTTGAATTAAATATAACAATCACTAAAGCAGTCATTGTACAAATAACAACAGTATCAATAAATGGCTCTAATAATGCAACTAGACCTTCAGATGCAGAGTATTTAGTTTTTACAGCTGAATGAGCTATAGAGGCTGAACCAGCTCCAGCTTCATTTGAAAAAGCTGCTCTTTTAAATCCTACCATTAAAACTCCTATAACCCCACCAACACCAACAGCCGTTGGATTAAATGCTTCTCTTACAATTAGTGCAATTGCATCATCTATGTAACTAAAATTAATAGCTAATATGTATACACATGCAAGTATATAAAGTACCGCCATTAAAGGAACTACTTTTTCAGTCACAGATGCTATTCTCTTAATACCTCCAATAATAATTATACCAACAAAGGCTGCAAGTACTAGACCTATAATAGCTCCAGCAAATGTAGTCTCTAAGCCAAGTAAATCTTTTAAAACGATTGTTGCTTGGTTAGATTGAGCAGCATTTCCACCTCCAAATGATCCGCCAATACAAAATATCGCAAATAATACAGCAGTAACTTTACCTAGTTTTTCCCAGCCCTTATTTTTTAATCCTTTACTTAAGTAATACATTGGGCCTCCATAAATAGTTCCATCTTCCCCGACGTCTCTATATTGCACCCCTAAAGTACACTCAACAAATTTTGTGGACATTCCTAATAACCCACATACTATCATCCAAAAAGTTGCTCCAGGCCCACCTAATGCAATTGCTAATGCAACACCTGCTATATTTCCATTACCAACAGTACCAGAAACAGCTGTTGCTAGTGCTTGGAAGTGAGAAACTTCACCCTCTTTGTTACCACTTTCGTCTTTATCTAAATCATCATATTTACCTCTTACTACATTTATAGCAGTCCAAAAATATTTGATATTTGGGAAACCAAAATATAGAGTAAAAAATAATGCACTACCTACAAGTAACAAAATAACAAATGGATACCCAGCTACTTGGAAAAACACAATACTAGAAAAGAAATCTGATATTGGTGCAAAAGCCTCATCTATTCGTTTATCTAATCCTTTGTCCTGAGAAAAAGAAAGCAATGGAGCAACAAAAAACAAAAGTGAAAGTAATTTTTTCATAAAATTTGATTTAATTTAAAAATTAAGATTAGGGACAAGATGGTAAAAAAAACGGATTTAAAAAAAATATTTAAACATAATTAAATATTATAAAGACTATTTAAATGTTGAATTTGTTCTGATTTTCCTAAAACTATAATTTTAGAATTTGCTTCAATAATTAAATCTGCTCCAGGATTAATTGTGTATTTACCTTCAGGGTCTTTATATCCAATTATGGAACAACCAGTTTTTTTTCTTAAATCAAGATCTTTAATAGTTTTCTTGGTTATTGTGTCAAAAAGTTTGTCAGTTGAGATTTCTTCTAGGTTAATTTCTGACTTGCCAACTATAGAAAGATTATCTACAAATTCTAAAATCCCTGGAACTACAACCAAAGAAGCCATATGATCACCTCCGATTTTATTAGGCATAATTACATTATCAGCTCCTGCCAATTTTAACTTACTGTAGGATGTTTCTTCAGAAGCTTTACTTATAATTTTTATTTTAGGATTTAATTGTTTTGCAGTTAAAACAATAAATAAATTATCAGCGTCAGTTGGTAATGTGCAAATTAGAGAAGATGCTTTCATAACGCCTGACTGTAATAGAATTTCATCTAAAACAGCATCCCCATGTACAAAAATCTTATCGGATCTATCACTTGTGATTATAGCATCATTTTTTTCAATTATAACAAAAGACTTGCCATATGCTGCTAGTTTTTTTACTACTTGACTACCATTTTTACCATAACCACAAACTATAGTATGGTTATCTAAATTATCGATATTTTTTTGCATTTTTTTATCTTTTATTTTTTCGGAATATAAACTAACAATATATTCAGTTATTATTTTAATTGAGTAACCTAAAATTATTGCAGAACTTATTACTAAAATTATAACAAATATTTTAGATTCGGGACTCATTCCTAACTCTTCAAAGCCCACAAATGATATAGTTATAATTGCCATATATATAGCATCAATCCAGCTAAGTCCAGAAATATATTTATAGCCAAAAATTGCAAATAGCAATAAAGCTAGTAACAAAAATATTGCGAAAACAAATTTAGATTTAAAAAAGCTTTTAATCATATATCTATTCTATGTAACCCATTTTTTTCATCCAATCATCATTGAACATTTTCCCAACATATCTACTACCATGATCGTGAAACAAAACTACGACCACATCATCTTTATTAAATTTACTTTTTAACTGTAGCAAACCTTTAATAGCAGCTCCGGCAGAATTACCTAGAAACATTGCCTCCTCCTTAGCTAATTTTTGTGTGTAAATAGCAGCATCTTTATCGGTAACCTTAGTAAAACCATCTATTATTTTAAAATCAACATTTTTAGGTAAAATATCTTCTCCAATCCCTTCAGTTACATATGGATATATTTCATTTTCATCAAAAATACCTGTTTCATGATATTTTTTAAATACTGAACCATAGGTATCAATTCCCCATATTTTTATTTCTGGATTTTTAGACTTTAAATATTTTCCAACTCCAGAAATTGTACCTCCTGTACCTACTCCAACTATAAAGTGTGTGATTTTACCATCTGTTTGATTCCATATTTCGGGTCCTGTAGACTCAAAATGAGCTACAGCATTACTGGGGTTATCGTACTGGTTTACATACCACGAATTTGGTGTCTCAGAAGCTAGTCTTTTAGAAACAGAATAATAGGATCTAGAATCTTCTGGAGCTACATCGGTTGGGCAAACAACAACCTTTGCACCAACAGCTTTTAATATATCCATCTTTTCCTTAGACTGCTTATCTATTGAACTATTATTTAATTTTTTTAACAACAAATTAAAACTTAAAGAGGAATCAATA
>JAPKAF010000055.1 GCA_028825365.1 Flavobacteriaceae bacterium | reverse complement strand
TCTAGATTTATTGTTTTCTTCTAATTCTATTAGTTGCTCTTCAGACAATACTTTTAAAAATGAGGGGTGTTGTTCAATACCATATTCAATTTTTTCAACAATATTTTCAATAGAATCGTTATCATAATCAATATCTAGAGGTTTTTTAATCTCCATAGATTGAAGTATGTTTTTCTTTTTAATTCTAATTCCTTGTTTATCAAACGATCTTCTAAAACCGTCAATTACTATTGGAATAACAATTGGTTTATATTTCTTAATAATGTGAGCAGTTCCTTTTCTAATTGGCTTATAGGGTGTAGTTGTTCCTTGAGGAAAAGTAATAACCCAGCCATCATCAAGTGCTTTTCCAATACTACTAATATCACTCATTTTAACTTGCCTATTTATGTCCTCTCCTTTTGATCTCCAAGTTCTATCTATAGATACCGAACCAACATATGCTAATATTCTTGGAAATATCCCAGAACTCATTGTTTCTTTTGCTGCAACAAAATAAATATTCATTTTAGGTTGCCATAAGTATCCTACATTTTTAATAGAATCAACTCTTCCACTTAAACTCGCATTAAAAACGTGAATCATAGCAGTAACATCAGCAAAATATGTTTGATGATTAGAAACAAAAAGAACTTTATTATTTGGAAGTGATTTAATCACTCCTGAACCTTCAATTATAAGTTTATTAAACCTATTAAATCTTCTATGAGAAAGTACGCCAAGAATACGTATTAACCATTTCTTTACTAAAATTATATGTCCAAAAGGATTTCTTTTAAATATTCCCATCAATTATAATTATTGAAAGTAAATATATTAAGAATTACTCATATCAAGATAAAATTCCATAAACTCATAAACCATCATGGCTGTAGCACCCCATAATACCTGATTGTCAATTAAATAACTAGGAACTTCATGATCATATCCTCTGACAGAGACTTTCGAATTAACAATTTTTAAATTAAGTAAATCCTTAAGTAATGGCGTGATAATTAATGCTACTTCTTTTTTATCAGCCTTAAAAACAAGATTATTTTCACTATAGCCGACAAAAGGCTGAACTTGAAAATTACTAGGGGGAATATAAACCGAAGATAATTTGTTTATGATTTTTATTAATGAAGAATTAACGCCAATTTCTTCGAAAGTTTCCCTTAAAGCAGTTTGTTGTAAATTTTTATCTAAATCATCCACTTTTCCACCTGGAAAACTTATTTGATTTGAATGTATTCCGTTATACTTATTTCTAAGAATTAATACCATTCTAGTATCACTATTACTATCGGGATAAAAAAGCATAAGAACTGCAGCTTTCTTACAATCTATAGGAATTGTCATATTTTTCAGCAACTTTGTTCTAAAGGGAGGGACAATTTTAGACAAAGAATCATGTCCTGGAAGATTAAAATCATTTAATTTTAATAAAATCTTTTTAAAACTATTAAAATGCATTTTTTAAGAATCTTATTAATTAGTGTTATTTTCTTCTCTTGTAAAGGTATAGGTTCTAAAGTAGAACCTGTAAAATATAAGAAAGAAAAAAAAATCAAAACTTCTGTCAAGGTTAAAAAAGAAATTTTTTTATTAAACGATAAAAATGCGATTCCTTTCTTTTTTGAATACGAAAAAAGTAATAAGGAAAATAAAGTTATAATAACAACAAATTATGGTGATATTGAGATAGAATTATTTAAAAATACACCATACCATAGAGCAAACTTTATTTATTTAACAAAGAAAAAATATTTTAATGGAGAGTTTTTTCATAGAGTAGTTAAAGATTTTATAATTCAAGGTGGGAATTCAGATAATAAAAGCACTTCAAAAAAAAGAAGATCAATTGGCAAATATTTATTACCACCTGATACTAAAAAAGGGTATAAACACCACAGAGGAATTATCTCTATGCCAAGTAGTGAAATGGAAAATCCTTATAAACTAGCCTCACCATACGAGTTTTTTATTGTTCAAAAAACTAATGGAGCTTATCATTTGGACGGTAACTACACCCCTTTTGGACGCGTTACAAAAGGAATGAGTGTGGTTGATGTAATATCTAATTTAGAAACTGATAACAGAGATTGGCCTTTAGATAATGTTCGTTTTAATATAGAATTGATCAAATAATTATTTAAAAAAACTAAACTAAAACCTTTTCTAAATGTGGATTTTCAAAAGTAAATTTTTTAACCCAAATAATCAGTTCATCATATTCATAGGGGAGTAATCTTGAAGACGCTTTGCTAAGTTCTTTTTTGAATAACAATGGATTAAAACTAACTTTTTTTAATACATCGATTGTATAATTATAAACAGATCTTGACATAATACTTGGTTATTTATTAAATATAAGTATTATTTACAGTTTTAAATGTTTAAGAAATGTTAACGTTTTGATCTAAGTTTAATACTCCAGTCAAACGAGAATTCTGAAACAACATCCCCTTTTTCATTAACTCCTTTAGTTTTAATAGTTATAGTTTGTGGGAGCTTAGTAGTAACTGCATCAATAATTAACTTGTCTAAATGTTCACCTTGATCATAAGTAAATAAAATTTTTCCAGTTGCTTTTTTAGTAAAAACAGAGCTAGAACCAACCAAAAGCATAGCAATACTTTGCCCACTTTTATTTATTTTATTCATTAAAAGTAATCCTCCCGCCATTTCTGCTGCCATACCTTGAACAGCCCAAAAAAGAGACTTAAAAGGATTTTGATTAATCCATCTATGTTTAACTCTAACTACACAACTATCTTGATCCGTAGAATCAACTCTGACACCACATATCCATGCTGCAGGTAGAATAAAAAATGATAGAGTGTTTTTTATTCTTAATTTAATTTTTTTCATATCTAACTAATTAGTTTAAATATATTGATTTTTACAAACAATTAATCTAAACCTGCCAAATACCGCTCTGCATCTAACGCAGCCATACATCCAGTACCTGCGGCCGTTACTGCTTGCCTGTAATCTTTATCTTGAACATCCCCAGAAGCAAAAACTCCAGGTCGATTAGTATTTGTTGTTTTTCCGTGAGTAACGATATAGCCAGAATCGTCCATATCAATTTGACTTTTAAATATATCGGTATTAGGCTTATGTCCAATAGCTATAAAGAGTCCCGTAACCTCTACATCATCTACTTTATTTGTTTGTGTATTAATAATCCTTACTCCTTCTACTACATCTTTACCCAAAACTTCTTGAATTTGAGAATGATACCTGAGTTCAATATTACTTTTTGACTCTACTCTATGTTGCATAGCTTTAGAAGCTCTCATTTCACCTTTCCTAACTATCATAGTAACCTTAGAACAAATATTAGCTAAATAAGTGGCTTCTTCAGCTGCAGTATCACCACCCCCAACTATAGCTACGTCTTGACCTTTATAAAAAAAACCGTCACAAACTGCACAGGCAGAAACACCACCACCTTTTAACCTTTCTTCCGATGGAATTCCCAAATATTTTGCTGTAGCTCCAGTAGATATAATTATAGTTTCAGCTTCAATCTCTAATTTTTCATCTACTAAGACTTTATGAATACCACCTTCTACATCACTAAGTTCTACTTTGGTAACTAATCCTATTCTTACATCCGTTCCAAACCTTTCAGCTTGCTTTTGTAAATCTACCATCATTGTAGGTCCATCTACTCCTTGAGGGTAACCAGGAAAATTATCTACTTCTGTTGTTGTTGTTAACTGACCACCTGGCTCCATTCCAGTGTATAGAACTGGTTTTAAATCTGCTCTTGAAGCATAAATTGCTGCAGAATATCCTGCAGGACCCGATCCAATAATCAATGTTTTTATTCTTTCTACTGACATACTATTATTTTAAAGCATAAATTTAAAATAATTGAAGCTTTTCTGAGTAGAAAAGTGTAAAAAGTTATCATTATAAATTATTATTATATAAATGTGATGTAATGTTTGATGATTTTTGAAATAATCCTATATTTGCGCCGCTCACCTCGGGGTGTAGCGTAGCCCGGTTATCGCGCCGCGTTTGGGACGCGGAGGTCGCAGGTTCGAATCCTGCCACCCCGACTAAAACCTCTGTAACTCATTGATTTACAGGGGTTTTTTTTAGTTGAATGAATATTAATATTTATATTTTTTAAATTCAAATACAATTCAAAAGATAAGATCCTTTTTTTTAAATGAAGTATGCTGTATATACAAACATACCTTTAGGCATGTATATTGTTTTTTTATATCTTACAAATTAAAATAAATATTAAATTAATCATGAAAAAAATCTTACTCACCTCTTTAATGTCATTCGCGTTTTGTATGAATGCTAGTGCTCAGCAATGGATAGAAAAAACATCTTGTAATAAAAATGCATCTAAAATCGTAAATGAAGCGATAAATCATTTAACAAATCTTGAACAATTAATGGCGATTGGTATGGCAAAAGCTGCTTTAGTTGTTGATAAAGACTGTGAGTGTGCAAAATTAGTAATAGCCGCTTCAGCAAGTAATAATAAAGATTGGGGATCTAGAGCAAGCAAGCTTCAAGATATTAATATAAAATCTTTAACAAAGATAGAAAAAGCGTGGTATACCGTTTTATCTAAACCTAATGAAGATTATAATGAATCTGTAAAGAAAGCTATTAATATGTATCCAAATAGTCCTTTATTAAACTGGTTTGAAACAAGTACTAAGGATTGGAACTCTTATAAAAAATTTGCATCTGATTTTCCTAGAAATGCATCAGCCGCACATAACATGATGGCTTATGCACATGCTAGAGGAGATTACAGCGGAAAGCCAGATTTTAATGCTGCTTATCTATCAATATCCAAATCTTTATCAATGCATGATGGACCAAATGCCTTAGATTCACAAGCAGAAATTGCAGCTATGGAGGGAGATTACCAAAAAGCATTTGACAACCAACTTAAAGCGTATGACTTAGCTACTTTTGCATCTCCATATCAACCTAAATTAGTTACATACTTTAGAAAAGTAAATAAAGAAGATATATCAAAAAGTCTAAAAGAAGCTCAAGTTAATGTTCAAAAAGCTATTGAGGACCAGAATCTAGATGAGTGGAAAAAATATATTTTCGATGATATGAAATTAACAACAGGGGATTCAAGTTTATCAAAATTTTATGATCAAACTGAAGAGCTATTTCTTGAAAAAAGAAACTTTAATTGGAACAGTTTTGATTTAAGAGACATTGATGTTGATTTTTCACCTGATATGAATATGGCTGTATTAACATTTTATGCAAGCGGTTCTTACACTCTAATAGATACATCTGAAAAGGTAGATTATAGCACAAGAGCTTCTGCTGTTTGG
>JAPKAF010000022.1 GCA_028825365.1 Flavobacteriaceae bacterium | reverse complement strand
TGTAGTGTCATAATTTTCATTTTCCCATTTGTATACTTTATTAATAGGAATGCTTTTTTTAAATATTAAAGCCAATATTATTCCTACAATAAACCCTGATAAATGACCTTCCCAGGAAATATTCTCTTTGATTGGGAAAATATACCAAATTGTACCTCCATAAATAAAAACAACAATTAAAGATAATGCCATTAAATTGAAATTTTTTGAAATAATTCCTTTGAAAAAAATAAATGAAATCAAGACATAGATAAGTCCACTAGCTCCTATATGGGTAGAGTCTCTTCCAATTATCCAAGTTAAAAGACCAGAGAAAAAGATACCTAGAAATATAACCTTCCAACTGATAGTTCTGTAGAAAAAGAAGATAGCTGAACTTAATAAAAAAAGAGGTATACTATTATTAATTAAATGTTCTAAGGATAAATGAAGAAATGGACTGAAGATAATTCCTGAAATACCTTCGATTTTTCTAGGTTGTATTCCAAAACTTTTTAAATCAACGTTGAATCTAAATTCAATCCAAAATATTAACCATATCAAAATTACAAATAATATAGGGTATCCTATAATACCTGTATGGTAATTGAAATTATTATTCATAAATTTAATATAAGTATTAAGTTACAAAATTTAACAAAAAATAATATTAAATTTATTGAATGAATGAACCATTAGCAGAAAGATTAAGACCTAATTCTCTAGAAGATTATATTGGTCAGCCTCATATAATAGGTAATGAAGGAATATTGACTAAAATTATAAGTAATGACAATTTACCTTCAATGATATTATGGGGTCCTCCTGGAACAGGAAAAACTACACTAGCTAATGTTATATCTAAAACAACAGGAAGGCCATTTTACTCTCTTAGTGCAATTAATTCAGGGGTAAAAGACCTAAGAGATGTCATTCAAAAATCTAGATCTAATACTGGTCTATTTACTACAAAAAACCCTATTTTATTTATCGATGAGATTCATAGATTTAGCAAATCACAACAAGATTCACTTTTACAAGCCGTTGAAAAAGGTTGGATAACTCTAATTGGAGCAACAACAGAAAACCCAAGCTTTGAGGTAATACCTGCATTGATGTCTAGGTGTCATACCTACACATTGAATTCTTTAGATGATCAATATTTAAAATTATTATTACATAAAGCAATAAAAGTAGATAGTGAGTTAAGTAAAAAAAATATTGAACTAAAAGAATCTGAGGCTTTAATCAAAATCTCTAATGGGGATGCTAGAAAATTATTAAACTTGTTTGAGTTTGTTATAAACTCTATAAATGAGGAAAAAATAATTATAACTAATAAAAATGTAGAAAATACTCTACAAAAAACAAACGTTATATATGATAAAGATGGAGAGTATCACTATGATATTATATCTGCTTTTATTAAGTCCATAAGAGGAAGTGATCCAAATGCCGCAGTCTATTGGCTAGCTAGACTTATTCAAGGAGGAGAAACACCAAAATTTATTGCTAGAAGATTGATTATTTTAGCTAGTGAAGATATTGGAAATGCAAACCCTACAGCATTAGTTATAGCTAATAACACATTTCAATCGGTTATTAACATAGGTTTTCCTGAGGCTAGAATAATTTTATCACAGTGTGTTATTTATTTAGCTAGTTCTGAAAAAAGTAATTCTTCTTATTTAGCGATTAACAAGGCACAAAAACTAGTAGAAGACACTGGTAATCTAAAAGTTCCACTTTCACTAAGAAATTCTCCAACTAAGATGATGAAGGATATGGGTTATGGAAAAGACTATAAATATTCTCACGATTTTAATAATAATTTTATAGCTCAAGAATTTTTACCAGATGAAATTGTTGAAACAAAGCTCTATGAACCAGCTAAAAATATGAAAGAAAATAAACTTAGAGAATATTTAAAGTTAAGATGGAATAGTAAGTATAAATATTAATTACAAGTAATTCTTTAAATCAATTAATTTGTCAATTGATATAATTCCTTCGGGAACAATATCATTATGATAATTAAATAGTATGGCCTTCATTCCAGCTTTTAAAGAACCTTGGATATCCGCTTCTAAATTATCTCCTATCATAATACTTGAATCAAAGTCAGTTCTAGCCTTATTTATTGCAAGTTGAAAAATCTTTTGATGTGGCTTTTTTACACCGGCCATCTCAGAATTAGTGATTGAATTAAAATAACCATCAATTTTAGAATTAATTAATTTAGCATTCTGAACTTCTTGAAATCCATTAGTAATTATATGAAGTTCGTATTTACTGTTTAGATAATTTAATATTGGAATAGCTCCATCGATTAAAAAATTATAGGAAGATAAGTATTTAACATAATCATCTGATAATTTATAAATGGTTTGAGTTGAAATATCTAAATCTAAGGCATTGAAAGTATCTCTAAGTCTACCGTATTTTAATTTATCCTTTGAGATTTCATTATCTCTATAAAGTTTCCAGTAATTAGTGTTAATAGGAATATAGGATTCTAGGAAAATATGCATGTCTATATCAATACTATTTATAGTAAATATTTTTTTAAATGTAAACTCAGAATTTTTATCAAAATCCCAAAGAGTATGATCTAAATCAAAAAAAATATGTTTAATGTTTTTATTGACCATGTTTTGAATTTATAATAATGTCAAATATTTCTTTAAACCTATGCCATCTTTTTTCATTACTAAAAGTGTAGTTATGGAAAACAGAGGTGAATGTTCCATTGACATTTTTAACTTTATTTATCATTTCAATAACTTTTTCCTTCTTGTCTAAAAATGAATTAATTTGTAAAAGAGAGTAATCCATAAAATTATATGGGTTTACTAGTAAAGGGGTTTGCATTTCATTATCGATATCATAAAACAAAAAAGGGGAGCATGTGCTAGCTCTAAAACCTATTTTATTAACGTAACCCATTGTATAATCTTCTTTTATATTTAATTTAATTAGATCTCTATAATTAGTAGGTAAGTTAATCTTAGAGAAAGAATTTCGACTAATCATTAAATCTCTGTTTGTAATAGATTCAATATCAAGTTTTTCTTTTTTTAGAACATCAATATTGTTTAGTGCAAAAAAAGATAATTTAAGGCCTACTCTAGAGTAATCAGAAACGAATTTTATAATATTAACAAATGATTGTTTAACTAAACTAATGTTTTTATCATAAGTTGAAAATTTACCTACAAGAAAGAAAAATAGAAATTTACTAGAGGATTTTTTTTGTTTATTAATAATCCATTTAAATGTGTCATATGGGTCTTTTTGTAATCTAAATATAACTAAGAATCTTGAATATATATTTTTTGGCTTTAGCCTTACAAGATCTGTAAAAACACCACTTATAGTTCTAAGGAAACCTTTATTTTTATAATAAAATACACTTGGAACATCAATAATGGTCTTAAGTTTATATTTTCTATTTTTAAAAATAATATTAGGAAAAAAAGTACTTAAAGCCTCTTTCAATTTATAAGCCCAAATATCTACAGTAGGCTCATCTAAAAAATCATTTTTATATGCAATAGACTCTTCAAACGAAAACCTTCCATAGTCATCTTTTAAGTGTGGTAGATACTCTTCATATCTAGAAATAAGATAAAAAGATGCTCCAAAAATATCAAATGGAATACTTCCTTTTTCATTATAAAAAAAGCACTTAGTCTCATCCCATTTTTTTACCTCAATATCAATATCAGAAAATCCTTGTTCTAATAAAATTTGAGTACTCTTTATATGAAACTCATTAGAAAGTCTTTTAGGGGCATAAGAAAATTTCGGCCCTTCAAAGGAGACAAATTCATCAATTTTAGCTGTAAAACTTACTTTTATTCCAATTATATTAATAAATATGTGCTTGAATATATACTCAATTCTTCTAGTTATTATAGGAGTATATACTAATATCATACACTTAATTTAATAAATTTTTTAATTCATCAAACTGAATATTTCCAAAACTACCTGAACTCATCATTAGCAATACCGATTTATTGTAGTTTAATGAAAATAAATATTCCTTTAATTTTAATGGATCATCAAACACTATCAAACCGCTATTATTAAAAGCATTAACAATGTCTTTAAAGTCAATTTTTTGCATTTTTTTAGACTCTAATGTAGTTTTTGAAAAATAAACTATTGATGTGTCTGCTCTGTTTAGAGTGTCTTTATATTCATTAATAAAATCAGAATTTAAGCTACTAAATGTATGTAGCTCAAAACAAGCAATAACTTTATGTTCTTCAAATTGATTTTTAACCGCATTGACTGTTGCTTTTACTTTACTAGGTGAGTGGGCAAAATCTTTATATATATGAGAGTCATTGTTGGTAAATACTTTTTCTAATCTATTACTAGCTCCTTTAAAAGAAGTGATTGCTTGATAAAAATCATCCTCATCTATTCCCATATGCTGACAAATCCATTTAGCACCCATAAGGTTACTCAAGTTATGTTTACCGAAAATCTCTAATGGTAATTCCCCTTCTGTGGTCTGTAAATAAGTGATACCATTATTTATAGAAAATTCAGGTGTAGAGTAGTCAAATTTTCTTATGCTCCTAGTAGTATTATTTACAATTTCGTTTGTATCTAAATCTTCAGAGTTATATGTAATACTCCCTCCCTCAACAATAGATTCTACAAAAATTTCAAATTGTTTTTTATAAATTTCATATGTTGGGAAAACATTTATATGATCCCATGAAATACCACTAATTAAAGCAATATTTGGATTATACAGATGAAACTTGGGTCTTCTATCAATTGGAGAGGACAAATACTCATCACCCTCTAAAACAATAAAATCATTTTCTTCAGTTAATTTTACCATTACATCAAAACCTTCTAATTGTGCACCTACCATGTAATCTACATCCTTATCATAAAAATTCATCACATGAAGTATCATAGATGTAATAGTAGTTTTTCCATGACTACCTCCAATAACTACTCTAGTTTTAAATTTACACTGCTCGTATATAAACTCTGGATAAGAATATATTTTAAGATTTAGCTCTTTAGCTTTTAATAATTCGGGGTTATCAATTTTAGCATGCATACCTAGTACGATTGCATCTATATCATTTGTGATTCTATCTTCAAACCAGCCTAAGTCATTTGGATATAAATTATATGACTGTAATCTTGATTTTGATGGGTCATTGATAATATCATCACTTCCTGTGATATGATATTTTTTAACTTTTAAAGCTATCGCTAAATTGTGCATAGCTGCACCACCAATGGCAATGAAATGAACTCTCATTTAATCTGTTTTAATTATTAAGCATTAACCAAAGTTTATCTTTTAACTTATCTATTCCCTTGGTAGTAAGAGATGATATAAATATATAATCAATATCTAGATTATGGTCTAACTCTTTGGTTAATTCGACTGTTAACTCTTCGTCTAAAAGGTCTGATTTAGTTATCGCAATTAACCTGTTTTTGTCAAGCATTTCAGGGTTATATCTTTTTAGTTCGCTTAAAAGGATATCATATTGTTTTTTAATGCAGTTAGCATCCGCTGGAATCATAAATAAAAGGGTGGAATTTCTTTCAATATGTCTTAAAAAATAGTGTCCCAATCCTTTTCCTTCAGCTGCACCCTCGATAATTCCAGGTATGTCTGCCATTACGAAAGTCTTATAATCTCTGTATTTAACAATTCCTAAATTTGGTTTAAGGGTTGTAAATTCATAATCCGCAATTTTTGGTTTTGCAGAAGTTATAACAGACAAAAGAGTTGATTTTCCTGCATTTGGAAAACCTACTAAACCTACATCTGCTAAAACTTTTAACTCTAGCGTAATTTGTTTCTCTTCTAATGGTATTCCTGGCTGTGAATATCTTGGAGTTTGGTTTGTTGGAGATTTAAAATGCCAATTACCTCTTCCACCCATTCCACCTTGACAGATTATTTTTTCTTCACCCTCATCAGTAATCTCAAAAACAATTTCATTAGTAAAGGTGTCTCTTACAACAGTTCCTAAAGGTACTTCAATAAATGAATCAGATCCATCTGCTCCTGTACTTCTACTCTTACTTCCGTGACCTCCGTGGCCAGCTCTAATATGTCTTTTAAATTTGAGATGTAATAGTGTCCAATAATTCGAGTTTCCTCTTAAAATTATATGACCACCTCTACCTCCATCTCCACCATCAGGACCACCTTTGGTGATATATTTTTCTCTATGCAAGTGCATGGAGCCTCTACCTCCGTTACCAGATGTTACAAATATTTTAACGTAATCAACAAAGTTACCTTCAGTCATTTAATTAATTATTAAAGTGATTCAATTACACTACTAAGTCTATCGGTTATATGTTCAATACTTCCCTGTCCGTCTACTCCAAAGTATCTATTCTTCTTCAAGTAAAAACCCTTTAATATTGCAGTCTTTTTATAATATTCAGATATTCTATTTTGAATAATAACTTCATTAGAATCGTCAATTCTCCCACTTGTCTTACCTCTTTCTAATAATCTAGAAATTAATACTTTATCATCAACTTCAAGAGCAATCATAGCACTTATAGTAGAGTTGTTTTCTGCCATTAAAGAATCCAAGGCTAAAGCCTGATTATTAGTTCTTGGAAAGCCATCAAAAATAAAGCCATTAGAATCTAAGTTTTTTCGTACAACCTCATTTAACATGTCAATTGTAACTTGGTCAGGAACCAAATCTCCTTTATCAATATATGATTTTGCCATAAGGCCAAGAGGTGTGTTGTTTTTTATATTAAACCTAAAAACATCACCAGTTGATATGTGAAATAAATTAAACTTAAGCTTTAAAAAATCAGCCTGAGTGCCTTTACCTGCCCCTGGGGGACCAAATAATACAATATTTATCATGTGTGGTTTACTATAAAATTTAAAAAAACAAATATAATCAATTGAAAAGGTTAATCTATTTTTTGATTTAATTTTAAAACGTATTTTTGCAGATATATTTAATGATGAACTTTTATACCGCACATAACAAATTAGGAATATTGGGTGGAGGTCAACTTGGGAAAATGTTGATTAATGAAGCTAATAAGCTAAATATTAGCTGTAAAGTTATGGACTCTAACAAAGAAGCTCCATGTAGTAAGCTAGTGGATAATTTTGTTGTAGGTGATTTATTAAGTTACGATGATGTATACAATTTTGGTAAAAATGTAGAAGTCCTTACAATAGAGATTGAGAATGTTAATACAGATGCACTGAAAAAATTAGAAGAGGAAGGCGTAAAAGTATATCCTTCATCAGCAAATATTAAAACAATTCAAAATAAATCAGTTCAAAAAGAATTTTATTTAAAACATAGGTTACCCTCTTCTTTTTTTAAGACATGTGATACTATTAATGACATAATTGAAGGTTTAGAAAATGAAAAATATAAATATCCCTTTATTTGGAAAAGTGCTAGATTTGGCTATGACGGTAAAGGAGTGAAATTAATAAATAACATTACAGAGCTTAAAAATCTACCAAATATTGAATGTATTGTAGAAAACAAGGTTTCAATAAAGAAAGAATTGTCTGTAATAGTTGCTAGAAACAACAATGGACAAGAAGCATACTTTCCAACTGTAGAAATGGAGTTTAACCAAGCTAATTTAGTAGACAAAGTAATTTGTCCGGCTCAAATTTCAGATGAATTAAATAATAAGGTAATTAAGTTAGCATTAGACACATCAAGAGCATTCAATCACGTAGGCTTACTAGCTATAGAGATTTTTTTAACTAATGATGATGAACTATTGATAAATGAAGTAGCTCCAAGACCGCATAATTCTGGTCATCATACAATTGAGTGTTGCATGATATCTCAATTCGAACAACACCTAAGGGCTATATTAAACTTGAGTTTAGGAAATACGTCTATAAAAATTCCTGGAGTTATGATAAATTTAGTTGGTGAAGAAAATTATTTTGGTGAAGCGGTTTATGACAACATAGAGAATACATTAAATATACCTGGTGCAAGTATTCACATCTATGGAAAAAAAGAAACTAAACCAAATAGAAAAATGGGACACATTACGGTAGTAAATAAGAATTTAAGTAAAGCAAAAGAATTTGCGAATAGTATTAGAAAATCAATTAAAGTAATAAGTAAATAGGCTATGATACAAGTTGGAATAATAATGGGAAGCAAAAGTGATCTTCCAGTAATGCAAAATGCAATAGATATTTTAAAAGAATTTGAAATTGAAATTGAAGTGGATATAGTTTCTGCACACAGAACTCCTCAAAAAATGTTTGATTATGCTAAAAATGCAAAAAAAAGAGGACTAAAAGTTATTATTGCGGGTGCTGGCGGAGCAGCTCATCTACCTGGAATGGTTGCATCACTAACAACAATACCAGTTATTGGAGTGCCTGTTAAATCTAGTAACTCTTTAGATGGTTGGGATTCAATTTTATCTATTTTACAAATGCCAAACGGTGTTCCTGTTGCAACTGTGGCTTTAAATGCATCTAAAAATGCTGGAATATTAGCAGCACAAATAATAGCTACATTTGACAAGAACATTGCAGATAAGCTAGAGTTCTATAAAAATAGTTTAGAAAAGAATTCAATTGACTCTTCTAAAAATTTATAGACAATATGAGTATTCTTCTTACTAACTTTGATTACGCACCATTTAATCAAATAAAAAATTCCGATTATTTATCATCTATTGAATTAGCAATAAAAGAGCTTAAGTTTGAAATAGACTTGATTATCGATAATAAAAATAAGCCGACATTTGAAAACACTATAGAAGCTCTTGATTATACCGGCATAAAATTGGATAGAATCACATCAATATTTTTTAATCTAAATTCTGCTGAAACTAATGAAGAAATTCAAGAAATTGCAATTGAAATATCTCCAATACTCAGTAAGCTTAAAAACTATATTTTATTAAACGATAAATTATATAACAAAATAAACTCTGTATACAACACTTTAGATAAAAGCACTTTAACAACAGAAAAAAGCACTTTACTTAACAAGACGTATAAATCTTTTTTAAGAAATGGCGCGAATCTTAATGCTGAAAATAAAGATAAGCTAAGAGATATTGATATCAAGCTAAGTAAGTTGTCTCTAGATTTTGGCCAAAATCTATTGAAAGAAACTAATGACTTTGAACTACTAGTTAATAATATCAATAAATTAGATGGACTCTCTGATGATCACATTGAAGCAGCTAAAATGTTAGCAGAATCAAAAAATAAAAAAGGATGGTTATTTACATTAGATTACCCTAGTTATTCAGCACTAGTGACTTATTGTAAAAATCGTCTATTGAGAAAAGAAATTACTATTGCCTTTGGACAAAGAGCTTTCAAGAATAATAAATTCGATAATCAAAAGATAGTTCTTGAAATTGTTAACTTAAGATACAAGAAAGCTACGCTTCTTGGATATATATCTTATTCTGAATATATATTAGAAGAAAGAATGGCCAAAAGCACAAAAACTGTGATGGATTTCTTAGAAGATTTAGTAAAAAAAGTTAAACCTGCAGCAATAAAAGAATTTAAAGTACTTGAGGATTATGCAAAAGATATAGATAATATTGAGAGATTAGAAAAATGGGATACCGCTTTTTACTCTGAGATGTATAAAAAACATAAATTCAATATTGATCAAGAAGAATTAAAGCCTTATTTCAGTCTACAAAACGTTTTACAAGGTGCTTTTACAGTGAGTAATAAATTATATGGTTTAAACTTTAAAGAATTACTTGATGTAGATACCTATAATGAAGAAGTGAAAACTTACGAAGTCACAGATGATAAAAATAACTTTATAGCATTACTTTATACAGATTTTCATCCCAGAAAAGGCAAACGAGGTGGAGCTTGGATGACTTCATATAAACCACAGTATAAATATAAAAATACTAACGAAAGACCTCATATTTCAATTGTTTGTAATTTCACTAAACCAACAAAAAACAAACCCTCACTACTGACTTTTTATGAAGTAACTACTTTATTTCATGAGTTTGGACATGCATTACATGGAATTTTAGCAAATACAACTTTTAAAAGTCTTTCAGGAACTAATGTTTCCTGGGATTTTGTAGAGTTACCAAGTCAAATATTTGAAAATTGGTGCTACGAAAAAGAGGCATTAAATCTTTTTGCATTTCATTATGAAACTAAGAAGGTAATTCCAATAGATCTAATAAAAAAAATAAAAAAGAGTGCTAATTATAACCAGGCAAGTCAAACTCTTAGACAATTAAGCATAGGGCTATTAGACATGAATTGGCATAATATTAATCCAGAAGAAATTAAAGATGTCAAGAAATATGAATCTAAAGTTCTGGAAAAATTAACATTTACAAAAGAGCTTAATGAAGTCTGCATGAGTACTGGATTTTCACATATTTTTCAAGGAGGTTACTCTGCTGGTTATTACAGCTATAAATGGGCTGAAGTGTTAGATGCCGATGCATTTGAATACTTTAAAGAACAAGGGATCTTTAATAAAAAAATTGCTTCGAAATTTAAAAACAATATTCTTTCTAAAGGAGGAACTGAAGACCCAATGGATTTATACATTAAGTTCAGAGGACGTAAACCAACAATTGATGCATTACTAAAAAGGTCTCAAATAGTATAAAATTAGATTTAATAATAGCCAAAAAATAGGAAGTGACTCAACCCAAAATGATGCATAATATTTAGTTTGATTTTTTCTAGAATTGAAAAGTAAAATTGACAGAATAATACAAATTATAATATTTATTAAAACCGAAGTTAAATTAACATGTTCTAAAATAATTATTTGGACAAAATCTAAAATAATAAAAACAAAAAGTAAAATAATCCCAAGATTCTTAGCCCTTTGAATCCCAATATTTTGAGGAACTGTATTTAGATTTTTTATATCTAAATTTAAATCTCTTATATCAAAGGGAATAATAGCTACAAATACATAAATAAAAATTTGAATAAAGTAGATCATTCCAATAACATCTATCTTATCAAAGAAATCAATAATTGGCAGTAAAACTGTTAATAAACTCCAAGTAGCTGCTACAATAAATATTTTAATACCCTCTGTATTTCTAAGGTTTTTCTTTTGTTTATTTAATGAATTGATAGGTAAAATATAAAGTACCGTTAGTGAGCTGATTATAAAAATGGTGATCAACTCAAGGTTAGACAGCATTGGTATTATAAAAAGACAAGAGATAAATGAAACAATAGTTATAGAGTAAATTAATTTAAGTGACTTACTATATAAGATGCCTTTAGCTAAACTTAATTCAAAATACTTAATAAAATTATATGCAACTAACGTTGACAAAAAGGTAAAAAGAAGTAAACTATAATTTAAAGTTATATCGAATTTAAAAAAAGTTAATACTTGAATACATACAACCGCTAATGAAACGTGCATGCTAGAATTAATATAAAAATTAAATAGTTTGGAAGTGATATTTTTAATGTTAATAAGTTGTCTAATTATTTAATATTTATTAAAAAAATAATGTGATAAAAATATCAATAATTAATTACTTTTGCATGTATAAATTTTGATTTTTGCTATGAACACAGAATCTTTTTCAAGAAGACATATTGGACCTAGAGAGTCTGATATAAAACTAATGCTTAAAACTGTCAATGCGTCATCTATTGACGAATTAATTGAAGATACAATCCCTGAAAATATCAGGTTAAAAAATGCTCTTGAATTAGAAGATCCGTTAAGTGAATCGGATTATTTAATGCATTTAAAGACTATATCTCACTTAAATAAAGTATTTAAAACATACATAGGTTTAGGATATAATAGATCTTATTTACCTGCTGTTATTCAAAGAAACATATTAGAAAGTCCAGGATGGTACACTGCTTACACTCCTTATCAAGCTGAAATAGCCCAAGGAAGGCTTGAAGCTTTGTTAAACTTTCAAACCATGGTATGTGATTTAACTGGTATGGAATTAGCGAATGCGTCCCTATTAGATGAAAGTACAGCAGCAGCAGAAGCGATGACACTACTTTTTGCAGTTAGATCTAGAGATCAGAAAAAAAATAATATTAATAAATTTTTTGTTTCTAAAAATATATTTCCACAAACTCTTTCTCTATTAAAAACAAGATCTAATCCTTTAGGTATTGAGCTTGTTGTAGAAGATGAAAATAAGTTCAGCTTTGATTCTAATGAATTTTATGGAGCATTTATTCAATACCCGAGTGCTAATGGAGAAGTAAATGACAGCTCTAAATTTATTAAAAATTGTAATGATAATAATATAAAAATAGCGGTTGCTGCAGATATTCTAAGTTTAACGATTTTAGAATCACCAGGAAAGTTCGGAGCTGATGTAGTGGTAGGAACAACTCAAAGATTTGGGATTCCTCTGGGCTACGGAGGTCCACATGCAGCATATTTTGCCACTAAAGAGATTTATAAAAGAAGTATCCCCGGAAGAATTATTGGAGTGACAGTAGATACTAATGGAGATAGAGCTCTTAGAATGGCACTACAAACTAGAGAGCAGCATATTAAAAGAGATAAAGCTACATCTAACATTTGTACATCTCAGGTTTTATTAGCAGTAATGGCCGGAATGTATTCCGTTTATCACGGTCCTAGTGGATTAAAGAACATAGCAAATAAAGTTCATAACAGTACTATTGTTTTAGCTGAAAAATTAACTTCATTAGGATTAAAGCAATTAAATAATCATTTCTTTGATACTATTAGAATTAGCATTGATATTGAAAAAATAAAAAGTGAAGCTAATTTAAATGAGGTTAACTTTTATTACCCTGATGAAAATACAGTCTCAATATCAATAAATGAAACTACAACTATTGATGATTTAAATACCATAGTTTCAATTTTTTCTGTAGCAACAAACAATAGTACCGATAAGATAATCAACTTAAAAAACGAAAGTAAGATCCCTGATAATTTAATAAGAAAGACTGCTTTTTTAACTAATTCTGTTTTTAATAAATATCATTCTGAGACTGAACTAATGAGATATATTGTTTCGTTAGAAAGAAAAGATTTATCATTAACTCATTCTATGATCCCGCTAGGTTCTTGTACAATGAAATTAAATGCTGCTGCAGAAATGCTACCTCTTAGTTGGAATAGATGGATAAACATACATCCATTTGCTCCAATATTTCAAGCAAGGGGTTATCAGTATATCTTGAAAAATTTAGAAAATCAATTATCAGCTATTACTGGCTTTGCTGCCACATCTCTGCAGCCTAACTCAGGAGCACAAGGGGAGTTTGCAGGACTAATGGTAATTAGAGCATATCATCAAGACAATGGGGATCATAATAGAAATATATGCTTAATACCTTCTTCTGCGCATGGTACAAACCCAGCAAGCGCAGTTATGGCAGGAATGAAGGTGATAGTTACCAAAGCATCCGATGATGGGAATATTGATATTGAAGATCTAAAAAGTAAAGCAATAGAACATAAAGAAAATTTAGCTGCCTTAATGATAACCTATCCGTCTACCCACGGAGTTTTCGAAGCTGATATTGTTGATATAACAAATATTATTCATGAAAATGGAGGGCAAGTATACATGGATGGTGCAAATATGAATGCTCAAGTTGGACTAACTAATCCAGCAGCAATTGGAGCTGATGTTTGCCACCTAAACCTTCACAAGACATTTGCTATACCTCATGGAGGTGGAGGTCCTGGAGTCGGACCAATTTGTGTTGCTAAACAATTAGCACCATTTCTGCCATCAAACCCAATAATAAAAACAGGTGGAACTAAAGCAATAGACTCAATATCTTCTGCACCATTTGGCTCTGCACTTGCATGCCTAATTTCTTATGGTTACATAAAAATGTTAGGTAGTGAAGGAGTAACAAACTCTACTAAGATTGCTATTTTGAATGCCAACTATATAAAAGAAAGATTATCCGGAAATTACGAAGTATTGTACTCTGGTGAAAATGGTAGAGCAGCTCATGAAATGATAATTGATTGTAGGCCATTTAAAGCAAATGGAATTGAAGTAACTGATATCGCAAAAAGATTAATGGATTATGGCTTTCATTCTCCAACAGTTTCTTTTCCTGTAGCTGGAACAATGATGATAGAACCAACAGAAAGCGAAAGCAAAGGGGAACTTGATCGTTTTTGTGATGCAATGTTAGAAATTAGAAAGGAAATTGAAACTTGTTCGATGCAAGACACTAGCAATCTATTAAAGAATGCCCCGCATACCTTGGAAATGGTTACATCAGATAAATGGGAATACGACTATTCAAGAGCAAAGGCTGCTTATCCGTTAGAATATGTAAAAGAGAATAAGTTTTGGGCATCCGTTAGAAGAGTAGATGATGCATATGGAGATAGAAATCTTATGTGTAGTTGTGACCCAATAGAATCCTATACAGAGTAATTATTTCAAAAAAAATACTTAGATTGTATAATAAAAAAATCTATAATATAGTTTGAAAATAAGTTTATGAATGTAAAAATCACAGGTACTGGCAGTTATATACCTAAAATTTTAAAGAAAAATAACGACTTCACCAACCATGAATTTTATAATGCAGATGGATCGAAAGTAGAATCTGACAACGAAAGTGTAATAGGTAAATTAAAAGAGATTACTGGGATTGATGAACGAAGATATGCTAGTGATAATTTAAATTCATCTGACTTAGGTTACTTAGCAGCAGAAAAAGCTATAAAAGATTCAGGAATAGACAAAGAAACTATAGACTATATAATTTTAGCACATAATTTTGGAGATGTAAAATCAACCTCTGATCAAAGTGACATGCTTCCGTGTTTAGCCGCTAGAGTAAAACACCTTTTAAAAATTAAAAACCCTAAATGTGTTGCATACGATATTTTATTTGGCTGCCCAGGATGGGTAGAAGGAATAATCCAAGCTAATAGCTTCATTAAATCCGGAATAGCAAAAAAATGTTTAGTGATAGGTTCAGAAACTCTTTCTAGAGTGGTAGACAAGTTTGATAGAGACTCTATGATATACGCTGATGGAGCCGGAGCTACTATTTTAGAATCCTCAAATGAGACAGATGGTATTATAGCCCATGAATCAGCATCATTTACCAATGAGGAGATTTATTACTTATATTTTGGCAAATCCTACAATTCAAATAGTGGAAATGACTCAAGATTTATTAAAATGCATGGACGAAAAATCTATGAATTTGCATTAACAAATGTTCCAGCAGCAATGAAAAGCTGTTTAGATAAAAGTGGATATAAAATAGAAGAATTAAAAAAGATATTTATTCATCAAGCTAATGAAAAAATGGATGAAGGAATAATAAAAAGATTTTATAGATTATATAAAATGCAAGTTCCTGAGAATGTAATGCCAATGAATATACATAAGCTTGGCAATAGCTCAGTCGCTACAGTTCCAACACTGTTTGATATAGTACGAAAAGGTGAATTAAAGCCTCACAAGCTAAACAAAGGAGATATTATTATGTTTGCTAGTGTCGGTGCGGGAATGCATGTTAATGCTATAGTATATCAATATTAAATGTATAAAAATAATTATCCCCATAAGAGATATCGAATAACTTTAGATTTTCTAAAAACTCATATAAATACAGATGAAAAAATTCTAGATTTAGGAGTTTCTAATCCATTCTCTGAAATGATGACAGAAAATAATTATAAAGTTTCAAATACTCAAGGGGAAGATATAGATGTTAATTTTAAGACAATTAAAAACTCAACAGCCGATGTCGTAACTGCTTTTGAAATTTTCGAACATCTAATAGCGCCATTTAATGCCCTAAGAGAAATTAAAGCAGATAAACTAATTGCTAGTGTACCTTTAAAGTTATGGTTTTCTAATGCATACAGAAACCCAAATGATAAAAGGGATAGACATTATCATGAATTTGAAGATTGGCAATTTGATTGGTTATTAGAAAAATCAGGGTGGGAAATTATATCTAGGAAAAAATGGACAAATCCAGCTAAAAAAATAGGATTAAGACCTATTCTAAGACTATTTACTCCCAGGTACTATATAGTTTATGCAAAACGAAAAACTGAAAAAAAAACTTGGAGTGAGAAAAGAGCTGATAAAAAAGAGACTTACTCAACAGAATTTGAAAACTATAATTTTAAATTGAAATAATTAGAGGTTAGGTTATGAAAAAACTATTCTATAAGTATTTTAAAAAAGGGAGTTTTATTCTAGAATGGAGAGATGAGGTTTCTTTATCAAAAAGACTTTTGATAATGCTCATAATTCAAAGTCCTTTTTTTATATGGTATTTATTAAGCTAAGCTTTTTAAAGTTTTTTAAAAAAAACCAACTCAACTGATTTTATAACAAATAGTTATGGACGTATATATAATAATTCCTTTTCATAATGAAGAACAATATATAAAATCAACCATTGAGTCTATTATTAATCAATCCTATACTGTCAAAAAACTATTGTTAGTTAATGATAATTCTAACGACAAAAGCTCCTCATTAGTAAAGAAGTATGTAGAAACATTCGATTGGATTAGCGAAATAAGCACAAAGTCTATTCAAAAACATCTGCCGGGTGAAAAAGTTATAAAAGCATTTAATTTTGGTTTAAATAACATAGACAACAATTATGATGTTATATGTAAATTTGATGCAGATATCATTCTACCTAATGACTACATTGAAAAAATAGTTAGTTTTTACGAGAAAGATTCCTCTTTAGGTATGGCTTCTGGAATCTTATTTATAAAGAAAAAAAGTAAATGGATTTATGAAAATATTGCCTCAAAAAAACATGTAAGAGGCCCTATAAAATCATACAGAAAGCAGTGCTTTAAAGATATTGGCGGTTTAAAAGAATCTATTGGATGGGATACAATAGATGTTTTATTGTCAAAATATAATAAATGGAATATAAAAACAGACACTAACCTTATTGTAAAACATCAAAAAGAAACTGGGGCTAATTATGACAAAAGTGCAAAATTTTTGCAAGGTGAGGCTCTATATAAAATGAGATTTGGAATAACGTTAAGTGTATTATCAGCTTTAAAGAGAGCTTATAACAAAAAGAGCTTAACCTACTTTATTTATTTAATAGTTGGATACTTTAAGGCTTCAATAAATAAAATAGACGCTGTTGTGAACGAAAAGGAGGGAGAATTCATAAGAAATTTAACCTGGAAAAGTGTAAGGGGTAAATTACTAAAAAGGTAAATTATTATTTTCTACATTACCACCTGAGATTATTACACCAATTTTTTTTCCTTTAAATTTTTCTTTTTCTTTAAGTACAGCAGCAAATGCAACTGCGCTAGATGGCTCTATTAGCATATCTAGTTTGTCATAAATTAATTTCATTGCATTAATTATCTCAATTTCGTCAATACAGATAATTGTATTTACATACTTTAATATTATCGGAAAATTAATGTCTCCTAAGTTAGTCCTTAACCCATCGGCTAGCGTGTCGGTAGTAGAATTATACTCTATTTGTTTAGATTGAAGTGATCTATACGCATCATTTACATTAGTAGGTTCAGCTCCAATAACTTCACAACTGCTAGAATAGGCCTCACAAGCTAATGCAGAGCCCGAAATCAACCCTCCACCTCCAATAGGGCATATTATATAATCTAGGTCAGTATGGTCTTCTAGAAGCTCAGAAACTACCGTTGAATTACCTAAAATAACATTCAGATTATTAGAAGGATGAATAAACGTTAAGTCGTACTTGTCTTGAATTTTTTTAGATATTTTTTCCCTGTCAATTATTGTTGACTGGCATTCAACTAAGTTATTATTACATTGTAATACAGCTCGCTTTTTAAATTCAGGTGCATTTTTAGGCATTACTATGTGAGCCGTAATATTTTGTGCTTGTGAAGCTAAGGATAACGCTTGTGCAAAATTCCCTGAGGAATGAGTAATTACCCCATTTTTTTTTTGAGCAGAGTCAAGGTTTAACACAGCATTTGTAGCTGCTCTAAATTTAAAAGATCCTGACTTTTGAAAATTTTCACATTTAAAAAAAATCTCTGCACCACAAATTGAATTAATTATTTTATTACTTAAGACAGGTGTTTTAGTGACATATTTTGTGATTGATGTTTTAATTTCATCTAAATAATCTTTTGAAAAAGTAGTAAATGGTAAACTCATTTTTATACTATTTGTAATTTGAATTATTATAATCTACAAAAATATTAATCCATATTAATCTAGAAAAGAAATGATTTATAGGTGAAAATATAATTACAAGAAATGACAATGTAATTACTAATGTAATCATATCTATATTTTCAAATAAACTATACAAAATTAATCCAAAAATAAGCAAAAAAGCAACTGCAATAGCGTAACTGACATACATTGCACCAAACCAAAATCCAGGTTCAATCTCGTACTTTAGTAGACACTTATTACATTCACTGTTTGCTTGTTTATTGTTTTTAAAAACATTTAAATAAGGATTATTTTTGTGCCAAAACATACCTTGGTGGCATTTAGGACATTTATTGTAAAAAATGCTGTATAACTTAGATCCTTTTTTTAACAAATTTATATATATAAAATATCAGTACAATTAATTAAACCTTTTAGAAGCTTGATCCAACGCAAGACTTACTCCATCAATATTTGAGCCGCCAGCAGTAGCAAAGAAGTCTTGACCCCCTCCACTTCCATCAATTAAAGCAGACAGTTTTTTAACTTCTTCTCTAGCATCAAGACCTTTTGTTTTTACTAATTCTTTAGAGATATAACATACAATAGTAGCTTTAGAGTTATTTTCAGCTATGAAAATCAAAAACAAATTCTTTAATTCTCCAGCTAATTCAAAAGATAAATTTTTAATGTTTGAAACATCTAGATCAACTTTTTTAGCTAAAAAATTTATTCCGTTTAAATCTTTAATCTCATTTTTAGAAGAGACTTTTATTTGTAGCAATTTTTCTTTTAATAAAAGTTCAACTTGTTTTTTTAATTTTAAATTTTCTTTTTTTAATTCTGATAAAGAAACAACTGGATTTTTGCTGTTGTTAAGTAGCTCTTTTATTTGACTATACTGAGTGATAGTATCTTTATAATATTCTTTAACAGCAACATTAGTAATTGCTTCGATTCTTCTAATTCCAGAAGCAATAGCTCCCTCTGATTTTATTTTAAATTGCCAAATTTCAGAAGTGTTTTTTACATGTGTTCCTCCACACAATTCTATAGAATCACCAAATTTAATAGTTCGGACAGTATCTTCATATTTTTCACCAAATAGAGCTATTGCTCCGTTATCTATAGCATCTTGCATTGGAACTTTTCTACTCTCGACTAGAGAGATCTTATCAGCAATCCTTGAATTAACATAATTTTCAATTTCAATTAATTGACCTTCTGATATTTTTTCATAGTGAGAAAAATCAAATCTAAGTTGTTTTGAAGTTACTGAGCTCCCTTTTTGCTCTACATGTTTACCTAGAATTTCTCTAAGTGACTGATGAAGTAAATGAGTAGCAGAGTGATTACAATCTGTTTTTGATCTTGATTTATTATCTACAACCGCATTGAATAAATCACTGGTATTATGGGGAAGTTCTTTTACAGAGTGGATTGTAATATTATTTTCTCTCTTTGTAGTCAATATATAAGTAATATCTCCATTTACTGACTCTATATATCCCTTATCTCCTACCTGTCCACCACCCTCAGCATAAAAAGGAGTTGTATTAAATACTAATTGAAATAAGTCTCCCCCTTTAACAGAATTAACTTTTCTGTATTTAGTAATTTTAACTTTAGCGCTAAGAATATCATAACCAACAAATTCCTGTGAAGGGTCGTCAATCAAAACTGTCCAATCTTCTGTAGAGGATTCACTTGCTGCTTTTGATCTATTTTTTTGTTGCTCTAACTCACTCTTAAAGCCATCCATGTCTAATGATAAATTCTTTTCATTAAGTATTAATGAAGTTAGGTCAATAGGGAATCCATAAGTATCATATAACTCAAAAGCCTTTTTTCCTGAAATAATGGAATCTGTTGAAGTCTTAACAAGCTCATCTAACAATATAAGTCCTTGATCTAGTGTTCTTAAAAACGACAGTTCCTCTTCTTTAATAACATTTTCTATTAATTTTTTTTGAGAAATAAGCTCTGGGTAGTTTACCCCTAGCTGTTCAGTTAAAATATTTACAAGCTTATAAATAAAAGGCGTTTTTGTTCCAAGAAAAGAGAACCCGTACCTAACAGCTCTTCTAAGTATTCTTCTTATCACATAACCAGAACCATTATTACTTGGCAACTTCCCATCTGCAATGGAAAAAGAAACAGCTCTAATATGATCAGATATAACTCTCATAGCTATATCGGTCTTTGATGAACCACCTTCATAGCTGATTTGAGATAATTTTTCAATTCCAGCTATTATTGGTGTGAATAAATCTGTATCGTAATTAGAAGTAACTCCTTGTAATACCATACACAACCTTTCTAAACCTAAACCAGTATCAATATGTTTATTAGGAAGATCTTCTAATTTACCGCTAGCTTTTCTGTTGTATTGCATGAATACTAAGTTCCAAATTTCTAATACTTGAGGGTGATCTTTGTTAACAAGATCTATAGCTGATATTTTATCTTTATCTTTTTGGCTTCTAATATCTACATGAATTTCACTGCATGGTCCACAAGGCCCTTGTTCTCCCATTTCCCAAAAATTATCTTCTTTACTTCCATATAAAATTTGTGATTCTGGAATAATCTTTTTCCAGATATTTAGAGCTTCATTGTCTATCGATAAATTATCTTCATCATCAGAGCCGTTAAATACTGTTATATATAAATCTTTTTTATCAATTTTATAAACTTCTGTCAATAATTCCCAAGCCCAGTTTATAGCTTCTTCTTTAAAATAATCTCCAAAGCTCCAGTTACCAAGCATTTCAAAAAAAGTATGGTGATATGTATCGTAACCAACTTCTTCTAAATCATTGTGCTTTCCAGAAACACGCAAGCATTTTTGTGAATTTGTAATTCTCTTGTATTTTGGAATAGAGTTTTCTAAAAAAAACTCCTTAAAAGGCACCATACCAGAGTTTACAAACATTAATGTAGGGTCATTTTTCACTACTAAAGAAGCGGATGTATTAATCTGATGAGACTTCGTTTTAAAAAATTCAACAAAGTGTTTTCTTACAAGATTTGAGTCCATTATTTATACTGCTTAAACGTTATATTATTAATAGTGCAAAACAATTTATATCTTTGCCTGTTATTAGATGTTAAAACTAATACAAAAATATAATTTTTTTAGACATGTCTAAGTTAAAATATTATTACGACTCTGAATCACTTTCTTATCGCAAAATCGAGAGGAAAAAAAGTGAGGTTTTCCAGTATATATTAATTTATTTAGTTGGATCAACTTTTTTGAGTGTATTTTTCATTTTACTAACTAGCACATATTTTGAGTCTCCTAAGGAAAAAGCATTGACTAGAGAACTTGAAAACTTGATATTACAATACAACACATTAAATAATAAAATTGAAGATGCTCAGGTGGTTTTATCTAATATTGAAGAAAGAGATAATTCCATATATAGAATTTATTTTGAGTCAAGTCCTATTTCTGATGATAAAAGAAAGGCTGGTTTTGGAGGGGTAAATAGATACAAGAAATTTGATGGTTATGATTATTCAGAATTAATAAAAGAAAGTAACAAGAGAGTTGACATCTTGCAAAAAAGAATAATCGTTCAATCTAAATCCTTAGATGAAATAACAAAATTAGCGCTGCAAAAAGAGAAGTTTCTACAAGCTATTCCTGCAATTCAACCTGTAAATAATGATGATCTTACTAGAATAGCGTCAGGTTATGGAAGAAGAACTGACCCTTTTACAAAAGCAAAGAAATTCCATTATGGAATGGATTTCACAGCTCCTCGAGGCACACCGATATATGCTACAGGGGATGGTGTTGTTAAAAGAGCTGATAGTAGATCATCAGGCTATGGAAAACACATCAGAATCGACCATGGTTATGGATACACTAGTCTTTATGCGCATTTATACAAATACAATGTAAAGAGATGGCAAAAAGTTAAACGTGGAGACTTAATTGGTTATGTAGGTAGCACGGGTAGATCTCAAGCTCCTCACCTACATTATGAAGTTTTTAAAGATAAAGGGAGAATTAACCCTGTTAATTTTTATTACGGCAACCTAACGGCTAGAGAGTTTGATGCACTACTTAAACAAACATCATTAGTAAACCAATCTTTAGATTAATGAATGTTGAGTTACCAGAGAAAAGATATTATTCAATAGGCGAACTAGCCAATGCTTTTAATGTAAACGCTTCTCTAATACGTTTTTGGGAAAAAGAATTCAAATCCCTAAGCCCAAAAAAAAATACTAGTGGTAAAAGAAAATATACATCTGAAGATGTAGCATCTTTAAAGCAGATATTTTATTTACTTAAAGATAAAGGGTTCACAATTGAAGGTGCAAAGACCTATATAAGGGAGGCTAAGAAAAAACCTATGAATAATTTTGAGATTATTGAAAAATTAAATGAAATAAAAAACAGGTTGATGAAGATAAAAAAGGAACTATAGCTCTACTTTTTTCTCATATATATATCCACTGGAACCCCATTGAAATCAAAATTTTCCCTCAGCTTATTTTCTAAAAATCTCTTATAAGGTTCCTTAACATATTGTGGTAAATTACAAAAGAAAGCAAATTGTGGTTGAGGAGTTGGTAGTTGAGTCACAAACTTAATTTTAACATATTTTGCCTTATAGGCAGGAGGAGGATAATTTTGTATTATCGGTAATAATACTTCGTTTAACTTACTAGTTTTTAAAGTTTTTGCTCTGTTTTTGTAAACTTCAACAGCAGTTTCTATAGCTTTAAAAAGTCGCTGTTTAGTTAAAGTAGAAATAAAAACAATTGGTACATCAGTAAAAGGTTCTATTTCCTTTCTGATCATTTTTTCATAATCTTTTGTTGACTGGGTATCTTTTTCTACTAAATCCCATTTATTAACTAAAATGACAACACCTTTTTTATTTCGTTCAGCTAACCAAAAAATATTCCTTACTTGACCATCAAAACCTCTAGTTGCATCTAATAACAAGATACAAACATCCGAATGCTCAATCGCTCTAACGCTTCGCATAACAGAATAAAATTCAAGATCTTCCTTGACCTTAGATTTTCTTCTTATTCCTGCTGTATCGACAAGGTTAAATTCAAATCCAAATCTATTGTATTTAGTATCTATAGAATCTCTTGTAGTACCAGGGATATCAGTTACTATATACCTTTCTTCACCAATTAAAGCATTTATAAATGACGATTTTCCAGCATTTGGTCTTCCTACTACAGCGAATCTAGGCAAATCATTCACTTCTTCAGGCTCGTCAGAAAAGTTCTTAACTAATGCATCTAATAAATCACCAGTTCCTGATCCATTAATACTAGCTATTGTATAATACTCTCCAAGTCCTAATTCATAAAACTCAACAGCATTGTTTGATCTAGTTGAATTATCTACCTTATTTACCACTAAAAAAACAGGCTTATTAACCTTTCTAAGTAATTTTGCAACTTCTTCATCCATCGCTGTTACTCCAGACTCAACATCAACCATAAATATAATGGCATCTGATTCATCAATAGCTAATTCGACTTGCTTATCAATCTCACTTTCAAAAACATCATCACTTCCGACAACATATCCACCAGTATCAATTAAAGAAAACTCTTTACCATTCCAGTCACTTTTTCCATAATGCCTATCTCTAGTAACGCCGCTAACAGCATCTACTATTGCTTCACGCCTTTGAACAAGCCTATTAAAAAATGTTGACTTTCCAACATTCGGTCTACCTACTATTGCAACTATATTACTCATATCATTAAAATGAATGCAAATGTAACGCTAAAACTAGGATTTAACATAAAAAAAAAGTTGATTAATAAATTAACCAACTTTTTTGTGAGTAATAATTTTTTAAATTA
>JAPKAF010000093.1 GCA_028825365.1 Flavobacteriaceae bacterium | reverse complement strand
TTGAAAACGACAGTTTAGATAATATTTTTAAAAATAACGATTTAGTAACTTTATTGATTGGGGTAAATAATCAATATCAAAATAAACCTTTTGAAGTTTATGAAGAAGAGTTTCCTGAATTAGTAAATACCGCTATTTCACTTACTAAATCACAAAGTAACTCAGATGTTATCGTTATCTCGATTCCTGATTATGCGTTTACTCCTTATGGACAATCAGGGCCAAATCCATCTATTACTAGCCAAGAAATCGATATGTATAACAGTTTTGCAGAAAACTATTGTTTAGAAAATAATATCACATATATTAATATAACAGATATAACTAGGCTTGGTTTAACTATGCCAGAATTAGTTGCTAGTGATAACCTTCATCCATCAGGAATTGCTTATAAGAAATTTGTTGAGAGAATTTTTCCTGAAGCGATATATAAACTACTAGATTAACTTTCAGGTGCTATTTTTATTCTTAAATTATCAAGGTTAGTTGATATAGGAATTTGACAAGACAATCTGCTGTTTTTTTCTAAATAAAAAGCCTCTGATAACATCGCCTCTTCATCATCAGATTTTGGTATCAAATCATGTTCAGACTCTATATAACATTGACAAGAAGCACACATAGCCATTCCTCCACACACTCCAATTGAAGCTTCATTTTCAATTTCGTGAATTTTAATTAATTCCATTAAATTTATAGACATGTCTGTAGGTGCAATTACATCATGAATAGTACCTTTTCTATCAGTAATAAATATATTTATGTCATTTTCACTCACTATGAAATAGTTTTAATAACAGCTTTTACGGCCTTTTTATGCGACCCATCAAATCCTTCAACACCTGAAACTGTAGTATACTTTAAAAGGAATTTTTTGTTAGGGTTTAAAATCTTGAAAGCAGATTGACACATTAAAGCCGCTTCATGAAATCCACACAATATTAATTTAAGTTTCCCTGGGTAAGTATTAACATCTCCGATTGCATAAATTCCAGGAATATTAGTTTGATAATCTAAAGAATTATTTACTTTGATTGCATTTTTTTCAATATCTAGACCCCAACTAGAAATCGGACCAAGTTTTGGTGAGAGACCAAAAAGCGGAATGAAAAAATCAGTCTGAATATCCTGTGTAGATTTATCAGAGTTTTGAATAGTAATTGACTCTAAATTGTTTTCTCCATTTAAACCAATCACTTCAGCTGGAGTAATAATTTTGATTTTATCCAAATTCTTTAATTGCTGAACTTTATCTACTGAGTCAAGAGCTCCTCTAAATTCATTTCTCCTATGTATTAAGGTAACCTCCGATGCTATTTTACATAAGACAACTGCCCAATCGAGTGCAGAATCACCTCCACCAGCAATCACTATCTTTTTATCCTTAAATAAGTTAGGTTCTTTAATGAAATACTCAAGACCAAATCCTTCAAATTTACTAATATTATCTATAAGTGGTTTTCTAGGTTCAAAACTCCCTAGTCCTCCAGCAATAACAACTACTGGCGCTGTATGCTTAGTTCCTTTATCTGTTGTTACGATAAAGGAATTATCTTCTTGTTTATCAATGGTCATTGCTCTTTCTCCTAAAGTAAATCCAGGTTGAAATTGAGAACACTGTTCCATTAATTTATCAACTAAATCATCTGCTAATATCTCAGGGTAAGCTGGAATATCATATATGGGTTTTTTAGGGTATATTTCAGAACACTGCCCTCCTGGTTTAGGTAAAATATCAATTAAATGACATTTCATTTTTAACAGACCTGCTTCAAAAACGGCAAATAGACCAACGGGGCCTGCTCCAATAATTAGAATATCAGACTTTACCATTTAAGATTCAATATTAATTACATTCTCAATTTCTGGAGCATGTTTTTTTATAGTCATTTCAACTCCTGACTTTAGTGTCATTTGATT
>JAPKAF010000054.1 GCA_028825365.1 Flavobacteriaceae bacterium | reverse complement strand
GAATTTTTTGTAGGAATATAAATTTTTGCTTTTTTCATAAATTGGTCGGGGCGGCAGGATTTGAACCTGCGACCCTCTGGTCCCAAACCAGATGCGCTACCAGGCTGCGCTACGCCCCGATTGAGGTACTAATACATTAGATATTGATAATTTCAAAGAATAAAGAACATCAAAAATAAAGATTTTTTATAAGAATCAGATATAAAACAATAATGATCATTACCTGTAATAATTGTAATAAAAAATTTGATGTAGACTCTACTTTAATTCCAGACAAGGGTCGCTTATTACATTGTGCTAGCTGTGATCATAAATGGTTTTTTAAAAAAGAAGCTCTTGAAAATACGGTAAGTCCAATTGATGAAGATATTAGTATTGATAGTATTAATATTTTTGACCAAAATAGCTCATCAACCAACGAAGAAGAAAGTGTATCAGATGCACCTAAAGATGAGGTTGAAGTAGATTTAGAAAAAGAGACTAAGGAAAAAATTGAGACTAATATAGATGAAAGTCCACAAGTAAATACTAAACCAAAAAAACAAAAAAACTTTAAAATATTAAATATTTTTATTGTAGCAATTATTTCATTCGTAGCTTTTATAATTATTGTAGATACGTTTAAATATCCTATCGGAAAAATTGTCCCAAATATCGAATTTATACTTTATAATCTTTATGAAAGTATTAAAGATATCTCATTATTTATTAGAGATTTAACATAAAATTATGATCAAAAATCTTTCAAAGCCTTTTAAATGGTTTTTTCAGTTAGAAGCAGCAAGTGGTCTTGTATTATTAATTGCTGCAATTATTGCTCTTGTAATAAGTAATTCTAGTTTTAGTAATTTATATTTTGATACATTAAACCAATACCTGTTTGTAGGTATTAATGATTTTGGTTTAAAACTTTCCGTACATCACTGGATTAATGATTTATTGATGGCAATTTTCTTTTTCTTTGTAACACTAGAAATTAAACGAGAATTTATTCAAGGTGAACTTTCTAATTTAAAAAAAGCGTTACTTCCGATTATAGGAGCTGTTGGAGGAATGGTCGTCCCTGCTCTAGTCTATGTTTTTATAAACTTTGGGAATTCTGAAACATTGAATGGTTGGGCAATTCCATCGGCTACAGACATAGCGTTTTCACTAGGAATTTTATCTTTACTTGGTTCAAGAGTTCCAATTTCTTTAAAAATTTTTTTAACGGCTCTTGCTATTATTGATGACCTTGGTGCGATATTGATTATCGCTTTTTTCTATTCTGGTGATTTAAGTATAAGCTATTTAAGTTTAATCTTAATCTCATATATTTTATTACTTACTTTAAATAAATTTGGTGTTAAAAAGTTTATTCCCTATTTAATAATTGGTGCCTTCATGTGGTTCTTCACATATAAGTCTGGAATTCATGCAACAATAGCAGGTGTTCTTTTAGCTACGACCATACCTCATAGAATTAAAGACAAAGATTTCTCTTTATTAATTAAACTTGAGCATGCAATCAGTCCTTATGTTGCTTTTATGATAATGCCTATATTTGCATTCGCTAATGCAGGTGTGTCTTTAGAGGGATTATCATTAACTTCATTATTAGAACCTGTTCCATTAGGTATTCTTTTAGGGTTGTTTGTGGGTAAACAAGTTGGAGTTATGCTTATTTCTTTCTTTGCAGTTAAATTTGGTGTGGCACAAATGCCAGACAAGTCTAACTGGTTAAGTCTATACGGAGTTTCAATATTAACAGGTGTTGGCTTTACAATGAGTTTGTTTGTTGGAAACTTAGCATTTGCTGAAAATATTCAGTATATAGATGGTGTAAAAATTGGTGTTCTTGCAGGATCTTTACTTTCTACGGTATTTGGATATTTTATATTATTGTATGCCTCTAAAAAATAATTCATGCTTTATAAAAATAATTTATTAATCCTACTAATTATATCTATGTTCACATTTTTTGAAAAAGTTGATGCTAAATACGAAAAGCTATTTTTTGATCACTCAATAAAGAATATTAATAATGAAACTATTGATTTAAATCAATACAAAGGAAAAACTATACTTTTGGTAAATGTTGCTAGTAAATGTGGCTTTACTAAACAATATACAGGCCTTCAAGACCTTTATGAGAAGTATAAAGACAGAGGTTTCTATGTAATTGGTGTTCCGTCAAATCAGTTTGGTGGACAAGAACCAGGGTCTAATTCCGAAATTAAGGATTTTTGTGAAACTAATTTTAATATTACATTTCCAATAACTGACAAAACAGACGTTAAAGGTGAAGATGCTCATGATTTATATAAATGGGCAAAAAAAAATTATGGTAACTCGACTGTTCCTAAGTGGAATTTTCATAAAATTTTAATTAATAAAGAAGGAAAAATACAGGACACGTTCAATTCTTTTATTACACCAATGTCAGATAAAATAACAAAACAAATAGATTTAATTCTATAATCTAACAGTCATACCATCAAAACCAGGAATAATATTTTTAGGTAATCTTTTCTTAATTTTTGTATAATCTAAATCGCTATGCATATTTGTTAATATAGTTTTTCTAGGAGTAAGGATTTTAACTATTTCCAAAACTTGATCTAAATTGAAATGTGCTGAATGATTACGGTACCATAGACAGTCAATAATCAAGTATTCTAATTTTTTTAATTTTTTGTAATCTTTCTTAAAAAATAAACTAATATCACTTGCATAAGCTAATTTATTATTAATTAGATAGCATATACTTTTAATTTTACCATGCTGAACTGGTATTGATTCAATTTTAATTTTTTTATTTTTATTTGTAAAATGATGTTCTTTTTTAAGACTATTAATATTTAAAGTAGATGGATAACCATAAGATGATTTAAAACAATATTTAAAAGTGGAAATTAAATATTTTTTAGTACTTGTGTCCGCATAAACTGGAATTTGCTTCTTGTTTATTAAAAAAAATGGACGTAGATCATTAATGCCGTGTGTTTGATCTGCGTGAAGGTGTGTGTAAAAAACCTTGCTAATAGTTCTAATTTTATTTGTTAGTAGTTGTGACCTCAAATCTGGCGATGTATCTATTAAGATATTTTGATCGTTAAATTTAATTAAAGCAGAACATCTTGTTCTAAAATTTTTTTTATTTTTTAAATCACAATCACCAGAATATCCATCAGCTCTAGGTACACCCATTGAACTACCACTACCCAAAATGACAAATTTAAGAGACATTATAGGTTAAAAAGTTTATTAAAATTTTTAGTAGTTAAATCGGACATTTCCTGATTAGTCTTTTCTTTTAAAATAGATAATTTTTCTAGAGTATATTTGATAAAACTTGGTTCATTTTTTTTTCCTCTCATTGGTATAGGAGCTAAAAATGGGCTATCTGTTTCAACAAGCAGTTTATCTAAGGGAATATTTTTAAAAGTTTCCTGAAGGTCTAAACTATTTTTAAATGTAATTATTCCACTTGCAGAAAAAAATGCATCTAATTCAAGTAATTGATTTGCAAAATTTAATGAACCGGTAAAACAATGCATTAAAATTTTTAATTTTTCTGATTTATATGATTTTAGGATTTCATATGTTTCATCCTCAGCATTTCTAGAATGTATGATAATAGGTATATTAAGACCTATAGAAGCCTCTATATGGGCTTTAAAGCTATCAATTTGCCTTTCTTTGTTGCTATGATTATAAAAAAAATCTAAGCCAGTTTCACCTATACCAATAATTCTTTCATTTTGATTTATTTGATTAATTATATAATTTTTATCAATTAAAAGACTTTCCTCAGTCTCATGAGGGTGAATACCAAACGTTCCATAAATCATTGGATCTAGTTTAATAATATTCTTTATCCTATCAAAACTTTCTACTGTAGTGCATATTGTTAATAGTTTTGAGATACCAACTTCTTTAGATCTTTTTATAACATCACTTAAATTCTCAAGTAAGGGTTCATGATCTAAATGACAATGAGAATCAATCATCTTTTTTTTCAATTTTTTTAAATAAAATATCTATTTTGTTAATAGGTTTTCCAGATACAAGATAGTCATGTTTTGCAATAGATTCAAAATTAATTGCATCTACATCTAAATTAAAAATCTTTAAGGCTTTTTCTATTGAACTTGGGATTATTGGATAAAGCATGAATGAAATTTTTCTAATCATTTCTAAAGATGTATAGACAATTGTATTTAATCTGTCTTTATCATCTTTTTTTTTCCAAGGTTCCTGGTCATTAAAATACTTATTTGCTTCAAATAAAGCACTAACAATAAAATTAATATAATAATTAATATTTTGATTATCAATTTCAGTACGTATTGCCGTTAAATTATCAGTAAATTTATTTAGCATCACTAAATCTTCATCATTAAATTTTTTATTGTCTGGTACAGATGAGGAGCAATTTTTCTCAGCAAATGCAGTAACTCTTTGACATAAATTTCCATAATTATTAGCTAAATCACTATTGATACAATCCTCTAACCTATCTTGTGAAATGTTACCATCATTACCAAATGAAACTTCTTTAATTAAATAATATCTTAAGGGATCAAGACCATAAATTTCAATAATATCTAAAGGATCAAGAATATTTCCTTTTGATTTAGACATCTTTTCATCACCAGATAAAATCCAGCCATGACCATAAATTTTCTTAGGTAAAGGTATTTTTGCAGCCATTAAAAATGCAGGCCAATATACAGAGTGAAATCTTAATATATCCTTACCTATTAAATGAACAGATGCAGGCCAAAATTTTTTAAACAACGCATCATTTGTGTCTGGATAGTTTAAAGCACTTATATAATTAGTTAGAGCATCGAGCCAAACATAAATTACATGATCTGGACTATTAGGGACTTTGATACCCCAAGAGAATGCTTTACGACTTATAGAGAGGTCTTTTAACCCACCTTTTACAAAGCTAATTACTTCATTTTTTCTAGATTTTGGTGAAATAAAGTCAGGATTTTTTTCATAATAATTTAGTAATTCATCTTGCCATTTAGACAGCCTAAAAAAATAAGACTCTTCCTCTATCCATTCAACTGGTGAACCAGATGCGCTTGCTATCTTAATGTTTTCTTTTTCAGTAATTTCTTCATCACTATAGAAAGCTTCGTCAGAAACAGAATACCAGCCCGAATATTTTGATAAATAGATATCATCATTTTTTTCAAGCTCGCTCCATAAATGTTGAACTGTTTTTTTGTGTCTCTCTTCGGTAGTTCTAATGAAATCAGTATTAGATAAATTTAATGTTTTTGAAAGATCTCTAAATGTTTGACTAATTTCATCACAAAAAGCCTGAGGATCAACATTTTTTTTCTCTGCTGCTCTTTGTATTTTTAAACCGTGCTCATCTGTACCTGTTAAAAAATGCACATTGAAACCATCTATACGTTTAAATCTGGCAAAAAAATCAGCAGCAATACTTGAGTATGCGTGACCCATATGAGGTTTCGCTGATGGGTAATAAATTGGAGTCGTAATA
>JAPKAF010000053.1 GCA_028825365.1 Flavobacteriaceae bacterium | reverse complement strand
TCCATATCCATATCCATATCCATATCCATATCCATATTTGTCAATAAATTTATCAGCTTTAGTATCATCTAAAAAAACATAACCTATATTTTTTGGTTTATATTTTTCTTTATAATCCGATACAAAATTTACAAATTTTTTAGATGAATAATTCTTTCTAAAAACATGAATAGTATAATCTAACTTTGTCAATAATTTTAAGGAGTCAACCATAAGCATAATTGGTGCAGTATCATAAATTACATAATCATATTGCTCATTCAAAAATGAACTTAGATTATCAAATTTATTATTATCAAAAATGCTATTTTTATTATTTGTTTTTGTTCCAACAAAAAGAGTGTCCAGTTGATCATCACTTATTTTATATTTCTCAAAAAGTTCTTTAAAATTATTTTCATTATCATTTATAATATCTGTTAATCCTCTAGAATTGATTTTATTTTGAACAAATAATTTTTTTAAATCTGGATTACCTAAATCAGCACCAACAAGTAAAACTTTTTTACCTGTACTAGCTAGAAATCTAGAAAAATTAAAGGCAGTATATGTTTTTCCTTCATTTTTAACACATGAAGTAATCATAATTGATTTTCCTTTAGTTGATTTTGAATTATTTCTATACAGATTATAGTAAATTCTTTTGAAAAGTTCACTTTGTATGGCTTTGTTTTCAATTGACAAATCTCCTTTTGTGAATTTTATCATTCCTAAAAAATTAATATTAGGAAGCTTTTGTTTTAAATATTCTATATCAACATAAAAACCTCTAAAAAAAAACATACCTATTGAATATCCGACCGGAAGAACAAGTCCTAGAAATGAAAAAATTACTAATGTTTTTGACTTATTAGTTGTTGATTCTAAAATATAATCAACTTCATTAATTAGTCTAATGTTAGACTCTAAGGAAGATAAACTAATCAATGCCTCTTCTTTTTTTTGAGATAAGTATGAATACAAGTTATTTGCAATTAAGAGGTCTTTTTCTAAATTGTCTAATTCTGCACCCCTTATTGGAATCTCCCCTATTAATGAATTACTTTTTTCTTTGTATTCATTATATCTATTAAATTTTACTTTTAATTTATCAATATAGATATTTAAACTATTAAGAATATTAGATCTCAAGACAATAAGTTGTTCTTGTGATTGAATAACAAGTGGATTTTTTTCAGTAGCATCAACAAGGAGGTTGTTTTTTTCTAAAATAATCTTATTAAACTGAGAAACCATCTGATTTATATTTTGATTATCAATACCCATTTCTGAGGGCAAAAGTTCAAATGAGTTTTGTTTTTCTACTTCATTTATTAATTTAAAGGATAATTCATTTTGCAGTGAATTATTAAATATATTTTGTTCAATATCGTTTATATTAATTAATACTGAAGCTGTTTGAGCTTGTGGCATGTATATTCCGTTTGAAATTTTATAATTAGAAATTATAGAATTCAGCGAATCAATTTTTAATTCTAATTTATATATTCTCTCATCTATAAAATCTATTGATAACTTATAAATATTCTTCTTCTCACTAATATTGTTTTCTATAACCTCATCTACGATACCTTTCAAAATTTTAGAATTTAAATCTTTATTTGGACCAGAATAAGAAATTCCATAGGTATTTGATTTTTTTGGTTGATTAATAGTAAATTTAGATTTTAAATGAGATACGGCTTGATTAATATCAAATTGCTTTATGATATAGTTGTCCTGACTTACATGATTTAAAAATTTTGGTTTATAAATAAATAATGAATTCTCAATTATATTTTCATTTTTTGAAAATGAAAATGTTTGTTCGTTAATTTTAATGATAACATTATTCTTTTGGTACTTAATAACACACTTGTTTTCAGAAATCCTTTTTTTAAATACAATTTCAAATGGTAAGGACTCTTTTGTTAAAAGCTTATTGGTTTTCCATATATTTTTTTTATAGAACCTGTAGTTAAGTCCTAATTTCTCAACTACTTTTTTTAAGATAAGTGTTGATTTAAAAAGAGAAGCATGATCTTCACTGTCAAGAGAATTATTAGAAAGAAATTGAAATTCATTATTATTGATAAAAGAAGAAGCGTCAGATTGATCTTCATCTATAAATAATGTTGAATATGTTTTAAATATTTCTTGTTGATAATAATTGTATGAAAATCCAAAAATAGTGAATATTGTCACAGATATAATAATTATCCATCTGTTGGATAACAGAGTAAATAGTATGGCTATAATATCTATACTATCTTCTTCAATAAAATTCTGTTGATTATTGTCCTGCATTATCTTGAAATCAATATAAAAATGGAAGTTAATAAGGATAAAGCGCCAGCATTTCTTAAAATACCAAAATCAAATGCTAATGATGCATTATCAGGTCTAACATAAACTTTATCATTTTGTTTTAAAAAATAATATTCTGAATTAAAAAACTCAAAGGATGTTAGATCTATATAAGCAGTTGTAATTTTATTATTTATATTTCTAATAATCATTACATTAGTTGGATCTGCATTTTTACTAAAGTCACCAGCTCTACTAATGAGTTCTGTAAATGACATACTTTGATCTATTACATTAAACGTACCAGGACTAGCTACTTGGCCTAATATTGAAACTCTGAAATTTAAGATTTTTGTACTTACACTTGGAGTTTTAACAAATTCTAAAAGTTTATTTTTAATAGAATCCGAAAGAGCTGAACAAGTTAATCCGTAAGCTTTTATTTTGCCAATATATGTAATATCAATCTCTCCAGAGCTATCCACTAAGTATGCATCTAATTTTCTGGCCTCTGCGTCTCTAATTGTTCCTATTTTATCCATCGCAATGGGAGAAAAAATTGAAGTACTTTGGTTAGTTAAGGAGGAAATTTTTACATCTATTAAATCCCCATAAGTTATTACAGCTTCTGGAACTTTGATTGAGATATTTTCAGGAATGTTCTTAAATAGAATTTTATTACTAGAGCAACTAATAACTAAAATAAATGAAAACATTAAGATGATATAATTTTTCGAATGCAAAATAAATCTACTTTGAGTTTATATTGTGCATAATTACAATTAATAATATGTGCAGATAAATGTTTTTATTTTAATAAAACATCTAAATTTTTAAAAAAATGTCTTTTAATTTAAAGAGAATAAAAATAATTTTATCAGAATTTTTAATGTATTAAGCTTTAGAAAACTATTATTTATAAATTTTATTTATTCATAAATTTATACTTGTTTTTAAGAAGATATGTTTCAGAGTAACCAGTTCGACTCGATACTTCAGAAATTGATTTTCCATTCAAAAGCATTTTTTTTGTTAATTCTAATCTTAGTATTTTAATATATTTAGCAGGCTTAAAATTTTTATTGATACTATTAATATCATTATAGTCTAAGTTAAATTCAGATTCTAACATTTTTAAAGTTACAATGCTTAAGTTTTTATTAATAAAACGCTTAATATTAGAGATCAGTTGATCGTCTGAAATATGTTTTTTGTTTAATTTTTTTATAATTATTATTAAAATGAAAATGAATATTAGCGCAACAAAATATAGATATGGTTTTTGAGAATTAATTTTATAATCTTTAAATATTAAATTTCTTTCAAAATCAAGTACATTGTCTATGCTATAAACTCCATGAATACTACCAAAACTTATTTTATTTTTTTCTTTATAAACTGCATTACTATTAAATTCATCAACTATATAACTATTAATTATCTTTTCTTTAGTTTTTTCAAAAACACTTAAACCGTTATTTCCGGATAAAAATATCAAATTATCATAATCTGAAATTGTATGAGCTGTATTAATTATAGGAATTTTTTTTGATAAGGATAATCCCTCCGTTGTTCTTTTTAAACTTAGCAATAAATTATTATTAGAAATAGCATAAAAATCATTACCATTAATATCACTTTCTAAGATATCATTAATTTCAAAACCAATATTACCATCAATTATTTCAATAATATTACTATTTACATTGATAGAAATATATTTTTTATCATCAATAAAGTGAAATTCACCACGATCCTTAATCCTAGACTCTATCTTGTTTCGTAGAGGAATAATTTTTTTTGAAGCAGTATAAATTAACTTAAAATTATTAGAATTATAATCATAATTAAATAGACCTTTATCAGAAATTAGTAAATAGTTAGAATTCCCGATTTCAAAGATATTAGAAATAGCACCATATTCTCCTTTTGTTCTTATTGAATTATCATTATTGTAAAGCTTAGTTTCAATATTATCTTTAAAACTCAACAAACCATTGTAGCATACAAAAGTTATACTATCAAATTCTTTAATCTGTCCATCAGTATAAGTGATTTTTTCTAATTTATTACCATTAATATAAACTCCACCATAAGTACCAACAGAATTATCATTTATGGATCTTACACTGCCTATAGATTTAAATGAATAGGTGAGGTTACTATAAATTAATAACTTCCCTCTTGCAATCACAAAAAGGTCATTTTCAAGGAAAGCGAAATCAGTAATTGATTTGACATAAAGTTCTGGATATGCTATTGGACTTTTATCAGTAAACTTTATTTTAAAATTATTATTTTTTTGAAAAATTGAATTTATTGGTCCAGTAATAGATTTGTCATAAATTGTCAAATCCTCTCCAGATGGATTAACTCTAAAAACACCCTCATTAGAGCTTACGTATAACTCATTTTCATATGATACAAAATTGTAAAAAATTTTGTCGTCATAAATTTTTTTGATTGTGAAATCAGAATTTAATGAAGATAAAGCAGTTAAAAGTAGTAAAATATAAGACATTTTTTATATTTAGATAATATGTACAATTATATAATTTATTTTTTGTAATGACAAAAATTAATTTTTTTAAATTTTATCATTTTTATTAAAATTTTGTCAAAAATCTATTTTTTAATAAAAAGTATTAATAGTTGTAATTAACTTTTTGTTATCTGAGTAAAGTAACTCATAAAAATTTGTATGCTTTATCCATTTCAAAAAAGCTTTTGCATTAACTTCTTTGTTTGAAATCCAGGTATCTGGTAAGATTTTTTTTAAAGCCTCTTGTGTACTAATTTTTTTTATTGAGTTTTCTGAGCTTTGAGAGTACTTAACCCAAACCACAGAACTACAATCAGCACTAGTTTCTTTTGATGTTGGTGGTAAATATTTAACAGCACCTTTTAATTCGCTTATATAGTATTGTTTAGAATTTTTGAGACCTGGATAAATCTGCTCCATTAAACTATATGATTTTTCTTTTATAGAAATAGCCGATGGAAAGCAGTATGTTTTAAAATCTTCTCTTAATATCGGAGTAAAATCATCTGCAATTACATTAAAGCCATTAGCCATTAGTATAGACACAAGTGTACTCTTGCCGTTTCCAGAATCCCCAGTAAACATAATGGAATGATTGTTTTTGGAAATTGTAGATGCGTGAAATACGCCCATCCAATCGTGTTCAGTTTTATTATAAAATGAGCACATTAATTCCATAGAAAATTTTCCTTGAAACTCGTGTAATTCAGTATTATCCCAAGAGCCAACAAATTGATCGTTCTTAAAAATGACTAATTTTTTATCGCTGTTAAAAATTTTATATTCTACATCACAGTTTTTTGTATTGGCAATAGCTAAATGACTGTATTTCGGAT
>JAPKAF010000092.1 GCA_028825365.1 Flavobacteriaceae bacterium | reverse complement strand
GCCACTTTTTTACAAACAAGCTTAAGTAATTCTTTATCTTTAGTACTTAATTTTTTAAATAATTTATAACATGAGTAATATCTTTGAAAAAGTATTATGGAATGCTAGGTACATTACCATATTAGCAGTTGTATTATCAATAGTTTCGTCGTTTACCTTATTAGTAATTGGAAGCTGGGAAATAATTGAAGCTGTTATATTTTATAATCCACTTTTTGACGAATCCATTACTAGTAATAACGACCTATTATTTAAAATAATTTCTGCAATTGATTTATTTCTAATTGGTATAGTTCTTTTAATCTTTGGCTTCGGAATATACGAGCTATTTGTAAGTGATATTGATTTTGCAAATTCAAAATTCAATGATTCAACTTTAAAAATTAGAGACTTAGATCAATTAAAGAATAAAATAATTAAAGTTATTATTATTGTTTTAATTGTAAAATTCTTCGAAAAAGTACTTAAGTTTTCAGAGAGCTTTAAAGATCCAATCGATATACTCTACTTTAGTTTATCTATACTTTCTATTTGTTTTGGATATTATTTAATAAATAGAAAATAAAATTACTTATTTGAAAGTTCTATTAATCGAGCGCTAAGGTTAGGTTCAGACATCTCTGGGTCTAAGGGAAACATTGGACGCTTAATTCTTTTATAGTTAAGTCTTTCTAAATCCTGATCAACACCTCCAGGTGTTAATGCCATGAGCCAGTCCCCTCTCATATCATAAAGCTCAGGAACTAGGTATCCGATTTTTACAACTACTATATCTGTATCTCTCGGATTCAAATTTAAATCTGTAAAATCTTTTTCATAATGATAAGGTTTTCGTTTACTTGTTACAATAACGTTGACACTTCCAGTCTTAACAACTACCTCAACTTCTGCATCTCTATCTCCAGTCTTTATTGCGCTGACAATACCTGAAAGTAGAATTGGGCCACTAAAGCGATTATCTACTATTGCTCCTACATTTCCCTCAACAAAAGACCCAACTCCTGATTTAAGTGCTTTCTCAATAAGGTCTGGTCCAGGAATGGAAGCATAAATTAATGAAGGCCCATCAGAATCCTTGAATTCATTTCGAAGTAATATTTCATTAAGTGTGTGTGTAACATCACCTGCTCCACCAGCTGTAGGATTATCACCCATGTCACTAATAATAAAAGGTTTTTTTTCACTTTTAATAGCCAGTTTTAAACTTTCTTCAAGTGTAGTGGTTGGCGCAACAAATTTAAATTTTTTTCTATCATCCCAGAATTGTTTAGCTAGCTTTTCAGCACTTGATACTACAGCTTCCAAATTATCCCCTGTAACCATAACTACAGCGTGATTTCGTGGTTCATCTGCCCAAGCATATCCAACCCATATTCCAGCGTCAAGAACCCCTTTTTTCTGTGTCATAACTGGAACTTGCTCGTAAAGACTTTTACCTGGCTCTATACGGGTACTAGTTTTCTCTCCTGGAAGTAAAATAGGCACTGGTATCCAAGCTTTATAGGCGGGTTTTCCTTTACCACTTTCTAAACGATCTAATAAATTTACAACACATCTTCTCTTAGAATCCATATAATCTTCGTGGGGAGCCATTCTATAACATGTAATTAAATCCGTATGCTTAGCTAGTTTTTCAGAGACATTTCCGTGGAGATCCATTGAGGTGGAAATTAAAGTTTCAACTCCTATTACACTTCTGATTCTTGAAATAAAATCCCCTTCTGCATCATCTATTCCAACTACACTCATTGCCCCATGAATATCTAAAAATAAACCGTCATAAGGACCATTATCTTTTAACATATCTAATGTTTGACTAACCAGAGACTCATAAGCTTCATTAGTTACTATTCCACCTGGTAAAGCCTTACCTACAATTAATGGTATCCAATCTGCACTTTTACGAATTGTTGAATCTGGAGCTAAGAACGAATATTTATCAAAAATATCCTTACCATATTTTGCGCGAAA
>JAPKAF010000021.1 GCA_028825365.1 Flavobacteriaceae bacterium | reverse complement strand
GTTAGTATTATCATTTATGTTATTCAATAAATAAAATTTCTTTTATTTGTAAAAACATTTTAATGGGTTATATAGATATATTTATTTCACTTTTCCTTTTGTATGGGTTTATAAAAGGTCTGTTTAAGGGCTTTATAAGTGAAGTTGCTTCTGTGGTCGGATTACTTTTAGGAATATACTTAGCTTCTAAATTCAATGATGACTTGTCCTATTACCTACAGAAATTTATTGAATGGGAAGAAAATTACCTTCTATTTTTGTCTTTTTTTATATTGTTAGTATTAACTATTTTTATATTTTCAATTGCTGGGAAGTTAATTACAAAACTAGCAAAACTGATAGCTTTAGGTATATTCAACAAATTATTAGGAGGTGTTTTTGGAGTTGTAAAAAATGTACTAATATTAAGTGTTGTGTTTTTTATGTTTAATATGCTTAATCGTTCTTTAGAATTAGTAGAGAAAAACAAACTAGAATCATCTATATATTACAAGCCTTTAAATGAATTTAGCATCCGAATATCGACCTATGTGTTACAAGAAAATAATTAGTTTAAGATTTTAACTTTTCCTGTTTCTAAATTATACATCGCCCCTACTAGTTTTATTTTATTAGATTTTTCAAGATCACATAAAATTGCGCTTTTAGAGCGTATTCTATCTAAGGTTAAAAGAATACTCTTTTCAGAAACTTTTGAGATAAAATTAGATCTATGATCTGCAAAACTTATACTGTTGGAGACTTCACTAATAGCTGGAGAGACATATGGCTTCAGATTCGTAAAAAGTTTTTTGTGATCATCACATACAGCTGTTACAGCACCACAGTCTTCATGACCAAGTACTAATAACACTTTACAACCCTTATAATCACAAGCAAATTCAAAAGAATTAATTATATCTTTATTTTCTATATTTCCAGCTATTCTAGTGACGTATATATCACCAATTCCTTGATCAAAAATTGCTTCTGGTATGACCCTACAATCAATACAAGATAATATAATTGCCTTTGGGTCTTTATTTAAAAACTCTTTATTATTAATAATGGTACTACTCTGGTTTTTTTGGAATCTTAAGTTACCTTGAAGTAATTCTTCGAGAACAAGACTAGCTGAATGTATACTCATTATATGATTTTTAATTTATTTTTAATTATCCACCCAATTTGACCATCAAGTAATTTTATTTTTAACCAATCATTATCAAAATCTTCTATAATTTCTAACTTAGTGCCTTCATAAATTTTAAATAAAACTTCACTATTACTATTTGGTTCTAAGTTAACATCAATACTTTGATCAAATACTATTGCATATTGAAAATCAGTTTGAGAATTATAATTCTGAAAACTGATAAATAGAATACTGCATGTTATTATGTAAGATAAAACAAATAACGTAAATGTTGTTCTCTTAATTTTTGATGATCTTGAAAAATAATACAATAAGAACAAAAAGGATGAAACTATACCTAAAATAATACACAGGATAGACCAATAATATAAAGAAAAGTAATTTGAGATATAATTAGCTTTATTACTTAATACATCAACATTTATAGGCTCTATATTATTGATGATAAGATTATTTAAATATTGTAAATTTTGAATTAAATCAGGGTTGTTAGGGTAAAATTTTAATCCTTTTTCATAATAATATATAGCGGAAGCTAAACTATCGACTTTATAATATGCATTACCTAAATTAAAATACAGATCTGAAGAATGATTTCCACTAATTAAAATTTCACGATATTTTTCTATAGCTAATGAAAAATCGCCAGCGTTATATCTTTCATTAGCAGTAACAAATATGTCTTTTTCCTGTGAGAAACTAAGATTGACAATAAGTGTGAATAATAAAAAATTTTTCATAATCAATTAATTTCTTTATCTATTTGTGAGATAATTTCAATAGCTTTAGTGTAATCAGATTTCATTTCAACATTTGTAATTGGTGTATATCTAGCCATTTCACAATTCTTAAATAATTTATTTAAAGACAAAGTAATAGCTTTGGGGACTTGTCTTTTTTCTAATTCAATTGTAATATTATTTTTTGTGTAATTACTATTTTCAAGTACTATTATTGATTTCAAATAGTTATGTAAAGCCCTATCTAAAGACTCATAAAAATCTTCTTTTCTACCAAGGTTTGATTTAGCTTCTGATAAATGTTTTTTGGCTAATTTTTTAGCTTGTAACAACAAATCATTATTTGAATACTTCCCTTTACCTTTAAAGTAATTTATTAATATAATTATTAGTAGTGTTATAATAAAAGGAGCTAAAAATAAGATCCAGAAAAATGATGAATTAAAAAAGAAGATTTTTCTGATTTTGGTTAATGTAGTTTTAGTTTTAAAAGGCAAAAAAGTAACTGTTTTTGATTTAGAATTAATTTTAAGATCATCACTTTTTAGAGATTCATTACTCCACTCTTTACCAGAAACATCAATAGTGAGTTCTTTAGAACTTATAATTTTGTATGATTCTGAATCTATATCAAAATAAGTGAATGAAATTTTTGGTATTTTGTATCTACCAGGTTTTGATGGTACGATTGTATATAAATCACGGATACTACCTGCCATCCCAATTATACTTGTAGATATTTTCTCTTCTCTTTCAGGTTCGTACACCTCTAATGAAGAAGATAAATTAAGCTCTGGAAGTTGAAATAACTTTAAATTTCCTTGTCCATTTATTTCTAACTTTAATTCCAATGCCTCGGAAACGGAAAGTTTAGTTTTTGAACTATTTAATGTAAAATTAAAAGATCCTACTGCGCCGTCAAAATTCTTTAGTTCATTGTTTATTGGTAGTGGCTTAACATTGATTTTTTTGTCACCAGATGTCACAACTTTTTGGGAAGATCCCATAATCCTTTGGCCAAAGAAATCTCTTCGGTTCGTTGGTAATTGCAAAGTTAAATCTAAAGATAAGGGCTCAATAGTTAGCTCTCCATTTTTTTGAGGATATAAAACTGTTTTCTTTAGCGTAACATACCTATAGGGTTTGTTATTATAAATACCATCTTCGATAGTGTAATTTTCGATACTTATATTTTGACTCCAAAAATCAGCATACCTAGGGGAGGATAATTCTCTCCAGTTGGTAATTCCAATGTTTGAGGAAAAGTAAAGCTTGTGGACAACTGAAAACCCTTCATTTAAATAAGGGTTACTATTAGAAACCTCGGAAACTAAGTACACTTCAGTATCTGAAATATAATTTGGGTCATTCTCTTTGTTGGGGTTTTTAACTGCACTTAAGACTTTTATGTTAATTGGGGAAGTTTTATAAACTTCTCTTTTTACTTCAATTTTAGCTTGACCAATTTCAAACAACCCAATTTTTATGGGAGATAAAAAATAGGTATACGATTTACTATATGATCTCTTCCCATTTACCCAGGAGTTTTTTATGGATTGGCTAGGACCTCCAACAACTTTAAAATTTTTAAAGCTTGGAGGTTTAAAGTTGTCTCCGTCTTCATTTAAAGTAAACTCTACACGTAATCTCTCATTAATTCCTAAAGACTTTTTACTAACATTAGTCTCGAATATAATTTGAGATGTAACCGCAAGGTTAAAAAACAATAAAATAATATTTAAAAAATACTTATAATTCATTACCAGTCTTTTTCATTTTTCAATTTAACCCCTTTTAACTTCTTGGCATTAATCTTTTCTTGGACCTTATTTTCCTCTTGATTCATGGCTTCTAAAAGATTTTTTATTTGTTGTGGAGATAACTTTTTTGCTCGCTTATCTGGTGATTCTTTTTGCTTATCCTCTGGTTTATCTCCTTTGTTTTGGTCTTTATTATCTTTTTGATCTTCATTATCTTTTTCATCTTCATTTCCTTTTTGATCTTTATCGTCTTTTTGATCTTCATCTTCACTTTTGTCCTTGTCTTTTTCTTTATCCTTATCCTCGTCTTCTCCTTCACTTTCTTTCTCGTTTTCCTGTTCTTTGGCGCAATCTAAGGCTAAAGCTAAATTATATCTAGATTCATCATCAAAGGGGTTATTTCTTAATGCATTTTTATATACTTCTACAGCTTCTTTGCACATTTTTTTTTGCATTAAAATATTACCAATATTATGAAATATTGGATGTTTATCAATAGCTAATTTAGCGTTTTTTAAAGCCTCTAATTGACTCAATAAAGCTTCATCATAATATCCATTTTCGTATAAGTTATTGCTAAAATTATATTGACCCTTTATAGAATCAGGGCTTACCGATATTGCTCTTCTATAGTTTTGTTCAGACAAATTAACATTAGTTTCAAATGACTTGTTAGCTTTTTTAATTAAAGTCTCGTATTTATTTTGCTGTGATAATGCTACTGCTATTGTTAAAAATAGTAATATCAAATAATTAAATAGGATTATGTTAATCTTTCTTTGTTGCATTATTTTCGTTAAATAAGTTTAGTGCATTAATCCAACTTGTTTTAGAATCAAACATAAATATGTCAAAAAATAAGAAGATAAAAGCTATAAATATGAATAATTGAAATTGGTCATCAAAATCAGAAAACTGTTTAGTTTCAAATTCCACCTTTTCAGTCTCTAGTAAAATTTTATCAATTTCATTGATTACAAAAGTTGTGTTTTCTCCATTAATAAAATTTCCGTTTGTAATCTCGGCAATTTCAGTTAATACTTTTTTATTAAGTTTTGTTATAACAACCTCATCGTTATTGTCTCGTTTGTAATTTTGTATGACACCATTTTTTTTAATGGGGATTGGCGAACCTTTCTCTTTTCCTACGCCAACAGTATATATTTTAATTCCTTTGCTAGCTGCAAGTTTAGCAATATCAAGTGAGCTATTGTTATGATCTTCACCATCAGAGATAATGATTAATAATTTAGAGGTATTAGTATCTTGATCAAAGTAAGTAGTTGATAACTGAATAGCTTCATCAATAGCAGTTCCTTGAGATGAAATCATATCTGTATTCATGTTTTGTAAAAACATTTTTGCTGCAGAATAATCAGTAGTTATTGGTAATTGGGGGAAAGCTTTCCCGGCGTAGGCAACAATACCAACTCTATCACTATTGAGTTTATTTATAATTTGATTTACTATTTGTTTAGATTTTTCTAATCTGTTTGGAGCTATATCTTCAGCTAACATACTTCTAGAAACATCAATTGCAAAAACAATATCAATACCAAACCTTTTATAGGTTTCCATCTTACTACCTACTTGTGGATTCACTAGGGCTAAAATTAGAAATATTAATGAAATTAGGTTCATTAAAGATTTTAGATAAGGTTTAAACCTTGATAAATTAGGGCTTAACTTTAACAATGAAGATCTAGTAATAAATTTATTTTGAGCTCGTGTCTTCCAAAACTCATTTATAAAAAATAGAACAGCTATCAATACAGGAATAACCATTAACCAAAACCATATTTTTTCTTCTAATTGATACATTATATAAAGCTTCTAAAGATTGTGTATTTTAAAATTAATTCCAATGTCAGAAATAAAAGGGCTAATAAAACATAAAGTCTATACTTTTCTTGATGATTATAATATTTTATCTCTTCAACATCAGATTTTTCTAATTTATTTATTTCATCATAAATATCTTGAAGTTTTTCATTATTGGTGGCTCTAAAATATTTTCCCCCCGTTAAATCAGCTATTTCCATAAGTAAAGCTTCATCAATTTCAACTTGTATGTTAGCATAACTGAACTTCCCTTTACTATCTACTCCAACGGGTGAGAGAGCCATTCCGTTAGTTCCTATACCTATTGTATAAATTTTTATTCCATACTCAATTGCTAATTCAGCAGCTGTATTTGGGTCTATAAACCCAGAATTATTAACTCCATCGGTCAATAGTATAATGACTTTACTTTTAGCTTTGCTATCTTTAATTCGATTAACAGATGTCGCTAATCCCATACCGATAGCGGTACCTCCTTCAATTATAGTATTATATTTTATTTCGTTTAAAGATCTAATTATAATGTTTTTGTCACTGGTGATAGGGGTTTTAGTATAACTCTCTCCAGCATACTCTACAAGGCCTATCCTATCGTTTGTTCTATCCATAATAAAACTAGCAGCAACTTGTTTTAAAGCCTCTAATCTGTTAGGAGATAAATCTTTTGCAAGCATACTTGCTGACACATCAATAGCCATGACAATATCAATACCTTGATTGTTCTTGACTTTTGTGGATATATCAATTATTTGAGGTCGAGCCAATGCGATTATAATAAAAACTAAGCATAAAACTCTTAAAATATATAAAAGTGGCTTTAGTTTTGAAATTAATGAAGAATGGGATAAAAAAGCAATTGTGTTAGGAATAGATATAATATTACTTAATTTATTCTTTTTGGAAATATACCAAAAGCAAACTACTGGAATAACAAAAAGCATCCAAAAGAACTCAGGATTTAGAAACTGTATTTTTAGAATCATAATTGCTTTTTACTTTTTATTAATTCAATAGAATCCACTATAGTATTAATAATTTTATCGATATAATCGTCGTCTTCTTGCCATGATAAAAACACCTGCTTAAAGTCTTCATTGTTAACGAAACCAAAAATTTTATATTTAGTTTTCTTAAAATCATTTAATTTTTCTGATGGAAAATCTGCAGAGCCATAAATTAATAATCCTTCAGCTCCATTTGGAGTTTGAAAACTTTCAAACTTAGTTATGATATTTTTTACCCCTAATTTTTCAATGGTTTCTATATTAGAATTCATCATTTGCTGCAAGTTAATATTAGGGCTATTATCCGTCAATTTTATATTAGTAATAGTAATATTTAATGGAGATGTGACATTTTCATAATTAAACTCCGAAACAGTTGTACCATTATCGACATTAAAAAGGTAGCTATCAATATTCCTATTTAAAACCTTTGGAGTGGTAATAAATACTGGGGGGGCACCATAACTTGAACTAACCCATTCTTTAGATTCTAAAAATATTAAATTTTGGTTTCTAAATATTGTGTCATTTACATAAGTAAAACCATACACTATTATAGAAGTTAAATAAATGACAAAAAGGGAAAGTACAGAGTAAACTACAATTTTCTTGTTTCGTTTTTTTTGTTTTAACCTTCTTAAGTCTTCTTGAATCTTTAAGTTTTTTTGTAATTCTTCTTTTGTAGGTTCAGGCAAAATTAATTTTATGTTATCAATTTCTTTTTCTAACGACTCTAAATCATTTAAGGCAGTTTTATAATCTGGCTCATACTTAGCAAACTTTACAAGGTCAGCTCTGGAAAATATATTGTCAATATTTTTTATAGTAGGGTTAGATAGATTATATTTTTTGGAGCTTTTTAGAAGGTTTAACCTGATAATTAATTCTTTAGTTGTACACTCTAATGCGTTGTTTATTATTTTTTGATTTAAAAAATTTCTAACTACAAATGTTAAATTAGAATAATAGTTTTTAACGTCTATGTTGGAGTCGTATCTAAGTTTTTTAATCTCCGATAATTCTTTAATAGCTTTTTCATATGGTGTGAAATATTCTACTTCTAATTTATGGATTTTAAAAAAACTAAAAATTTGATTTCTATAATAGATAAAAAAAGCAATTAGTGATAGTGCTAAAATAACATATAGCCAGTAAAGGAAATCAACTTGAGTTTTAGATTTCATAATTGGCTTAATCCCATATAGCCCCTGCTTAGTAGTGTCAATAACTACTGAGTTGATTTTTATCCTAAAAGAATCTAATCGTACTTCTCTATCTAAGAACTGGATTTTTGGAGCAGGAATATAAAAAACTCCAGAATCGAAATGAGTTAGAGCGAACTGTTTACTAATGATATACTTTTTATCTAAAGAGTTAGTGTCCAATTTAGATTCATTAATAACTTCAAAGGGTAAAAAATCTTTACTCTCAGGAAAACGAATTGTACCTAGAGAGTCCGTTTTTATATTAATTTTGTAGATGATTTGTTCTCCAATTCTAATATTGGTGGTATCTACAGTATTTGAAATTTCTTGTGCACATAATGATAGAGAAGAAACAAAACAAACTAATATTAGATGCATTGGTCTACTCAAATTATATGTAAAAAAATTAAATTTCATTTATTACCTGTTTTTAAAATATCCCAATAATTTCTTAACATAACTATCCTCAGTTCCACAATTAATCACACCCGAACCTGAGCGTCTAAAGTTACTTTCGAAAGTTTTAACATTGGATAAATAATCATTTTCATAAGCTAATCTAACTTTAGAAGAAGCCGTGTTAACAGTTAAGATATCACCAGTTTCATTATCTATAACATCAATTACTCCAAGATTTGGTATTGATTTTTCACTTTTATCAAAAATTCTAATTCCAGTAATATCATGCCTTGAGGAACTGATTTTTAAACTTTTAAAATAATCCGGAGATATAAAGTCAGAAATTATAAAAACAATAGATTTATTTTTTTGAATATTAGACAAAAATTTTAATGCACTATGGATATCTGTTTTTTTATTTAGTGGTTTGAATTCTAATAATTCTCTTATAATTCTCAAAATATGAGTTTTTCCTTTTTTGGGAGGAATGTATAATTCAATTATATCAGTGAATAAAATCAAACCGATTTTATCATTATTTTGATTAGCCGAGAAGGATAGAGTGGCTGCTATTTCAGTGACATATTCATTTTTGAAAACATCATTAGTTCCAAAAAATTTTGAGCCTGATACATCAACCATTAACATTAAAGTTTGTTCTCTTTCTTCTTCAAAAACCTTAATAAATGGTTCATTATATCTAGCGGTAACATTCCAATCAATAGCCCTTACATCATCTCCAATTTGATACTGTCTGACTTCGCTAAAAGTCATTCCTTTTCCTTTAAAAGTAGAGTGATACTCTCCACCAAAGATATGGTCAGAAAGTCTTCTAGTTTTAATTTCTATTTTTCTTACTTTTTTTAAAAGCTCTTTAGTATCCATCAACCTAAGTTATTTTACCGAATTATGGTACTTCAATTTGATTAACAATTTTATTGATTATATCAATTGATGTTAAGTTTTCAGCTTCAGCTTCATAGGTAATTCCAATTCTATGTCTTAAAACATCATGAACTACTGCACGAACATCCTCAGGAATGACATAGCCTCTTCTTTTAATAAATGCATAACATTTTGAGGCTAAAGCTAAATTAATACTCCCCCTGGGTGATGCCCCAAAGGAAATTAAAGGCTCCAACTCAGATAACTTATACTTTGAGGGTTCTCTAGTTGCGAAGATTATATCTAATATATAGGATTCAATCTTTTCATCCATATAGACTTCATTAATAGTATTTTGTGCCTTTATGATTTCTTTTATCGTAACTACTGGATTTATTTTTTCAAAACTCCCTGATAAGTTAGCTCTTATGATTAACTTTTCTTCATCCATAGTAGGATAGTCGACAACAGTTTTTAACATAAACCTATCGACCTGAGCTTCAGGTAAAGTATAGGTTCCTTCTTGTTCTACAGGATTTTGAGTAGCCATTACCAAAAAAGGCTTGTCTAATATAAAGGTTTCGTCACCTATAGTAACTTGCTTTTCTTGCATAGCCTCTAGTAAAGCAGATTGTACTTTTGCAGGTGCTCTATTTATTTCATCTGCTAATACAAAATTTGCAAATATTGGTCCTTTTTTAACTGAGAAACTAGTTTCTTTAATATTATAAATTTGAGTACCTACAACATCAGCTGGAAGTAAATCTGGTGTAAATTGAATTCGACTAAAAGACCCTTTAATAGCTTGAGATAGTGAATTAATAACTAATGTTTTTGCTAAACCTGGAACACCCTCTAGTAAGATATGTCCTTTTCCTAATAGGCCGATTAACAATCTTTCTATCATCGGTTTTTGACCTACAATCACCTTATTTAATTCAAATAACAGCAAGTCAATAAAGGCACTTTCCTTCTCTATTTTTTCATTAATTTCCTTAATATTTATTTTATTTTCCATCCTTTATATTTTAATATTTTAAAGTTAAAATAATAACATTTGCAATTTGTTAAAAAAACATTGATTCGCTGTTAATTATTGGTTAAAAAAATAAACTTTAACAATAATTTTAACATATTTTTTAATAATCTTTAATAGATCCATATATTTATATAATGGATAAAATAGCATTAATTACTGGAGCAACTAGCGGTATTGGAAAGGCCACTGCATACGAATTAGCTAAAATTGGGTTTAAACTTATTGTTTGCGGAAGAAAAAAAACAGTTCTAAAAGACATTGTAAAAGACTTAAATAAAATTACTTCAACAGTGTCCTTGTGTTTTGATGTATCCATTAATTCTGAAGTTGTTGCAGCATTTAATAGTTTACCTAAAGACTGGATGAGGATAGATGTACTAATAAACAATGCAGGTAATGCTCATGGGATGGATCTTTTTCAAGATGGAAATATTGACGACTGGGATAAAATGATAGACATCAATGTTAAGGGGTTGATTTATGTTACAAAAGCTATTGTTAATAAAATGATCGAGAATTCAAATGGCCATATTATTAATATTGGATCCCTTGCAGGCAGAGAGGTTTATCCTAAAGGGAATGTTTACAGTGCTAGTAAATATGCTGTAAAAGCAATCAGCCAAAGCTTAAGGCTAGATTTAAATAAGTATAACATCAAAGTTTCAGAAATTAACCCCGGACTAGTAGAAACCTCTTTTTCTGAAGTGAGGTTTAAAGGGGATGTTAAAAAAGCTGAAGCAGTTTACAAAGGCTACAAAGCATTACAAGCAAAAGACATAGCTGAAATTATTTCTTTTGTTATAACTAGGCCAAGCCATGTAAATATTGCAGACTTACTTGTATTACCTTCAGATCAAGCGAGCAGCACAGTAATTAACAAGAATTTATAAATCAAACTTTATTCCTTGAGCTAAAGGAAGATCAGTAGTGTAATTTATAGTATTGGTTTGTCTTCTCATATATACTTTCCAAGCATCCGATCCAGATTCTCTTCCTCCACCTGTGTCTTTTTCACCACCAAAAGCTCCTCCTATTTCAGCTCCTGATGTTCCAATATTTACATTGGCAATTCCACAATCAGAACCATTAACAGAAAGAAAAAGTTCAGCTTCTCTAAGGTTGTTTGTCATAATAGAAGATGATAATCCTTGTTTTACTTCATTTTGAATATTTATAGCATTCTCCACTGACCCAGTGTACTTTAAAAGGTATAAAACCGGAGCAAAGGTTTCGTGCTGAACTATATTAAAATCAGCTTTAGCCTCTGCAATAGCTGGTTTTACATAACAACCACTTTCGTAACCATCACCAGATAAAACACCGCCTTCAACAATAATTTTCCCTCCCTCTTTAACAACTTCAGTTAATGCTTTATTATAAAAACCAACGGCCTGAGTATCTATAAGTGGTCCAACATGGTTAGTTTCATCTAAAGGGTTTCCTATTTTTAATTGCTTGTAAGCTTCTACTAAGGCGTTTTTTACCTGATCGTAAATAGTTTCATGAATAATTAATCTTCTTGTGCTAGTACATCTTTGCCCAGCAGTTCCTACTGCCCCAAAAACAGACCCAATTACGGTCATTTTAAGGTCTGAATCAGGAGATACAATTATTGCGTTATTTCCACCAAGCTCTAAAAGTGACTTTCCTAATCTACCAGCAACTTCACTAGCGACAATTTTACCCATTCTAGTAGATCCTGTAGCAGAAATTAAAGGAATTCTAGTGTCTTTACTCATAAATTCACCTACTTTATAATCGCCATTTACCAAACAAGAAACACCCTCTGGGACATTATTTTCCTTTAATACTGATGCAATAATATTTTGACAAGCGATCCCACATAAAGGGGTTTTTTCACTAGGCTTCCAAACACAAACATCTCCACAAACCCATGCTAATGCAGTATTCCATGCCCATACAGCTACTGGAAAATTAAATGCAGATATCACACCAACTATTCCTAAAGAATGGTACTGTTCGTACATTCTGTGTCCAGGTCTTTCACTATGCATTGTTAATCCGTGGAGCTGTCTTGATAATCCAACAGCAAAATCACAGATGTCAATCATTTCTTGAACTTCACCAAGTCCTTCTTGGTAACTTTTCCCCATTTCATACGAAACTAACTTACCTAAAGGTTCTTTAAAATCTCTAAGTTTATTCCCAAATTGTCTAACTAACTCACCTCTTTCTGGTGCTGTTCTACTTCTCCATGGTACAAAAGCCTCTGATGCAGTTTTAATAATTTTTTCATAATCCTCGTTAGTAGTTGAAGAAACACTACCAATTAGTTTTCCATCAACTGGTGAAAAACTATCAATATTTTTGCCAGAGGAGAAAAAGTCTGACCCAGTAGAAGAGCCTAAATTGTTTTTCTTGACTCCTAGAGTTTCTAATGCTTTATTAATTCCGAATTCAGAAATATTCATATTTTAAATTTTTTGTTTGTGGACACGAAGATAAACATTTAGTTCAATATTAAAGTTTACCAACTTATAAATGGACTGTCTATTAAGCTTAAATTATAATATTTATTCTCCCCTGTAATTTCTTTGCCTATCCAGCTTGGTAATCTTAATTTTTGGTCAACAGATTTTAATTCAATTTCTGCAATAACCAATCCTTGATTCTTTTTTAAAAACTCATCTACCTCAATAACTACTTCGTCATGTTTAATAAAATACCTGTTTTTTAAAATCACTTCATCTTCACAAAGCTTCATTAACTCCAAAGCTTCATCAATTGGTAATTTTTTCTCCCACTCAAATCTAGTTGTACCCTTGTTTTTAGAGATTCCTTTAATTGTTAAGAATCCTTCATTTTTAACAATTCTTATCCTTACAGATCTTGCTGGATTCTTACTTATGTAGGCTTGAGTAAATACTTCCACTTTAAATGCAAGTGTTTTATACTCTGAAGATTTGACTAAAAATTTTCTTTCTATTTCTATCAAAATGAATTTAACTTACTTGATTTACTCTTAAGGTGTTTACCATGCCTTTTGCTTTTATTGGCATTGCAGCTAAGCTAATAGTGAAATCTCCTTTTGAAATATACCCTTTTGAACTAGCTATATCACTAATCTCTTGAATAGTAGAATCTGTACTGCTAAATTTGTCATAATAAAAAGCTTTAACCCCCCACAGTAAACTTAGTCTGTTTAAAATTCTTCTATTTGAGGTAAACACTAAAATATTTGAATGTGGCCTCCATGCAGATATTTGAAAGGCTGTATAACCACTATTGGTTAACGTCATAATAGCTTTTGCATTAATTTCGTCAGCCATGTGAGAAGCATGGTAACAAATTGATTTTGTAATATATCTATCCGTTTTTATTTGTGGTGGATTTTCAGGGACAGAAATTAAGCTTGAATATTCAACGGATTCTATTATTTTGGATATTTGTTGGATTACTTCAACAGGAAACTTACCTACTGATGTTTCACCACTTAACATTACCGCATCAGCGCCATCTATTATTGAATTTGCAACATCGTTTACTTCTGCTCTTGAAGGAGTTAAACTATCCATCATGCTTTCCATCATTTGAGTTGCGATAATTATAGGAATTCGATTCCTTTTAGCCTTTAAGACTAATTTTTTTTGGATTAAAGGAACTTGTTCGCAAGGAACTTCAATTCCTAAATCTCCTCTTGCAACCATTAGCCCATCACAGTTTTGTATTATTTCATCGATAGCCTGTACCGCTTCTGGCTTTTCAATTTTAGCAATTACTGGAATTTTAACATCCGAATGAGTGTTAATCAATGTATTTAATTCGATTAAATCCTGAGAGTTTCTAACAAAAGATAATGCAATCCAGTCCACTTGTTGTGAGATAGCAAAAATAGCATCTGCTTTGTCTTTATCAGTTAAAGCGGGTAAAGATATAATTGTGTTTGGTAGGTTGACCCCTTTATTAGACCTTATGACTCCATCTAACATTGCTTTTGCTTGTACTAAGTCTTTTTGGTTAGTGCTAATTATCTCAAAAATTAGCTTACCATCATCGATTAATACAGTTTCTCCAGCAGTAACATCTTTGGCAAAATTAGAGTAACTCATATAAAACTCATTATTGGTGGAAATAAATCTATCTCCAGTTTTAAATGAAATATGATCCCCTTTTTTAACTTTATATTCAGCTTTCACTTCTCCGATTCTAATTTTAGGACCTTGAAGGTCTGCTAGAATAGCGGCATTATAATTAAATTCATTATTCAGTTCTCTTATCGTTTTAATAGTAGTTTTAACATCGTCATGATCTGCATGAGAAAAGTTTATTCTTAAAACATTAACACCAGCTTCTAATATTTCCTTTAGAAGCTTTTTAGAATTAATTGATGGACCTAGAGTTGCAACAATTTTGGTTTTTTTATTATGATTCATTACGAAAAATTTAAGTTTTTTTTACTTTTAATTTTTTTTAAATTTAGTTGATAAGCCGAAATTACATTTGGAATCTCATTAACTGTCTTTACAATTTTTGCTGTATTTACTGAATTTATATTATACTCAATTTTAAGAAAAAAGTCTACTTGACTTAATTCCTTTATTAACCTGTTTTTCTTTAATTCTACCTCCGTGTTTTCAAAAAGGAGAGATTCTTTGATTTCATTTTTAATATTTGTAAAAGAGCTATTAGAAATTAAATTCCAATTTAATAAATTATCCTCGTCTTCATATTCAAAAATTGAATAAAACCCGGTTTGACTAGAAATATCTAAATCTTTTACAGTTCTTTTAAGTCTAATATTTAGATTCTTGTTCAAAAAAAAAGCTAATCTATAATCCATTAAAACCGTATGTATGGCTAATAAATAATATTGAAGAGATTCTTGCTCTGGGAAAATAAATTTTCTGATCGCCATAATCAACATTTAACAATTAGTAAAGATAATTCTATTTAAATACTTAAAATAAAAATACTAATTATTTATCTATCTGTTTTTGATTAATATAAAAGGCTCTTTGAGATACCTTTTCTTCTGCCTTTTTTTTTGAGGTTGACCTTGCTTTAACAGCTTGAAAGCTAGAAATAGTTAAACTTGAAGTAAAGTGCTTAACACTGTCATTTCCGGAATCTTCATATGTTTCATAGGAGTATTTTAATTTATTTTTCTGACACCATTCAATAATTAAAGTTTTATAACTTAATATTTTTCCGTCCAGTTTATCTATATCAACATGGGGAATAATTACACTTTGAAAAATAAAATTCTTTGCTGATTTATAGCCTTTATCTAAAAATATTGCCCCAATTAAAGATTCAAATAAATTACCATCAATATTTTCTCCATAATTATCAGCATTTAAATTACAAGTCAAGTAATCTGTTAACTTTAGCTCTTGACCTAACTCATTTAAGTGTTTTCTACTTACAATTTTAGATCTCATTTTGGTTAAGTAACCTTCAGATGCTTCTGGTATTTGATTGAACAAATAAGTTGAAATAATAGAGCTTAATATAGAGTCTCCTAAAAACTCTAATCTTTCATAATTTATTGCAATTCCATTGATGTCTTTTTCATTTAGAGACCTATGAGTGAATGCTCTTTTATAGTAATCAATTGATGTTGGAGAGAAATTTAAAAGTTTTTTAATCTTAAAATAGAAATTGTCTTTTTTACTAAATAAGTTGAATTTATTTAATATTGAATCGTGCATTAATTAATGTATTTTTTGAAAATAACACAAGCATTATGACCTCCAAAACCAAAAGTATTACTCATAGCTATATTTATATCTCTTTTTTGAGCGGTATTTAAAGTTAGATTTAGAGAAGGATTGATATTCTCATCTGGATGTTTATGATTTATTGTTGGAGGAACAATACTGTTTTTAATAGATAAAATGACAGAAATAGCCTCAATCGCTCCGGCAGCACCTAATAAATGACCTGTCATGGATTTAGTAGAGTTTATATTAATGTTTTTAGCATGGTCTCCAAATACTTCAGATATTGCCTTTAGTTCAGCTACATCACCTAGAGGAGTTGATGTTCCGTGAGTATTGATTGCATCTACTTCTTCAAAAGAAACTCCGGCATTATTTAAACAGTTTTTTATAACTGCTTTTACCCCTAGCCCATCTGGATGCGGTGAAGTAATATGGTAAGCATCCGAAGATAAACCTCCTCCTATAAGTTCAGCATAAATTTTTGCTCCTCTTGCCTTTGCGTGCTCATATTCTTCAAGAATAATAGCTCCAGCTCCTTCTCCAAGTACAAAACCATCTCTTGTAGAGTCAAATGGTCTAGATGCAGTTGTAGGATCTTCATTTCTAGTTGAAAGAGCATGCATAGCATTAAACCCTCCCATTCCAGCTTTATTCACGCCAGCTTCACTACCTCCTGTTATAATTATGTCACAATGTCCTAGTCTAATATAGTTTAGAGCATCTACCATAGCGTTAGCGGAAGAAGCGCACGCTGAAACAGTTGTATAACTTGGGCCCATAAAACGATATTTCATTGAAATATGACCTGGCGCTATGTCACCAATCATTTTTGGAATAAAAAACGGGTTAAATCTTGGTGTTCCATCTCCAGAGGCAAAGTTAATTACTTCATCTTGGAATGTTTCAATCCCCCCAATTCCACTACCCCAAATAACTCCAGATCTATAATTATCAATTGAATCAAGATCCAATTTTGAATCAAGAATAGCTTGTTCAGAAGCTACCATAGCGTACTGAGTAAATCTATCCATTTTTCGGGCTTCTTTTCTGTCTAAAAAATCTAAGACATTGAAATCTTTTAACTCACAAGCAAATTTTGTTTTAAATTTTTCAGTATCAAAATAGGTAATAGGTGCAGCTCCGCTCTTGCCAATAATTAAATTATTCCAGAACTCCTCTATATTGTTTCCTATAGGCGTAAGAGCTCCAAGACCTGTAACAACAACCCTTTTTAATTCCATAAAATTTATTTATACATTTTCAATATAAGAAACAGCTTGACCTACAGTAGAAATATTTTCTGCTTGATCGTCTGGTATTTGAATATCAAATTCTTTTTCGAATTCCATAATTAGCTCTACAGTGTCTAAAGAATCTGCTCCTAGGTCGTTTGTGAAGCTTGCTTCAGTTACAACTTCATTTTCATCTACTCCTAATTTGTCTATAATAATAGCTTTAACTCTTGATGCAATGTCTGACATAATTTTAAGTTTTAGTTTATTTAATATTTAGTTATAAGTCGCAAAAATAAAAAACTTTATTTTATTTTAACTATTTAGAGTGGAAATGTGCAATTAATTTAATTTAATTGGCTAATATTATCGGAAAATTAATAAAGCTTTGTAAAACAAAAATGAAGAAAATAATTATTTTTGCTTCTGGTTCAGGCACAAATGCCGAAAATTTAATTTTAAAACTACCTGTTAATAATTTTAAAATAAATTGGCATGTTTTTACGAATAATTCTAATGCAGGAATTATAAGTAAATGTAAAAATTTAAATATAAAATGTGAAATATTTAATAAACAGCAGTTTTCTCAGTCATTGATTGTCCAAAATAAAATTTTAGAAATAAAACCAGATATAATTATTTTAGCTGGATTTTTATTGAAAATTCCTCATAGTATTATTGATTTGAATTATCCTATAATTAATATTCACCCTTCACTTTTGCCAAAATATGGTGGAAAAGGAATGTATGGTTCACGAGTCCATGATGCAGTCATTAAAAATAAGGAGACTATAAGTGGTATTACGATTCACCGAGTTAATATTAATTATGATGAAGGAGAGGTGGTTTTGCAAAAGTCAATCAAGCTTGATAAAAAAGAAACCCCCTTAAGCTTAGCAAAAAAAATTCATGATTTAGAAATGAAATATTTTCCTGAAGTAATAAAAAAGCTTATAAGTTAAGATGAAAAAAAAATCTAAATATTATGTAGTGTGGGAAGGTCACAATTCAGGAGTATATAATTCTTGGGAAAAATGTAAAAAACAAATTCAAAATTATAAAGGAGCAAAATATAAATCTTTTGTTAACGAACAACAGGCTAAAGTAGCTCTTACTGAGGAATATAAAAATCACATAAACAAACCTAACATAATCAACAGCAAAGAACTCCCAAACTATAATTCTATTTCAGTAGATGCTGCTTCAAGTGGTAACCCAGGTGTTATGGAGTATCAAGGGGTGGATACTAAAACTAAAAAGTTATTATTCAAGCACGGTCCATTTGAACAAGGAACCAATAATATTGGAGAATTTTTAGCACTTGTTCATGGTTTAGCAGAACTAAAAAAATCGAAAAACTGTAACCCAATTTACACTGACTCAATTACTGCAATTAGTTGGGTTAAGAAAAAAAAATGCAACACTAAATTAGAAAGAAATGAAAAAACTGAAAGACTTTTTTTACTAGTTGACAGGGCATTAATATGGCTCAAAACCAATTCTTACAGCACAGAAATTTTAAAATGGAAAACTAAAATTTGGGGGGAAATTCCCGCAGATTTTGGAAGAAAATAATTTATATTTGCAATCTAAATTTTTATAAAAAAATGAAAAAATTATTAATTGTTGGGACTGTAGCTTTTGATTCAATTAAAACTCCACATGGAGAAGTAAATAAAATACTAGGTGGATCTGGAATGTACATTGGTATTTCATCATCCGTATTTAATATTGATAACTCGATTGTATCAGTAGTTGGAGAAGATTTTCCAACAAAAGATTTAACTACTTTAAAAAATAAAAACATAGATATTTCTGGATTGGAAATTATCAAAGGTGGTAAAACATTTTTTTGGGAAGGTGTTTATCACGATGATATGAATCATCGGGACACAATTACCACTGAATTGAATGTTTTGGCAGAATTTAGCCCAATAGTTCCAAAAAGCTATAAAAATTCAGAGATAGTTTTATTGGGTAATTTACACCCAGCAATTCAATTGAGTGTTTTAGAGCAAATGAATTCTAAACCTCAGCTTGTGATATTAGATACGATGAATTATTGGATGGATAATACTCTAGAAGAATTAATTAAAGTTATTTCCAAAGTTGATCTACTATGTATTAATGATCAAGAAGCAGAACAGTTAACAGGGGAAACTGATTTAAATTTAGCCGCAAAAAAAATATCTAAACTTGGTCCAAAGTATTTAATAATAAAAAAAGGTGAATTTGGATCAATATTGTACTCTGAAAACAATTATTACAACAGTCCGGTATACCCAACAAACGAGGTTAAAGACCCTACCGGTGCAGGTGATACTTTTGCAGGTGGACTAGCTGGTTATTTAGCTAGTTGCAAAGACATTACATTCGACGAAGTTAAAAAAGGAGTTTTATACGGAACAGCGATAGCATCTTTTTGTATAGAAGGTTTTGGGCCTAATAACATCATGAATCTAGACATTAATTTAATCGAAGAAAGAGTTTTGAAAATTAAAAGTTTAAAATAACTCTGTTTTTTTAGATTTTTGTGAAAATTGATTCTATTTTTGTGTTTTAACAACACCCTAATACATCTTAATGAGTGATGCTTTAAAACATGAATGTGGTATTGCCCACATTAGACTTCTCAAACCTTTAGAGTATTACAAAAAAAAGTATGGAACAGCATTTTATGGAATAAATAAAATGTACTTGTTGATGGAAAAGCAACACAATAGAGGACAAGATGGTGCAGGTTTTGCAAGTATTAAGTTTGATGTTGATCCTGGTGAAAGATACATTAGTAGAGTTAGGTCAATAGAACAACAGCCTATTCAAGACGTTTTTTCAAAAATTAACAATAGAATTAATGAAGTCTTAGAAAACAATCCAGCTTTAAAGGATGACGTTTCTCTTCAAAAAAAACATATTCCATATATTGGTGAAGTCATGCTTGGGCATGTTAGGTATGGAACTTTTGGTAAAAACAGTGTAGAAAGTGTACATCCGTTTTTAAGACAAAATAACTGGAAACACAGAAATCTAATTTTAGCTGGAAACTTTAATATGACTAATGTTAAAGATTTATTTAATAATCTAGTCGAATTAGGTCAGCACCCAAAAGAATACACTGACACAATAACCATAATGGAGAAAATTGGTCATTTTTTAGATGCTCAAGTTAGAAAAATTTATAAAGATTTAAAAAAAGAAGGCTATACCAAATCACAATGTTCTCCATTAATTACCGAAAGAATAAAAGTTGGTAAAATATTAAAAAAATCTTCTAAAGATTGGGATGGTGGGTACGTTATAGCAGGAATGATCGGTCATGGAGATTCATTTATCCTTAGAGATCCCGCAGGAATTAGACCTGCGTTTTATTACAAAGATGAAGAGGTTATAGTAGTTGCCTCAGAAAGACCAGCTATTCAAACCGCGTTCAATCTAAAGTTAGACGATATAAACGAAGTTCCGCCCGGAAATGCATTATTGATAAATAAAAAAGGAGAACTGACTATAAAAGAGATTCTTAAGCCAACTGAAAGAAAATCATGTTCTTTTGAAAGAATTTATTTTTCTAGAGGTAGTGATGCAGATATTTACAAGGAGCGTAAAGAATTAGGGAAATTAATAATGCCTACAATTCTAAAAGAACTTAATTATGATATTAATAACTCTGTGTTTTCTTATATCCCTAATACGGCAGAAACATCATTTTATGGAATGGTTGAGAGCGTTGATAATTATTTAATTAATAAAAAAACTAAAGAAATATTAAACAATAAAAATATTTCTAAAGAAAAAATAATAGAAGTATTAAGTGAAAGAGCGAGAATTGAAAAAATAGCTATTAAAGATGTTAAGCTTAGAACCTTCATAACTGAAGACAGTAGTAGAGATGATCTAGTTGAGCATGTATATGATATTACTTATGGCGTAATAAAAAGAACGGACACATTAGTTATTATAGACGATAGTATTGTTAGAGGAACTACACTTAAAAAGAGTATTCTAAAAATGCTAGACCGTCTTCGACCTAAAAAAATAATTGTAGTTTCTTCTGCTCCTCAAATTAGATACCCAGATTGTTACGGTATTGATATGGCAAATTTAGAAACTCTAATCGCTTTTAAAGCCCTATTGGCACTTCTTAAAGATTCAAATCAATACTCCGTCATAGATAAGACTTACAAAAAGTGTAAAGACCAAGAGTCCTTATCTGATGCAGAATTGATAAATTATGTTCAGGAAGTCTATGCATTATTTACAGCTGATGAAATATCTGACAAAATCACAACTCTACTTAGCACGGATGTTGTTAATTCTGATGTGAAAATTATATTCCAATCTATCGAAAATCTTCACAAAGCATGCCCTGAAAATTTAGGAGATTGGTATTTCACCGGAAATTACCCAACTAATGGAGGGAATAGGGTAGTGAATAATGCTTTTATAAACTTTTACGAAGGAAATAAAAAAAGAGCCTATTAAATTAATAGACTCTTATCTCCAATATTTAAAACTTTTCCACTAATAATTAAACAAGTTATATTTTATGTATAAGTGTTTGCATTGGTCTCTACATATATTTGAGCTTTCACTTTATAATTTCTTATTAAGTGATTTGATTTGGGGGAAAAAGGCGGACTATGTCCGTCTTTTTTGTTTATCTACTTAAATATTTGTTTTCAACTACTTTCCAGTTTATTAAATTTATAAAAGCAGAAATATAGTCAACCCTTCTATTTTGATAATTTAAGTAATAAGCATGTTCCCAAACATCAAGACCTAAAATTGGTGTTCCTCCACATCCAACAGATGGCATGAGCGGATTGTCTTGATTTGCAGTTCCACAAACTTCAAGTGATCCATTAGGCATTACGCAAAGCCAAGCCCATCCGGAACCGAACTGAGTAGCTGCAGCTTTAGAGAATTGATCTTTAAATGAATCAAAAGAGCCGAAAGAGTCATTGATTGAGTCAAGTAAGGTCCCTGAAAGCTCTTTGCTATTAACAGGGGAAATTACTTCCCAAAATAATTTATGGTTATAAAAACCTCCAGCATTATTTCTTAACGCTTTATTGTTCATGTCTAGGTCAGATAAAATAGATTCAATTGAGGCTGAATCAAGATCAGTACCTTTAATCGCATTATTTAAATTATTAGTGTATCCATTGTGATGTTTAGAATGATGAATTTCCATTGTTCGTGCATCAATTGAAGGCTCTAAAGCATCATATGAAAAGTTAAGTTCAGGTAATTTAAATCCCATTATATTGTTTTTTAAGATTAATATATATTTAATATACAAATTTACAAAAAGGATTATTAATAAGTTATATAGATTACTTAATTTGCTTAAGTAATCTATATAACTTGGAACATTTTTATAACATATACAATGCATCTGCAGGGAGCGGCAAAACGTTTAACCTAGTTAAGGAATATTTAAAAATATTACTTACTAATGATGCAAATGATTCATATAAGAAAATTCTTTGCATAACATTTACTAATAAAGCAGTAAATGAAATGAAGAGTAGAATAATTGAAAGCTTAAATGAGCTGACCAAAATAGATGAAAATCTAAAAAACAACCCTCTTTTAGAGTTGATTAAATTAGAGACTGGGTTAACTAGCGAACAAATTCAATTAAAGTCAATATCTATACTCAAGTCAATATTGATAAACTATGCTTCCTTTGAAGTTTCAACAATAGATAAGTTTACCCAAAAAATTATTAGGAGTTTTGCCTACGAAATAAAATTACCGATAAATTATGAGGTAGAAATAAAATCTAAAGATTTACTGGAAGAAGCAACCGCTAAGCTAATTTCTCAAGCAGGCATAAATAAAGAGTTAACAAATGTGCTTATAAACTTTTCATTTGAAAAATCTGGAAATGATAAAAGCTGGGATATTGAATATGACTTAAATAATATTTCTAAGTTAATATTAAGTGAAAATCACATTAAAAAAATAAGCGAATTAAATAAAAAAGATTTAGCTGATTTCGAAAATTTAAAAAAAACAATTGATATTTCTAAATTAGAAATTGAGACTAAAATATTAGACGAATCTGATGAGTGTTTAAACTTAATATACTCTAACAATTTAGTGGACAATGATTTTCTAAGTCAGGCATTACCTAAACATTTAAAAAAAATAAAATCTAAGAATTTTAATTCTCTATACTCAAGTCAACTAGAGAAAAATTTAAAAAACGGTTATTTATATAAAAAATCCTTAGATCAAGATAAAAAAAACATTATTGACTCTATAAAAGAAGATATATACAATCATTTTATCAATATTAAAAAAAACGTTTATAAATTAAAATTTTATCAAAATATAGAATCTAATAATAGGCCTTTGTCAATTCTGAAGCATATAAATTCGGAACTTGAGAATATAAAAAAAGAAAGAAATATCATTCTTATTTCGGAATTTAATAGAATCGTAAATAGTCAAATTAAAAATCAGCCTGCTCTTTTTATATATGAAAAAATCGGAGTTAAATACAAACATTTTTTTATAGATGAATTTCAAGATACATCCATTTTACAATGGAATAATTTAATCCCATTAATTGAAAACTCTCTTTCATCTGAGGGGTCTTCATTAACAATTTCAGGAGATATTAAACAAGCTATTTACAGATGGAGGGGAGGCGAACCTGAACAGTTACTAAGTCTTTGTAGCAATAATTCAGACTTTTTTATTAATAGTAATGTTATCGACTTAGGGACTAATTACCGAAGTAAAGACGAAATAATAAAGTTTAATAATTTATTTTTTAATCACATAGGAGAAAATGTTTTTACCTCTGAAATTCATAAAAATATTTACATTAATTGTACTCAAAAATCTAATAACAATATAGGGGGCTATGTGGGAGTAAATATATTAAAGCCCTTAGACACTATAACAAAAGAAAATTCTTACAATGAAAGGATAAAGCAAATTATTGAAGAAAGTTTAAATAACAATTATCAATTAAAAGATATCTGTGTTTTAGTGAGAACAAATAATCAAGGAATTGAAATCTCAGATTATTTAAATAGTGAAAATATAGAAATTGTTTCTTCAGAAACTTTGTTAATGAATAAATCTGAAGAAGTTAAGTTTATTGTTGAAATATTAAAGTTTTGCTCAAATTCAAATATGATGAATGCAAAATTAAATATTATAAACTTTTTGTTTAATAAGCATAACAAACAAGGGCCTAAACATGACTTTATTAAAAAGCTAATAGTAAAAAATAAAAAGGAGTTTTTTACAGATCTTGAAGTAGTCTTTGACTCCTCTATTTTGACGAAATCATCTCTATATGAAGGTATTGAGTATATTATATATTCCTTTAATCTCTCTGGCAAGTCAAATAGTTACATCCAATATTTTTTAGATTTTGCATTTGATTACTCTAACAAAAATTTTGCCAACATTTTAGATTTTATAAGTTACTACGATTCTAAAAAAGAGAGTCTAAGTATTGTTGCCCCAGAAGAAAGCAACGCTATCAATATAATGACTATTCATAAATCAAAAGGTCTAGAATTCCCGATTTTAATATACGCTTATGCAGATATTGATATATATAAAGAAAAAGATGCAAAAGAATGGTACCCTGTAAATAATAAATATTTTAATGGTTTTGACAGCTTACTCTTAAATTTTAATAAAGACTTTGAACAGTTTGATAGCATTGGGAAATCTATTTATGATAATCATTTAATGGATCAAGAGTTGGATAGCATCAACCTCTTATACGTTGCTTTGACTAGAGCGGAAAACGAACTTCATATAATATGTTCCAATTCAGTTAATTCTAAAGGAGAAGAAAATATTAATAAGTACTCAGGAATGCTTATTAACTATTTAAAAAAGAATAAATTATGGGATGAGGATAAAGAGCTTTTTGAATTTGGTAAAAAAAAGAAACAAGAAAAGGAAACTCAAATCTTAAGCTCATCTTTAATTGAGGATTTTATTATTACCCCAAAAGAAATTCATAATATCAATATTGATGCAAAATCTGCAAAAATGTGGGGGACAAATATGCAAAGAGCTATAAATGATGGTAATTTATTACATGAATTAATGTCAAATATAAAATCTATTTCGGATTTAGAGGAAGTTATCCAAGAGTTCTATGAGAATGGCACATTAGATTTAAAAAATAAAGAAAAGTACAGAAATTTAATAACTAGTATTTTAGAACACAAAGAACTTAAGCAATACTATTCTGCAGGTTTAAAGTCTTATAACGAAAGGGAAATAATTATAAAAAATAGTGACCCAATTAGAGCAGACAGAATAGTTTTTTCTACAGCCAAAGAGGTTAGTATAATCGATTATAAGACGGGGAAATTAAAAAAAGAAGACTATGAACAACTTAATATCTACCAAGATATTTTAGTTGATATGGGATATAAAGTAAAAAATAAAATTTTAATAAATACCGTAGATAAAGTAAATGTTGTAAGTTTTTAATTGTCGTTAAATCTACAAAAAAGACATTATTAATATACTTTTAAGTAAAGTAGCTGATCTCTGGTATAACTTCAAGGCTATTCATTATAGTTTAGATTTAATAAGAAAAAATAAGCTTAAACAAAGCTATAATTTTCATAATTCACTCATTTTTAGATAAATAGACTTTAAATATTATGTTGTAATTTACTCTGTAAAATAAAATTTTTAATCTAGAATACTAAATAAACCGTGTTTTTTTGTTTCTATATGATAATAAATATGGGAAAAAATCATATTTTTGCAATAACTAAGAAACTTAATTATAATATTATGAAAAAATTTAGCAAATTATTGTTAATACTTTTAGTAACCATTGGTTACACAAACATGTATTCTCAAGACGACAATAATCCTTGGCAATTCACATTTGGTATAAACGCTGTTGATTTAGATGCGGATGAAGATACTCAATTTGGTG
>JAPKAF010000091.1 GCA_028825365.1 Flavobacteriaceae bacterium | reverse complement strand
GAATCTAATAAAAACTAAAAAAAAATAATTATGAAAAATTTATTATTATTAACAGCAGTTACATCTTTATTCTTCGGTTGCAACAATACAGCTGTAAACAAAGCAATGGACTCTGTTACTCCTGATGCAGAAGTGGTAACAGTAGAAGTACAACCTTCAACAGGTGAGCCAGAAGGTTCGCATACATCTGTAGAATGGAGAGTTTGGGCATATAGTACAGCAGCTCCATCTTTTATAGCAGCAAATTGCTCAGTAATGGCAATGGACGGTACAATGCTAAGAGAAGGAACTAACGGATGGACAGCAATGGCTGCTAACCCTAGAGGTATGTCAGATTCTGAAAATGGTTGGAAAGATGCTCACGAAGCAATGCCTATGGTTGGAGATGGTCCAGCTATGCAATGGGCAATGGCTTACATGGGTGGAAAAACACCAAAAATGGATTCAGACGGATGGGCATGGATGTTACACGGAGATATGGGAGAAGACAACACAAAACATCTTGTATTTAACAAAGAAGATGCTGTGGAAGGAGAATGGATTGAATCTGGAGCACATTTAATGTTATTCCCTAAAGATCCTGCATCTTTAGATGGTCAAACTACAGACTTTAATTCTGGAGCACCATATGTAATGTTTAAAGGAACTGGATATGATCATTTGATGATACCTGTAGAAGGATATTATGATTATCAAGCTCCAAATTAGAAAGTATATTAATCAATAAATAAAACCCACATAATAATTATGTGGGTTTTTTTATTTTATGATTTTATTGAAGTCGTTAATATCCGTTGCACCTTCGGTATTAAAAAGGAGTACGTTAGAATTCTTATTTAAATTAATATGTTTTTTAAGTTTATCAAAACTTGGATCTGATAATACTTTTAACAAACCAGCTAGACCAGCTGAACCAGATTCACCAGAAACAATTCTTATATCATCTGCATATGGGTAATAATATTGCCTAGTTGCTTTTATCACATAATCATCACTAATTTTTATAGATGCATCACAGCCACTGTTGATTATATTCCATGCATTTTTTGAAGGAATTCCACAGTTTAAACCAGCCATTATAGTTTTAAAATTTCCTTTTGGAGTTATTCTATCTCCCTTTTCAAATGACTCAAAAACACCTGCAGACTCAGTAGGTTCTACAATAACAATTTTTGGTCTATTGGCTTTATATTTATTTAAAAAATACCATATGCATGATGCAGCCCAACTACCAACACCACATTGCAAGAAAATAATATCAATATTACTATTATGATTATCTTTCATTTGATTTTCTAGCTCCTCAAAATGTGTTAAATAACCAGACATAATTAGAGAAGGAATGTATTCATAATTATCCCAAGAAGTATCTTGAACTAATTTCCAATTATTTTTTAAGCTTTTCATTTTAACAAAATCACATGTCTGCTCGTAATTCATATTTAACTTATGAACTTCAGCTCCTTCATCAGAAATAGCCTTAATTCTTAAATCTGTTGTGTTTTCAGGAACATAAACAATACATTTTTTAAGGTGTCTTTTGGCAGCCCAAGCTACTGCCCTACCATGATTACCATCTGTAGCAGTACAAAAAACAGATACTTCAGCTTCATTTTTCAAAATCTGATGGATAGCATAAGATGCGCCTAAAACCTTGAAGGCATTTAAACCGAATCTATCACTTTCATCCTTCACAAATAAATTATTAACACCTAGTTCATTAGAAAGGGATTTTAAATTTTGTAGTGGAGAGCAGTTATATTCAATTAAACTTTTATGAAAATTTAGAGATTTACTATTTTCTAAAATATCAGAAGTTATATTTGAATTTATTTTATTATTAGGGAAGTTTAAAAAATAGTCTTGCAAAATTTATAAATTATATATCAATAGTTAAAAGTTTAATTTAAATAATGAAAATTGTTTCGTTGAAAATTTAAAAATAATACAACACAAATTAGTAAATTTATTTTATAACTATATAAAACATA
>JAPKAF010000090.1 GCA_028825365.1 Flavobacteriaceae bacterium | reverse complement strand
GTAATGCTATTCAACTGTTTGCTTGCCCGCCTGCTAATGATAATTGTAGTGGTGCAGAAGAAGCAGTTGTAAACACTGATGAATCTTGTACCCTACTAACTCCAGTTACAATTACAGCTGCTTCGGCTTCACCGGACTCTAGCTCATGCACAGGAGATGATGATGATGTATGGTTTGAATTTACAGCACTTAATGAAGTGCAGTTAATATCATTAATTAATATTGCAGGCAGTACAACTAACCTTGGACATGGTCTATATGAAGGAGAATGTGGGGATTTAACTGAATTATATTGTAGCGCTGAAAACTCAAGTGTTACGACAGCACTAACAGTAGGAAGTACTTATTTTGTAAGAGTCTTTTCATCAGGAACTAATAGTGAAAATGTAGACTTTGATTTATGTATAAAAGATGCTCCTGATAATACAGTTTGTGAAAATGCAGCTAATTTTTGTGGTCAAGGTGGAGCTCTTTATGGTTCAAACATATTTGATTACCCTAGCTTAGGACAAATCGCATGTTTATATTCTACGCCAAATCCTTCATGGAATGTAATTCAAATTGGAGATACAGGGTCAATTGATATACAAATAGTACAAAACACAGAATTTGATGAGGATGGCAATGCTATAGGTACTGGATTAGATGTTGATTTTGTTTTATGGGGTCCTTTTGACTCTGACGAAGATTTTTGTGCAGAAGGAATTTTAGACCAAGGTTGTCCAGATCCAACAGATTGTCCTAACAATACAACAAACCCTAACTTTTATCCGTCTGGAAATATAGTAGACTGTAGCTATTCTGCGAATAATGTGGAAAATTTAACAATTGATGATGCTCTAAGTGGTGAAATCTATGTGTTATTAGTTACTAATTATTCTAACAATGCAGGAACAATTCAAATAGAACAAACTAATTCAGGGTCTGATGGTGCTGGATCCACAGTTGCAGAAATTGAAGTTACTTTAGGGGAAGATGTAGAGTTATGTGATTCAACAGATTATGAATTGAATGCAGATTCAACTTTTGCAGACTCTTATGAATGGTATCTAAATGGTGAATACATGGAAGGAGAAAACAACTCAACTTTATCCGTTACTGAGAGTGGTATCTACACTACAGTAGTGTACGATAACCAATGTGATTCTTTCGCTGATGACTCTGTCTCAGTTAATTTTTATGAATTACCTATTGCTAGTTTTGAAAATGATACATATGAGGTTTGTCCAAACGCCACTGTTCCAATAGAAATTAACCTAATCCCTGGGTTTGATGATAATGCTGTTTCTTACGAAGTAAGTTGGACATATAATGGTGAATTTTTTGCAAATGAAAATTCTTTAGTACTAGGTGTTATTAATGCAGGCAGTTATGAATTTACCTTAACAGATAGTGATACTGGATGTAGTTATTCGGATAGTATTAATGTAGCTGAGCTAGAGGTCTGTGTAATTCCTCAAGGAATTTCCCCTAATGATGACGGATATAATGACGATTTTGATCTTAGCAGTTATAATGTAAGTAGTCTGAAAGTATTTAACAGATTGGGGACATTAGTTTACTCTAAGAATAATTACTTAAACGAATGGAGAGGTCAATCAAGTAATGGAAAGCTATTGCCAGTGGGTACATATTTTTATGTAATGAGCTACGAAGAAGATAAAATAAAAACAGACTGGGTATATTTAAATTACTAAAATATAAATAAGTTGAATTTGTAATTTATTAAAATATACACTAGATTTAGCTAAACTAACTAAAACACACATACCTTAATAATTAGTTATTAATTTGAGGTAATATGTTTAAATACAATTTAAAAAAAAGTATGAAAAAAATTATACTATCTATACTGGTTTTATTTTCCTTTCAACTAGGAAATTCTCAAGTCCTTAATGAGCCATCTAACTGGCCAAATACAAATTGGATAACTTCGGGTACATATGCGGAAGCTGGGTTACTTGCTGACCCTACATTAGCAGATTCCTTCACCTTTGATGATGATG
>JAPKAF010000089.1 GCA_028825365.1 Flavobacteriaceae bacterium | reverse complement strand
AGGTAATACTAAAAATTAAAAAACTTTAGATTAATAGAAGGTTTTTTCTCTATATTTATATGTTTTTTATAGCAAAACAATTTATGGATACTTACGCTTCTTTGTTATTATGGGTAATTCCGGGTTTTATGGTTTTAATGACAATAGAAATCTTATATGGCCATGTCATAGGTAGACAAACGTATTCTTTTATGGATACTCTTTCTAGTTTGAGTTCAGGAATGACAAACATTTTGAAAAATTCATTAGGATTGATTTTAATAATTATCCCTTATCCGTATTTACTTAATTCGATTGAACTGGTTAGCCTAGAATCAAGCTTAACGTTATATATAGTTGCTTTTATATGTATAGATTTTGCAAGTTATTGGAATCATAGACTAAACCATAAGATTAATATTTTTTGGAATAGACATGTAATACATCATAGTAGTGAAGAATTTAATTTAGCGTGTGCTTTAAGACAAAGTATCTCTGCATGGATAGGTTTTGGAGCTCTATTTTTAATTCCAGCTGCAATTTTAGGAGTTTCACCAAAAGTCATTTCAATTTTAGTACCCTTACACTTATTTTCTCAATTTTGGTATCACACTCAACATATTGGTAAATTAGGTTTTTTAGAATACATTATAGTTACACCATCTCAACATAGAGTTCATCACGCTATAAACCCAATCTATATTGATAAAAATTTATCTGCTATATTCTGTGTATGGGATCGTATTTTTGGGACATTTCAAGAAGAGCTAGACGAAGAACCTCCAGTTTTCGGAGTACTAAAACCTGTAAAAACCTGGAACCCAATTTTAATTAATTGGCAACATGCTTTTAATGTTATTCAAGACGCCTATAATTCAAAAAGTCTTACAGATAAACTAAGGATTTGGTTTATGCCTACAGGATGGAGACCTGATGATGTAATTGAAAAATTTCCAAGAACTATTACGGAAGATATAAAAAAGAGAAAAAAATATGCTCCTAAATATTCTTCATTCTTAAAGGTTATAGCACTATTTCATTTTATTTCTATAAATTTTTTACTTCTTTTCTTTTTACAAAACTTTTCAGAATTAACAACTAGCTTTAAACTTATTTACGGATTTATCATATTTATATCCATATTTGGTTTTACTTCTTTATTTGATTTTTATTCTTGGGCAACGAATTTTGAAATATTAAGATCTCTTTTTGCTATTTTAATATTAACAACCTTTCTTTCAACTCAATTTTTCTCTACAGGTTTTTACATTTCATATATGTTAATATTATCCTACTTCATATTTTCGATTGTAATTGTACTTTTTTATAAGAACAGATTTAAAGCACAAACACAATAATCAAAGAGTAAGTTTATAGAACTAATAAATAATTTAAAAAAATATCTATTTTAAACGATAAGTGTTGATTATATTTGCGCTTTCATCAAATAAAAAAATTAAAATAAATTATGAAAAATCTAATTATAGTTGGACATCCTGATACTAAATCCTTCTGCTATGACGGTATATTTAAGACTATAAATGATGAGTTGACCAAGAATAATGAGGAAATTGAAATTATAGATTTATATAGAGATGACTTTTCTAGACCTAGAGAAAAAACAATCAAGAGATATCAAGAACTAGTTACATGGTCAGAAAGGATGTATTTTATATCTCCAGTTTGGTGGTTTAGGTTAACTCCAAGAATGGAAATATTTTTTGATGAAGTTTTTGTGCCTGGATTTGCATACCAGTTTGTTAATATTACAAAGCTTTACGCATACCCTAAACCATTTTTAAAAGATAAAATAGTTAGAACATACGTGACTCACGGAGCCCCTGCATTACCAGTTATAACTCTATATCTTAATTCTGTAAAATTAAGATTAGTTATGGGAGTTTATACTTTTATATTTGGCTGGAGACTCTCTTTGTTTACGAAAACAAAGCAATTTTGGTCAGTCCCTTTTGTGTCAGATAAAAAGAGAAAAAAATATCTTAAATCAGTAGAAAAAGATATAAAAAGAGATCTTAAATA
>JAPKAF010000088.1 GCA_028825365.1 Flavobacteriaceae bacterium | reverse complement strand
GTAGCTATTAAAGCCAGTGTAGCTGGACTTATAGTTCTTTCCCAAGATCAAAGAACATTCGCATGGGGTTCAACTGGAAGAAAATTAATGACAGTTCCTTTTGATGAAAACCCTTACTCTGCAATGGCTGCTTACTTTAAAACCGATGAAGGTGTAGAAGTTTTTAGATCAGTAGAGAAAAACTTAAATTAACATGTAATAATAAAACCTATAAGGGGTTGCAAGAAGTGGCCTCTTATAAAATTAAAAAAGAAAAATGGCAGGAAACATTGATATAAACTCAGTTTATACAGCTGTTCTAGTAGTATTAGAGCAAGAAAAAAGAGGTGTGCTAATGCCTACTCAGTTTAACAAGATAGCAACTCAGTGTCAACAAGAGATTTTCACTGAATATTTTGATGAGCTTAACTTAATATTAAGACAACCTCAAACTAGTTTAGCCTATGCAGATAGATTAAACATGTTAGATGAAAAAATACAGTTATTTAAAAGAGCTCTTAACATACCTATTGGTACTGGAGTAGCTACCGGTGGTGTAACTCTTGCATTAGATAGAGTAATTATCCCGGCAACAGTTCAAGAATTAGGTACTATTTCTTTTAAAAAGAATGCAACTACAGCTGGTAGAGAGTTGCAAAGAATTCAACCATTTGAAGTTTTTACAACTAATGAATCACCTTTAACAAAGCCGACAGAGTTTTATCCTGTGTATCTTTACGAAAATGGTGTGCTACAGGTTTTTCCAACAGGATTATCAACAGGTGCTCAAAATAGTGCAACTGCAAAAGATTTACAAGTAAACTTTTTAGAATTTCCTGCAGATGTTAAATGGGGATTCAAAATAGATCCAGAGCTAGGTAACTATGTATACAATCCTTTAGATTCCATACAATTTACTTTACCTAAATCAGATCAACCTTTATTGATTTCAAAAATATTAGGTTACGCAGGTGTTATGACTAAAGACCAATTTGCAATGTCTATAGCTAATCAAAAAGAACAACAAATAAATGCTAATTCTAACAAATAAAAAATGGCACAAACAGTATTAACAAATGCGTTTATATCTTTAAATGATGTTATAAATAACTTTCTTATAGCATATACAGGTCCAGGTAAAATGATACCTGACGCAAAACGAACAGAAGTAATATTTCACGCTAGAAGATGTCTACAGGAATTTGCTTACGATACATTAAAAGCTCAGTTTAGCGAAAGCTTTAACTTAACTAACAGCGCGGTTGCGGCTGCCGATCAAAGCAAAAACCCTTTTATTCAACCAGCAGATAATGTTTCTGTTATAAGTATAAAAAGAAGTACTGCTGCGGGAGGAACTGCAGCTACTGTTGCAATGACAGAAGTAGCAACAGCTGCATTAATTGTAAATAACGATCAATATTTTATTGATTACGTGGCTAAAACAGTTTTATTTAACCCAGCGCTAGCTAATGTTGCTAATGGATTTTTTATATCTTACGTATACTTATCTAATGCATTGACAACAGACGAGGGTGCTGCTATTCCAAAACTAGCTGAAGAAGCTTTGTACGCTTGTATGATTTATTCTATTATGTCTAACAGAGACAATCCAGATCCTAATACTTTACAAAGACTATTGATATCAAAAATAGCTTTATTAGACTTATCAAAGTCAAGATTAGTATTTACAAACTTCACCTAAAAATAAGTAAAAGATGGCTATAAATGTAGACACAGTGTATAAAACTGTTTTGTTGATATTGAACAAAGAGCAGCGTGGATATATGACACCGCCTGAATTTAACAGAATAGGTACTCAGGTTCAGTTAGATGTTTTTGAACAATACTTCGAAGACTTGAACCAACAATTAAGAGTACCTCAAGCAAATGTAGATTACTCAGATAGACAAGAATCTTTAGATGAAAAGATATCTATATTCAAGACAGAGGGTTTTGCTGTGCGTACACCCGCGGCACAGCCAACTCCTTTGCATTATGCTTTACCTATTTCAGATATATATGGTAATAATATTGTATATAATTTAT
>JAPKAF010000052.1 GCA_028825365.1 Flavobacteriaceae bacterium | reverse complement strand
TACACTTACGCATATCTTCTTTTTGTAATTCAGCAACTTGTTCAAGTCCACACCTTTAACTTATTTTTTGGTAAATATCATTCTTACAGCTAGCCAAATGGGAAATATAATCCCTAGTAGAAAAGAAGGAATTAATGTAAGTTCTTTGAAAACCCCTACTAAAACATGATTTACTTCAAATTTATAAAGAATGTAATATAGTCCAATATTAGCCCAAGCTAGAATGGATATAAGTAAAATGTTTTTAGTTTTCAATTTAAATTCCTAGACTAGTAAACAATTCTACTAATGCTGGATCTGATGGTCTTGGTGCATTTCCACTTACAATATTACCATCTGGGTCTATAAGTAAGAATCTTGGTATTGAATCAATTCCATAAGCAGTAGTAAATTCAGTTTTCCAAGCGTTATCAGCGAATAGTTGAATTCCTGTTAACTCTCTTTCAATTATCATCTTTCTCCAAGCTTCATAATTATACTTAGGTCTATTTCTTTCATCTATAGATAAGCTTACAAAATAAATATTCTTATCATGATATTCTTTTTCTATTTTTTGTAGACTTGGAATCTCTCTAATACATGGCCCACACCAAGTTGCCCAAACATCAATATATACATACTTACCTTTTAGATCAGAAAGAGAAGTGTTTCCTCCTTTGAAATTCTCAAAATCAGTAAATTCTGGAGACTTCATTCCTTTATCTAATTTACTTAGAGTATTAAACTTATTAATTAGTTTAGTGCTAATCAAACTATCTTCTCCAGTTAATTTGAATTCTTTAGTTAGGCCAACTAGACTTAGATAAATATCCTTATTTCTTGTGTTACCTGCAGATAAATTATATACTCCACGACCTACTAAATCTTTTTTTATAAGTTTAGATTTAGATAAATTTAATTCATTTAAATCTGCTTCAATATCTTCTGACTTATCTAAGATGTTTTGATAATGAGAAATTACTAATTGTTTAAAGGTTGGATACAACAGGTAGTCTTGTTCATTTGTGTAGTCAATTAACTCTAAGGGCTTCATAAACGAATCACTATAAACGGCTTGTTTTTTTGCATAAAACTCATGATATAGAGGATATCTTTGTATAAACTCTAAGTAACTATAATCGATATTTTTGAACTCTAAAGCTCTGAATTTTTCACTAATGTTTGAGAATTTATTTGTGAACTCGTAATTAGATTTTTTTAATGAATCTATTGTATTAATATAATCAACACTCTCTAGTTTTGATACTTCAATAACATTTACTGGGTTCTTTTCTTGAAATAAAAACTTTTCTTTTAAAAAGGTATTGTTTTCCATTCCAGAGCCACTAAATGTAATCGATTCATCAAATTCATTTGCGTCTAAATCGATCGAAAGATTATTTCCTGGTTCAAGAAATAGTTGAATTCTTTCACGGCCATGTATAAAATAATAATAAGCAGAATTTTTTAAATTTAAAGTATCACTAAAGCTTCCGTCTTCATCAATATTTGTTGTCCAAAGCATCGTTGAAGTAATAGTCCCGTCTTCCATTATTCCAGGACCATTTATTTCTATTGTTTCGCCAATAGGGTTTATTACCTTTCCAGAAATGACTGTTAACTTGTCTTTGTTTAAGTCACACGAGAAAAATGTGAAAACTAAAAACAGATTTACTAAATTTGCTTTAATGTTACCTTTGGTCATAATTATTTATTTAATATGGAGATGGTAAATATAATTAATTATTAGATAGAAACAGATGAAGGAATTCATAATAGATAATACATTACTTGATATAGAAGCGATATATGAAATTATTGAAAAGGACTCTATATTAAAATTATCTGATGAATCTATTAATAATGTAGTGGAATGCAGAAATTATTTAGATAAAAAAATAAGCCAGAGTGAATCTCCTTTATATGGTATTAATACTGGTTTTGGTTCATTATACAATGTTAGTATTGAGGACAAAGATTTAAGTAAACTTCAACACAATTTAATTTTATCACATTCTTGTGGAGTAGGGGAAAAGACTCCTTTAGCGATTGTTAAAATCATGCTACTGTTAAAAATAATCACTCTCAGTAAAGGGCATAGTGGAATTCATTTAGATACTTTAAATAGATTGATTTTTTTCTACAACAATGATATATTGCCGGTTATTTTTAAACATGGTTCCTTGGGAGCTTCTGGTGATTTATCTCCTTTAGCTCATTTAAGCTTACCATTAATAGGCGAGGGGCAAGTTTTTTATAAAGGTATTTTAAAAGATGCTAGCGAAGTTCTTAAGGAACTTTCTATACTTCCTTTGAAGCTTAGGTCTAAAGAAGGATTGGCGCTTTTAAACGGCACACAGTTTATGTCAGGGTATGGAATACATTTATTATTTGAAGCGTATAAAATTTCCCATATGGCTGATTTAATTTCCTCCATTTCTTTAGAGGCTTATGACTGTAGGGTAGAACCTTTTGACGCATTAATTCAAAAAGTAAGACCTCATAATGGACAGGCTATTGTTGCTGATAGAGTTAATTATTTTAGAGATAATAGTGATATTTCGTTAATGCACAAAGTGCATACCCAAGACCCATATTCATTTAGATGTATTCCTCAAGTTCATGGCGCTAGTTTAGATACTATCTGCTATGCTAAAAGTGTTATAATGAATGAAGTTAATTCTGTAAATGATAATCCGATTATCTTTCATAAAGAAGATAAGATTATTTCAGGTGGTAATTTTCATGGTCAACCTTTAGCTTATGTCTTAGATTTTTTAAAAATATCTTTATCGGAATTAGGTAATATTTCAGAAAGAAGAACTTATAATTTAATTTCTGGACAAAGAGGTTTGCCTTCATTTTTAGTGGATAGCCCTGGTCTAAATTCTGGATTTATGATTCCTCAGTATACAGCAGCTAGTTTAGTGAGTTTAAACAAACAGTTGTCATCTCCTTCAAGTGTTGATTCTATAGTTTCTTCTAATGGTCAAGAAGATCATGTGAGTATGGGTGCTAATTCTGCAATATTGTTATATGATATAACTGAAAATGTAAAAAAAATATTATCTATTGAACTCTTCAATGCCGCTCAAGCTTTAGATTTTAAAAAACCATTAAAAACATCTAAACGTTTGAATAGTTTTATTGAACAGTACAGAAATCATGTTGAATTCGTGACTGAAGATAAAATAATGTCGAAAGAAATAAATAATAGTCTAGCCTTTATAGATGATTATAAAATTGAGGATAATTTATTTACTTTTTAGTAGTCTTTTTAGGGTTAACAGTTGTTAAAACTAATTTACTCTTATCCTTATTTAAATCAACTTTAATATTATCGCCAGTCTGAATTTTAGATTTGATTATCTCTTCAGCTAATTCATCTTCTAAATATTTTTGAATTGCTCTTTTTAAAGGTCTAGCTCCGTATTGTTTGTCAAACCCTTTTTCCGCTATAAAATCTTTTGCTTTTTTAGTGAGCTTAATTTTATAACCTAATTCCTCAGTTCTTGTAAATAGTTTTTCTAGCTCTATATCAATAATTTTATTAATATGATTTAGTTGTAGATTGTTAAATATTATAACATCATCAATTCTATTTAAAAACTCTGGGGCAAAGGCTTTTTTAAGAGCATTGATTATAACGCTTTTTGAGTTATTTCCCTCTTGATTTATTTTTGCACTTGTTCCAAAGCCAACTCCATTACCAAAGTCTTTTAATTTTCTGGCACCAATATTTGATGTCATTATAATTATAGTATTAGTAAAGTCAATTTTCCTGCCTAAGCTATCGGTTAAAAAACCATCATCTAAAACTTGAAGTAACATATTAAAGACATCTTTATGAGCTTTTTCAATTTCATCAAGTAAGACAACAGAATAAGGTTTTCTTCTTATTTTTTCTGTTAGTTGTCCGCCTTCTTCATAACCTACGTATCCTGGAGGCGCACCAATTAATCTAGATATAGCAAACTTCTCCATGTATTCACTCATATCCACTCTAATTAAAGAGTCTTCTGAATCAAATAATTCCTTAGCTAATATTTTAGCCAATTGTGTTTTTCCAACGCCGGTTTGACCTAAAAAGATAAATGATCCTATTGGTTTATTGGGATCTTTTAAACCCGCTCTATTTCTTTGAATAGATTTCACAACTTTTAAAACAGCATCATCTTGACCTATAACTTTATTCATTATGATTTGAGGTAAAATGGAAAGCTTATTTATTTCACTTTGTTTTACTCTGTTTAGTGGTATTCCAGTCATCATGGATACTACATCTGCAATATGCTCTTCATTTACAATTTCTTTGTTGTTTTCACATTCTTTCTCCCATGCCTTTTGTGCAGATAGTAATTTGCTTTCTAGTATTTTTTCATCATCTCTTAATTTTGCAGCTTCTTCATATTTCTGCTTTTTGACAGCATTGTTTTTTGTCGCACGAATAAGTTCTAATTCACTTTCTAGATCTATAATATGCTTCGGAACTACTATATTATTAAGGTGTACTCTAGATCCTGCTTCATCCAATGCGTCTATAGCTTTATCTGGCAGAAACCTATCGGTCATGTATCTGCTAGTTAGTTTTACACATGCTAGTATTGCTTCACTAGTATACTCAACATTGTGATGCTCCTCATATTTAATTTTAATATTATTTAAAATCTCTATCGTTTCATCTTCACTTGTTGGTTCAACTATTATTTTTTGAAACCTTCTCTCTAATGCACCATCTTTTTCAATGGAAGTTCTATACTCATCCAAAGTCGTTGCTCCAATACATTGAATTTCTCCCCTAGCTAAGGCAGGCTTAAACATATTAGATGCATCTAAACTACCAGTAGCACCTCCAGCTCCAACAATTGTATGAATTTCATCAATAAAAAGTATGATCTCTCTATTTTTTTCCAGTTCGTTCATTACAGCTTTCATTCTTTCTTCAAATTGACCTCTGTATTTTGTACCAGCTACTAGACTTGCAAGGTCAAGAGAAATAATTCTTTTGTTAAACAGTACTCTGGAAACTTTCTTTTGAGTAATTCTAAGAGCTAAACCTTCTGCTATAGCAGACTTGCCCACTCCTGGTTCACCTATTAATAATGGGTTATTCTTTTTTCTTCTACTTAATATTTGTGATACTCTTTGGATTTCATCGTTTCTTCCTACAATCGGATCTAATTCACCGTTTTCAGCTAATGAAGTTAAGTCTTTTCCAAAGTTATCTAAAACAGGTGTTTTAGTTTTTTTTGCAGATTTCACTTTTGCTTTTTCAGGCTCTATTATTGGCTCTTCATTATCATTGTCTTTTTCAAAAGATTCTTCATCTTTAAAGTCTGCAGTTGAGGAGCTATCTAAATACTCATCATCTAGATCACCCTCTATCATTTCTTTATAATACTCTTTAACATTGTCGTAATTAACATTAAGCTTATTTAAAAGCTTAGCAGTTGGATCATTATCGTTACGTAATATGCATAGAATTAAATGAGCAGTATTTATAGTTGAGTTTTGAAATAATTTAGCTTCAAGAAAAGTAGTTTTTAAAGCACGTTCAGCTTGTCTAGTTAAATGAAGGTTTTTCTTGGAATTTGATGTGAAAGAACTATCACTATTAGGAGGTGATAGAATTTCAACTTTCTTTCTTAAGTACACTATGTCTACAGAAAGAGAATTTAAAATATCAATAGCCTTTCCTTCACCATCTCTTAATATGCCTAACATTAAATGTTCTGTCCCAATAAAGTCATGCCCTAATCTTAGTGCTTCCTCTTTACTAAAAGTAATTACGTCTTTAACTCTCGATGAAAAATTATCGTCCATATAGTTGTATAAATTAAAATTAAATGTAGTTAAACATTCATTGTTAAACAATTATCAATTACATTTTTTATCATTTTTTTTTATATTTAATAACACCTGTAAAATTGTTAATAAAATTAACTATTTAAGCTTGTTTTTTTTTACTTTCAACAGATTAAATTATTATATTTACGCTTGGTGTGAACCAACTAAATTTATAACAACAATTTCTTATGATTGAAGGAGAAAAATTAATCCCTATTAA
>JAPKAF010000087.1 GCA_028825365.1 Flavobacteriaceae bacterium | reverse complement strand
ATGTAATAGATAATTCACTAAGCAAAACGATGCGAAAATTCGGCAAACCTGCTTTACAGTTTTCAAAGTTTTGAGTTAATTAAATGCAGATATTCCTGTGATCATTCTTCCGGTTATTAAAGTATGAATATCGTCAGTTCCCTGATATGTAATTAATGTTTCTATATTAATTAAATGTCTAATTATTGGATACTCAGATGTAATTCCCATCCCTCCCAATATTTGTCTAGAACTTCTAGCAATATCTGAAGCCATTTTTACATTATTTCTTTTTGCCATTGAAATTTGCTCAAAAGTTTCAGAACCTTCATCCATTAAAACCCCAAGTCTCCAGGTTAAAAGTTGTGCTTTTGTAATTTCTGTAAGCATGTCGACTAATTTTTTTTGAATCAATTGAAATCCACCTATTTTTTTACCAAACTGTTCTCTTTCATCTGCATATCTAAGTGCGACATCATAACATTCCATAGCAATACCTAACGCTCCCCATGCTACTGCATACCTCCCTAAATTTAAGCAGCCTAGAGCTTCTTTAATATTGTTTGATTTATGAAGCAAAGCACTTTTAGGAACTTTCATGTCATGAAATATTAATTCGCCAGTTTCAGAGGCTCTAAATGACCATTTTTTGTCAATTTTTGCTGTTGAGAAACCATCCATAGATCTATCTATTATAAATCCACCATAATTATTAATATTATCTTTAGCCCATATAATAGCTATATCGCATAAAGGAGCATTTCCAATCCACATTTTTGAACCATTAATAAGGTAATGATCCTCTTTTTCAATAAAAGTAGTATTCATTGACGATGGATCAGATCCATGACTTGCTTCAGATAATCCAAAACTTCCGATTATTTCACCACGAGATAATTTCTTTAAATAGTTATCTTTTTGAACTTGATTTCCAAATTTTAGTATGGAGTTCATCACTAAAGATGTTTGTATTGAACTTAAAACTCTAATTGATGAGTCTCCTCTCTCAAATTCTTGCATCATAAGGCCATAGGAAATATAATCCAGTTCAGATCCACCATATTCAAAAGGTAAAATCCCACCAAAACCACCGATTTCAGACATTCCTTTTATCAAATGTGTTGGAAACTCGCCTTTAATTGCACAATCTTCAATTATTGGTGTTACATTTTTCTTAACCCATTCTCTTGAACAGTCTCTAACTAATAATTGTTCTTCAGTAAATAATTTATCTATATTAAAATGATCCGGAGATTGGAACATATCTTTTTTCATATTGAATTTTATTTAGTTAATTAAATATTTAACAAAGTTATCTATTTAAATCAATTCTAAATAACGAAATTTATAAAATAATTAAATTTCAATAATGATAAACGGTAATTTTGGTCTTATTTATTCCTCTTACACTGGCTTAACTTTCGATATAGCCACTACAATAGATAAACAACTAGATGTTCTTAATTTAGAAGTTCTAGAAGTTTCCTCTATAAATTCAAGTGATTTTTTAAGATTTGATTTTCTTATTCTAGGGGTTCCAACATGGTTTGTTGGAGAGTTAGAACCAGATTGGGATGATTATTTTCCTGACTTTGAAAAAATAGATTTTACCGGAAAAGATATTGCAATTTTCGGATTGGGAGATCAATACGGTTACCCAGATAATTTTGTAGATGGAATTGGAATACTAGCAGAAGTTATAATTAAAAATGGTGGTAATATTATTGGCTATTGGCCCAATAAAGGATATGATTTTAATAAATCTATTGGATTAGCTCCAAATGGAATGTTTTATGGTTTAGCTTTAGATGAAGATAATGAACCAGAGCTAACTGATGAACGAATCAAATATTGGATTGAAGGCTTATTAAAATTCTTAAAATAAAAAAATCTATACATTAGTATTGGTTTTTTTATGTATTTATTGATAATTACTACTTAGGTTCTTTATAATCATTGACGACTGGGAGAAAATGAACGCATTAGGTGTTTCTCAATATGGACAAATGACAGCTGGAAGCTATATGTATATTGGTCCACATCCAATAATATGAAATCTTTATACGCTATTGGTCGAGTGTAACTCTGTATTATTGCGTCTCTAGGGTTTATTATTTTTAATATCATTATATTTATGTTTAAATTATTAATTATGAAAAAGTTACC
>JAPKAF010000051.1 GCA_028825365.1 Flavobacteriaceae bacterium | reverse complement strand
TGGATTTTCATTTCTGTTGCAAACCTTCCGTCATTTGGATAATCACCAAACCTCTGATAAATATCTGCTTTGCCGTCACCATTAGTGTCTCTAAGGGCCATATTTCCTTTATCTCCAGTATCGATTCTAAGTTTAATATAAATATCTCCATTAGAATTTACCGCAAGGTGTCTTGCAGGACCGACGCTGTCAGCAACAACTAAAGCTCCAAAACCTTCAGGAAGAAGTAGTCCACCATTGTCTGGGTCTGTGTTTGGAACTTCTAGAGTAACAACCTCATTAGAGCAAGAAAATAATAGTCCGATTGATATAATAATTAATCTAATGTTCATGGTTTAAAGATAGTATATATTGGCAATACTCTTTACTTTTGTAAAATTAATAACATCTTGAACTATTAGTATGCATAATTATTAAATTTGTAAAATGAAGAATGTTTTTTTTAAATACTTGTTGGAATTTCTAGTAATTTTTTTAGGAATACTCTTGTCATTTTATATTGATGGTAGAGTGAAATTGAATGCAGAAACTGAAAATAAAAATCAACTACTAGTTCAGCTGTCAGAGGTGATAAGTGAGGATTTAAAGCAATTGCAAATTATAGATAGCACGCTGTTTTCTGTGGAAGAATCTTTAAGTTACTTAATAGATGATCTTTTAAGTAAGTCTAAGGCAAGTTCCAAAGAGCTAGCGCTCAATCACCTAAATGTTGGTGGCAGAATGTCGTTGTCTTTTTTTCCAAACAGTGGAATTTATAAGCAGATTTTGAGTGATGGAGCTATGAAGCTAATAGATGCAAAAGAGTTAAGGTCCACAATATCTTTAATATATGAGCATAACTCAAAAAGAAGTCAGGCAGTTAACAGAAGTCTTGATGATTTTAATGAACTATTTAATGGGTATTTTTATCCCTATGTTCAAACTAGGACAGCTAATGAAAAAAGTAAAACTATTTATGCTGATACAAAATTAGTTTACCATAGTATAAGTCCAGACTATTACAAAGCAACTTCTGCATTTGGTTATTATTATGGAGCAAGCAACTTAGTTTCCAACTATCGTAGTTTATTAGACGTCTTTAAAGAAGAGTATAAAAATGTATTACAGCTCATACAAATAGAGCTTAACCAGCCTTAAATCCAAAGCATTGAATTATTTAAACGTAGAAAATATTTCTAAGTCTTACGGAGAAGTGACTCTGTTTGAAAACATCTCTTTTAGTATTCACAAAGGTCAAAAAATAGCTTTTATTGCTAAAAATGGAACAGGAAAAACATCTATTCTAAAAATTATTTCTGGTGAAGACACTAGTGATTCTGGAGAAATTACTTGCCGAAAAAACATTGTGATTTCTTTTCTTTCCCAAGACCCAAAACTAGATGAGAATTTAACAATTGAAGAGTCGATTTTTAATAGTAACAACCCTATTCTTAAAGTCATAGAAAATTATGAGAAAGCACTTTTAAACTCTGAAGACGCAGAGAATTATCAAAAGGCTTTTGAAGAAATGGAGCTATTTCAAGCATGGGATTTTGAGACTCAATACAAACAAATTTTATCTAAACTAAAGCTTGACAAAATAAATCAAAAGGTAAGTGAATTATCTGGTGGTCAAAAAAAACGACTCTCTTTAGCAAACGCACTAATTAATAGACCAGACTTATTGATTTTAGATGAACCTACTAATCATTTAGATCTAGAAATGATTGAATGGCTAGAATCTTTTTTTGCAAAAGAAAACATAACACTATTTATGGTTACGCACGATCGATACTTTTTGGAGCGAGTGTGTAATGAAATTATTGAGTTAGATCAAGGAGAATTACATAATTACAAAGGAAATTATTCTTATTATTTAGAGAAAAGAAAAGACAGAATTGAAAGGCAGGCAATAGAACAAGGAAAGGTCAAGCAACTTTTTAAAAAAGAGCTTACTTGGATGCGCAGACAGCCAAAAGCTAGAACCACAAAGTCTAAGTCTAGAATAGAAGATTTTAAAGAAATTAAGCACCGTTCTCAACAAAGAAGAAATGATCATGAAGTACAGTTAGAGCTAAACATGGAAAGGCTGGGGACTAAAATCGTAGAGTTTTTTAAAGTTTCTAAGTCTTACGAGGACAAAACTATTTTAGATAAATACAACTACGTATTCCAGCGTGGAGAAAGGGTTGGTGTTATTGGTAAAAACGGAACGGGGAAAAGTACTTTTTTAGATATTTTAACGGAAAAAACAAAGCCTGATTCGGGAAAAATTATTATCGGCGAAACAATAAAATTTGGATACTATACTCAAAATGGTATTAAGGTCAAAAATTCTCAAAAAGTAATTGACGTCGTTAGAGATTTTGGTGATTATATCCCTTTGAAAAAAGGAAAACAAATCAGCGCCCAACAACTTCTTGAAAGGTTTTTGTTCAGTAGACAAAAACAATATGACTTTGTTGAAAAATTAAGTGGAGGAGAACGAAAAAGACTTTATTTATGTACGGTTTTAATTCAAAACCCAAACTTTTTAATATTAGATGAGCCAACAAATGATTTAGATATTGTAACTCTAAACGTATTAGAAAGCTTCTTGTTAGACTTCCCGGGCTGTGTTATAGTAGTTTCTCACGATAGGTATTTTATGGACAAAGTAATTGATCATTTATTGGTCTTTAAAGGTGAGGGGTTGATTGAGGACTTTCCAGGAAATTATTCAGATTACAGGTCTTATGAAGATAGCAAGCCGCATGTTTCTAAAAAAGAAATCGCCGAAAACAAGTCATGGAAGGAGCCTGCAAAAAACAAGCTTAGTTATAACGAAGAAAAGGAGTTAAAAAACATAGAAAGCAAGATAAAATCTCTTGTTTACGAAAAAAAAGAGCTTGAAAAAGACTTTTTAAAAGAAGGTTTGTCTCAGGAAAAAATACTATTGATGTCTGGTGAGTTAGAAAAAATTATTAGCTCAATCAATAATAAAGAAGAAAGGTGGCTAGAGCTATCTTCAAAATTAGAATAAAAAAAACGCCCTAATAAAGGGCGTTTTTTTATTTATTTGTGTGTGAACCATCACAATATCCATTAGGGGTGTGCGGTGTTTCCACATCTGCATTTTGGTCTATCTGATTTATTTAAGTTTTAGTTGTGCTGATAGTTCAATTTCATCTAAAATTAACTTGTCTCCTAAATTTTTGAAAAAATTACCTGAAGCGTACTTAACATTGTATTTAGTCCTGTCAAAAACTAAATCTGCTTTATATCCTTCTTTTGTTTTAACAAGCATAAAGTCAATCGGGTGTGAGATGTCTTTAATAGTAAGAACACCTGTAGCGTTATTATTTTCTACAGATGAAATTGTTAATGTTGCTGTATTGAATTTCTCAACGGAAAAAAAATCGTCAGACTTTAAATGACCTTCTAAGTTAGCTTTTCCACTATCTGCCGTTAAATCATCACAGCTTAATGTTGTCATATCAACTGTAAAAACTCCACTGATAATATTTCCATCATCTCCTATTTTAATTTCACTATCAGAAAATGTTAGAGAACCATTATGTCCACTTCCTGTTATTTTTTTCCCTTCCCATTTAAGAGAAGACTCTAAAGTGTTTAATGTGTTTTGTGACGCTAAGGTCATGCTAAACATTAAGCTAAAAGCTAAAAATGCTGAGTTTAAATTTACTTTCATATTTTATTTTATTTATATTGGTTACTCAAAGTTACTAAAACTAATTTTATAATTCTATGAGTAACTTTATAGTAACCACAAAAAAACTGGTAACCCGTTAGTAACTAAATAACTAAAATGGAAAAAATAAACACCTGCCCTGTTTCGAACTTCACAATAATTCTTGGTGGAAAATGGAAACTTCCAATAATAAACACTGTTAGAAAAGCAGATAAAATTCGGTTTGGAAAGTTACATGCTTCAATTCATGGTATTTCTAGAAAAGTGTTGACTGATCAGTTAAGGGAGTTAGCAAAAGGCGGTTTGATAATAAGAACTCCTTATTCAGAGACTCCACCTAGAGTGGAGTACTCTTTAACAAGCGCCTCTAAAAACTTATGTTCTGTTTTTAAAGAAATTGAATTCTGGTCAAACACCTTTATTAAAAACAATTAAGAACTTTATGTTTAAAAAAAATAAAAAGAAATCTAGCAACCCTTGGGTGTTGATTCTATTGTTATCTTTGCTTTTTTTAATTTATTATTACCTATAATTATAACATCTTTTTTTATGAAAAATATTGATTCTATAAATATTATGGAAAAATTCTCTCTCTTCAATGAGCAGTGGACTCCCAAAATTATAGGAGAACTAAATGGGCAGTATGTGAAAATCTGCAAACTTAAAGATGCTTTTGTGTGGCACAGTCATGAAAATGAAGATGAGTTATTTATGGTTTTTAAAGGAACCCTTTTAATGGATTTTAGGGACGGAAGAACGGTAAGGGTTAGTGAAGGAGAGGTTTTGATAGTTCCTAAAGGGGTTGAGCACAGGCCTCACACAAATGGAGAAATCGTTTTTAATCTTCTTTTTGAGCCAAAATCTACGCTCCACACTGGGAATGTAGAAATTCCCTTGACAGTCAAAAAATTAAACTGGATTTAAAAAAACATTATGAAACGTATAAATGAATACAAGAAACTCTTTGGGGTTGAAAATGAAATTGAATTAAAAACCTTAAAAAAGAGTTACCGTAATTTAGTTAAAGAGTGGCATCCCGATAAATTTCAAGATGGAGATGTCTTGAGAGAAGAGGCAGAGGTAAAGAGTCGAAAAATTATTGATGGGTATCATTTTTTAGTAAGTATGGCTCCTGAAACAAAAGCATTAAATTTAGACAACTACAATGATACTATAACTAATTCTTCTATCGCTGAATATGTCCATAAAGGTCTACTTCTTGAAATCTCCTATACGGACGGCTCTGCTTATGAGTATTTTGGAGTAACCAAACAGGTCTATGTTAAAATGTACAATAGCCCTAAACTAAGTCGTTTTGCTAAGCGCTCTATTTATGCAAAGTTTCCTTACAGAATGACAAAAAGAAAAAGTGAATAACTTAATAAAAATTATTCTAACTTTTATTTGTTGTCAAACATCTAGCTTCTCTTAAATAGCCTAATCCAAACGCTTATTCTAATTAAAAATAAATTAAAAAATGATTAAATTAAAAAGTTTAAAAAAATTATCTGTACTGTTCGTAGTCTTGCAAATTATTTCTATTTCATCTATAAATGCCCAGATTCAGAACTCCTCAGCTACCCTACAAAAATTAGATAGTCTAAAATCATCCTTAAATGAGGTTACTATTATGGATCTTGCGGGTGTAGTCAAGATGAGAGAAGATGTCAAAGGTTTTGAAAATGGACAATTTCTAAGTTTAGATGAATTTCAATCTAAACTTCAGTATTCATTGATGGATCCAGAAACAAAAATTTATGCAGATGACAAGATGGTAATTCAACTTATTGTTTTTCCTAAAAAAGTATCAATTGAAACTAAAATTTATTCAGAAGGACTGATTGAAGTCAGTAGTGAAGAATTTATGTCAAGAAAAATTCGTTTTGATAATGAAAACTATGCTTTTTACGATAGTGGTAATAAAAAATTAACCCCTAAAGAGGCCGAAGAAAAATTTAAAAGTGGAATGTACAAGGTTGAGGCATTTGTTACTAATAATGACGTTTTTAAATTGGCTTACCTAACAAAATTGACCCAACAAGAATTGCAAGAAATGATGGAGACTTATCAGAACGAGTCAGCAAGTTTTGACGCAGCATTAAAAGGTAAACCATTGCCTGATTTCGTGTTTAAAGATATTTTAGGAAACACATACACACCTGAGGATATTAAAGGGAAAGTGGTAGTCATTAACTTATGGTTTACAAGCTGTGCACCTTGTATTGTAGAAATGCCAGAATTAAATAAATTGGTAAAGGAATATGAAAATAATGATGCTGTTTTATTCTTAGCATTAGCTCTGGATGAAAAAGGTCCTCGGTTAAATAAGTTTTTAGAGACTCACGTTTTTAATTACAACATTGTGCCTGACTCTCAGGATTATGTAACGAAAAAGTTGCAAGCAGATACGTTTCCCACTCATATAGTTTTAGATAAAAATTCAAATGTAGTGTTTACCCTTGCCGGTTATACGCCGGGTGTAGGTGAATTAATAAAAAGTAGTATTAGTTCATTTTTAGAAAAATAAAGGTTATCATATTATTTATACATCTAATTTTATAAAAGAATCTAAACCAAGTGTAATAAAATTAAAGGCAAAAAACAAAAAAAACTGATACCTTAGTCTTAGACAGGAAAATGAA
>JAPKAF010000086.1 GCA_028825365.1 Flavobacteriaceae bacterium | reverse complement strand
AATTATATGTTGTATTGTGTCTCGCTATTTCTTTAGAACGACATTGACAAACCTAGTCCGTATTCTTTTCCGTTGTAAAAAGGCATAACTAATCCGCTAATCTCTTTTTTATCTTTAAATAAAGTTTTTTTTACAAGCGGATGAATCCAATAAGCAATTTTAGTGCTTAAAATTCCGATTCCAGCACCAGTAACAACATCTGTAAACCAATGTCTATTGTTATACATTCTTAAAAAACCAGTTCCGGTAGCAACTAAATATCCCGAGATTCCATACCAAATTGATACGTCTTTATATTCTTGAAATAAAAACTCTGCTCCCATAAAAGCTGTTGCTGTACCGCCTGAAGGAAATGAAAATTTATCCGAACCATCTGGTCGTTCAATTGCGGTCAACTTTTTCATTCCAGCAACAGTTGAACCCATAATCAAATATGCTGTTCCCAAAATTATTGTCCTGTCTTTAAAATTGTTTTTTCCTTTAATTCCAAGGGCATTTAAACCATATACAGATAAAAAAGGAACAAACTGAGAAACATCATCAATTTTGAACTTATTATCTATATGTTCTTTTAACTCTTCTTGTATTTCATAATTAAATAGTTTTAATGCATCGTTTTCAATGCCTATTATTCCATATCCGACTAAAACACTTGGAATTATTAGTGGTTTGTAATTGAGCTTAATGTTTTGTGTTTTCTGTATAGTGTCATTTTTTTTATTTTGCCCAAAAGAGATTAGTGGAATAAATAATAAAATAATTAGTAGCTTTTTCAACCTGGTTTTTTTTAAGTGTCTCAAATATAATAAATGTAAGCTTAATCTATTTACGAGATTTAGAAGTAGCTGAATTAAAAGAAGAAGATATGTAGTTCCCTTTTTTATTTATTGTACACTTTATAGTACTTTATTAACCATACCATATCTTCTTCAGAAAGTTTAAGTAAAAACTATTAACTCTTAATCGAACACTCTGAATTAAAAGAAGAAGATATGCCTATGGTTTATTCGCAGTCAGAATTTAATCTAAATAAGCTATATTCTGGCGTTTCAAAAATTGCTTCCCCACCATCACATTCAAATGTAATAGGAGTAACTAATTCATTACCAAAATTTAAATCAACCGTTAGGATATCATTGTCATATGTATAATTATTAGTTTCTGGTATGTGATTCCCATCTCCCGCCTCAAATGAATTAAATAATTCTTGAAGTTGTTCATAAGGAGTAACACCGTCCCAGTAATAGGTGTAACGTATACCATCTTCATAAATAAACATACCATCATTTATTGAAAAAGAAGACCAAATCCATTTACCTTCTATTGAATAATATGGTGCTGGCAAATTTTCACCGTCATCGTCACAACCCATAACAAAAAGAGCAAAGAATAATGGTAATAATAATTTTTTCATAATCTATGTTTTATCATTTCAAATATAACGCCAAAAAATATGCTGTTTTTTATACCCCCAATTTACAAACCTTAGTTAAAGTCTAGCACAATTCTCATCCACATTCCCGATAAAGAATTTCCCGGATCATCTTCGTTACTCAGAATAGGAAAATTATAAACAGCCGATGTCATCCCTGTGCTTTCATTGGCAAATACCCCTACACCTAGTTCACCTAAAGATGAATAATATTGTTCACGATATTCTTCGCTAAACACATCAATATCACTCATTCGCACATATTCGCCATTGTAATTCATATCAATACCAATAATATCTTCACCTGTAAACGTATGGGTTGCATTTGTAGTGGAGTTATTTTGATACAAGAAGGTGTGGTTTTCTGACAACATTCCTTGTTTAAGGAATACTCGGCTAATCTCGAAGTCATCTATGTTGCAATCATCGCAAGGAACCATTTGCCCTTCCTCCACCTTAAAAACGGTTGAATTCAAATTATCCGATACCTCATGAGATATCCTTTTAATTTCTCCTGTTTGAGATAAATCAGACCCTGCATCCACTTGAACAAAATTTCTCATTGTTACAGCCGTGTCTCCCTCAATCATGTTATCCTCTGAACAACTAGCAGTAAGAATTAATACACCGGTCAATTTTAATAAATTTTTAATAGTTTTCATAGTTTTTAATTTTTATTTTTGTTTAATAATTGACTAATAAATGGCTGCATCCTCACAATTCATAATAACATCAGCA
>JAPKAF010000050.1 GCA_028825365.1 Flavobacteriaceae bacterium | reverse complement strand
GTCAGTGTTTTAAGCTCTGGAATTTATTTAGTAAATGTGACAATTAATGGACAAAGTAAAATATCTAAATTAATTATTAGATAAGTTAACTTAAACCAATAAAAAAAGGGGTTAATCTTAAAGATTAACCCCTTTTGTACTGAAGGCGGGACTTGAACCCGCACGGACCTTACAGTCCATTGGATTTTAAGTCCAACGTGTCTACCAATTCCACCACTTCAGCATTATATTTTATCAGAGCGAAAGAAGGGATTTGAACCCTCGACCTCCACCTTGGCAAGGTGATGCTCTACCCCTGAGCTACTTTCGCAGTTTTTTTAATGAACGAACACCTAAATGGTGCGGGTGCAAATTTAATACAATTCTTATAATAGCAAAGTATTTTTTAAAAAAATAAGCACTTATTAATTATCTATCTTTTTTTTAAGTTCGCTAAGCTTAATTAATGCCTCAACTGGAGTTAGGGAATTAATGTCAATTTTTAAAATCTCTTCTTTTAATTCTTCTAAAATTGGGTTATCTAAGTTGAAGAATTGTAACTGATGATCATCTTTTATAGACTTCACCTTCCCTGTTAATTCTTCATTAGAATGGGACTTTTCTAATTTTTTTAAAATCTGATGGGCTTTTTTCAATACTTGATTTGGCATTCCTGCCATTTTCGCAACATGTATTCCAAAGCTATGCTCACTACCACCAGGAACTAATTTTCTTAAAAACAGAACATCGTTTTTTTCTTCCTTTACAGAAACATTAAAGTTTTTTATTCGCTTAAAAGAGGACGTCATTTCATTTAACTCATGATAATGAGTCGCAAAAAGGGTTTTTGGCTTAGATATATTATCATGTAAAAACTCACTAATAGCCCAGGCTATAGATATTCCATCATAAGTACTTGTGCCTCTACCAATTTCATCTAGTAATATTAGACTTCTAGCTGAAATATTATTTAATATAGATGCTGTTTCATTCATTTCTACCATGAAAGTAGATTCCCCCATAGAAATATTATCACTTGCTCCTACTCTTGTAAATATTTTATCAAACCAACCCATTCTTACCGATTTTGCAGGAACGAAGCTACCCATCTGAGCCATTAGGACAATTATAGCTGTTTGTCGTAAAATAGCAGACTTACCAGACATGTTAGGCCCAGTAATCATTATAATTTGTTGCTTATCACTATCTAAAAAGACATCATTAGGAATATAAGATTCATGAGCCTTTAATTGTTTTTCGATAACAGGATGTCTTCCTTCTTTAATATCTAAGTCGTAAGAGTCATCAATTAACGGCATACAGTAGTTATTCTCTATTGCTAGTTGACTAAATCCTGAAAGACAATCTAGTTTTGCTATTAAGAATGAATTATTTTGAACTTCCTGAATAAACTCTCCCATCCAAAGAACTAGATTATTGAAAATTTCAATTTCTAGAGCCATTATTTTCTCCTCAGCACCAAGTATCTTTGATTCATACTCTTTTAGTTCTTCTGTGATATACCTTTCTGCATTAACTAATGTTTGCTTTCTAATCCAGTGCTCTGGAACCTTATCTTTATGTGTATTTCTTACCTCTATATAATAGCCAAATACATTATTTGAAGCAATTTTAAGAGATGTAATACCTGTAGCTTCACTTTCTCTAACAAGCATTTTATCCAATACTTCTTTTCCTGAAAAAGCAATACTTCTTAATTCTTTTAATTCCTCAGAATAATCAGAGGAAATAGAATTTCCTTTTAGAATATTTACTGGTGACTCTTCCAGAAGAGTTTCCTTTATTCGGTCTCGTAGCTTATCACAATTACTTAAGTTTAATCCAATTTCTTTTACGGAAGAATTAATAGATTTTTCAGCTATGGATTTAATTGGAATAATTGCTTCAAGAGAATTTTTTAGGTGAATAACTTCTCTTGGGCTAATCTTAAAAGTAGCTACTTTAGAAATTAATCTTTCTATATCACCAATTAGCTTAACATGGTGCTGTATCTGATTTAATGAATCTAAATCTTCTATTAGAAACTTAACAACCTCATGGCGTTTGTTTATTTCCTTAGTATCTTTTAATGGAAGTGCTAGCCATCTTTTAAGCAGTCTTCCCCCCATTGGAGAGATTGTTTTATCTATTACATCAATTAGTGTAACTGCGTTGATATTATTAGAATAAAAAAGCTCTAGGTTTCTTGTTGTGAATCTATCCATCCATACGTAATCTTCTTTTGGTATTCGCTTTAAAGAAGTTATATGATTGATTTTTTGATGTTGAGTTTCGCTTAAATAGTGCATTATAGCACCAGCAGCTATCACACCATCATTCATGTTTTCGACACCAAAACCTTTAAGGTTTTTTGTTTTAAAATGAGTGCAAAGTGATTCAATTGCAAAATCATGTTGAAATACCCAATCTTCCAAATAAAATAATTGATATGGATAACTAAACTCAGAGGAAAAAATATCTTTTTTCTGCTTAGAGACTAATATTTCACTAGGGTTAAAGTTTTGAAGAAGCTTATCTACTTCTTCTTTAGTTCCTTGGGATATTAAAAATTCTCCTGTGGAAACATCTAAAAAAGAAATACCAATTTGTTTGCCTAGGCTTATAGCTGCCAAAAAATTATTAGTCTTAGGAGACAATACTTCATCAATAATAGCCAAGCCAGGTGTTATAAGCTCTGTAACTCCTCTTTTTACAATATTCTTGGTAAGCTTAGGATCTTCTAATTGGTCACAGATAGCGACTCTTAAACCAGATTTAACAAGCTTAGGAAGGTATGTGTTTAGTGAGTGATGTGGAAAACCTGCAAGCTCCGTTTCACTTGAGCTACCAGCACCTCTTTTGGTTAAGATAATACCTAATATTTTAGCAGTTTTAATTGCATCCTGTCCAAAGGTTTCATAAAAGTCTCCCACTCTAAATAATAATAATGCATCAGGGTATTTTACCTTGATAGCATTATATTGCTTCATTAATGGAGTTATTTTTTTTACTGTTTTAGACAACGTAGAGTAGTTTTAAATATTTATTTTTACTGATATATTATCACGCAGTGCTAATGTAACTAATATTTATTTTTTTAAAAAGACATTAAAAAGAAGATATTCTAAATTATTTTTCTAGAATGAGGAAATTAAAAAATAGTGAGCTTAATAGAATTAGTCCCAAGGAGTTTAAAGAGACTGATAAAAGTCCTGTGATTGTAATTCTGGATAATATTAGAAGTTTAAATAATATTGGAAGTGTCTTTAGAACTAGTGACGCATTTCTAGTCGAAAAGATATTCCTGTGTGGCATTACAGCAATACCCCCTCATAAGGATATAAACAAAACCGCTCTAGGTAGTACAGAGTCAGTAGATTGGGAATACAAAGCTAGTACTGTAGAACTGGTGAATGAATTAAAAGAAGAAGGAGTTACGATTCTGTCTATCGAACAATGTGAGGGATCCACTAAACTAGATGAATACATATTTACAAAAGATAAAAAGTATGCCTTAGTTTTTGGAAATGAGATCAAAGGTGTTTCACAGGAGGTTATTGATCAAAGTCATAATGTTATTGAAATACCTCAGTTAGGAACAAAGCATTCTTTAAATATTTCTGTTAGCGTAGGAATCCTACTATGGAGCTCTGTTTATAAGTAGATTTAATTATTCGCAGATAGAACTTAGTATAGATAAGTAATCAATTCGATTATTGACAAAATCCATATCGTTTATATCGATTATTTTAATATTCAGATCACTTTGAGTTTTATGAAAGTCTAGATATCCAGAGTTAATATTTTTTAAATAGCTCTTATCTATATCTTGTTCATAGTCTCTACCCCTTTTCTTTATGTTTTCTTTTAATCTATCAATATTTTGATTTAAATAAATATATAAATCTGGCTTTAGTATGTCTTTATACATGGAGAAAAATAGCTTTCTATATAGTGCAAACTCATCTTCACTTAGAGTTATTTTAGAGAAAATTAGTGATTTATATATATCGTAATCACTTACAATAGAATCATTGAAAATATTTAGTTGAGATAAGTCATCTGTTATTTGCTGGTATCTTTCTGCAAGGAAGGACATCTCTAAGGTAAAAGCATACCTATCTGGTTCTTTATAGAATTTTGGTAAAAAAGGATTATCTGAAAATCGTTCTAAAATTAATTTTGAGTTAAAATCTATAGCAATTTTTTTAGCTAATGAGGATTTACCAGCTCCAATATTACCCTCAATAGCAATATATTTAAACTTAGAAACATCGAATTTATCTTTTGGGTTAGATAAAGTTTCATCTAATCGTTGTAGCTTATTATTATCACATAGGCTTAACAACTCCAATGAATTTTTATTAAGTATTGGATGATTTACATTAGGGTCAATATCATTTAAAGGAGCTAAAACAAATTCTCTTTCATGCATCAAAGGGTGCGGTATAGTTAAGGTGTTATTATTTATAATCTCATCTTCGATTAAAATAATATCAAGATCAATAACTCTAGATTCATACTCGTTTTTTTGACTTCTTTTTCTACCTAGTTTATTTTCAATATTAAGTAAACTTTGCAATGTATCATTAGGCTCTTCATTAGAGAAAAATGAAATACAGATATTATAAAAATAGTCTCCTTTAAAACCAACAGCAGCAGTTTTATAAACTGGAGATATAGATCTAATTATAGCAATTTCTAAATGTATTAGATCGATTGCATTTTGAATATTTTGCAATCTATCTCCAATATTGGATCCAATAGAAATATGATATTTTTTAAAAGATTTCACGATTACAAATTAAACAAAAAGAAATTCAAATTGTTATATTTACTTCAATTAATATTTAAGTTTAATGACAGTAGAAAACAAATTACTTGCACAAAAGATTTATCTAATTCTTGGCGCACTCTTTATCACTTCTCTAGTTGTTTCAAATTTAATTTTTCAAAAGTTTTTTTATTGGCACCCATTTGATATGCAAGTATTTGGTGTAGATCTGTTTATTCTATCAGTAGGTATTCTACCATACCCCATTACATTTTTAATTACTGATTTAATCAGTGAGATTTACGGCAAGCAAAAAGCCAATCAAATGGTTACCGTTGGTATCTTTGCTTCTATTTTTTCTATAATAATAATTTCCGTTGCAGATTCTCTTCCTGCAATTGTAGATTCACCTGTTGGTGATGTGTTATTTTCAAAAGTATTTGGAAGCACAATAATTGCTGTTTTTGCCAGTATGATAACCTACTTATTAGCTCAATTTATTGATATACGTATTTACCATTTCTGGAAAAACTTAACTAATGGTAGGATGTTATGGCTAAGAAATAATTTTTCAACTTTTTTCTCACAATTCGTGGACACTTTTACAATAACATTTCTTCTATGTTTATTTGAAGTCTTGAAATGGGATCAGTTTACAGGATTATTAATTTCTGGTTTTTTATTCAAAATACTGATCGCTTTAATCGATACTCCATTTTTATACCTGGGAGTGTATTTATTTAGAAAGAAGTTTAACTTAAAAGTAAATGAAGAAATTAATATAGATTAATTTACTAAAATGAGATTTCCACAACAAAACCTTCGTGAGATCTAACATTGAAAACTTTGTTTTCTTCAAATATTAGGTATTGGCCTTTAATTCCTTTTAGTGTCCCTTTAATTTCTTTTGTTTTAACAAGTTTTTGAGTCAATGGTTTTACAGGAAATTCATTAACAGGAAAATTTATATCTGTTTTAGTATCACCATCAATATAGTATTGTAAAGTTTCCTTAGGAATATGTTTTTTCATCTCTTCTTTACAAGACATTATATCTAGATCATTGTTATTACTAGTAAGCATTTTTCTCCAATTAGTCTTATCGCTTATAAAGTCCTTTATAGCAACTTCTGTAATCCCAGCTAAATATCTATTAGGAACTTCAACTAACTCAACAGCTTGGTGCGCGCCTTGGTCTATCCATCTGTAAGGGACTTGAGTTTTCCTAGTTACTCCAACTTTGAGTTGACCAGTATTAGCTAGATAAACAATGTGAGGCTGTAATTGAACTCTTTTTTCATAGTCTAAATCACGGTCTGCTATATTTAGATGAGCCGTACTTAACTCTGGCTTAATAATCCAGTCTCCAGCTTGAGCTTGTTCAAAAAAACAGTTTTTACAATACCCTTGTCTAAAAATTTCTTTTTCTTTTTCACAACTCAAACAAAAGTAGTGTAGGAACTTAATGGAGACTTCTTTATCGAGTAAATCATTCAGGCAGATAAAATCATCTTCAAATTCAAGATAATATTTTATCGGGCTTTTAAACTCACTCTGCATTTTTCTAATTACACCTTGAAATTTCATGAAAAAAAAACTAATTTTAGTATTCTATAAATATATGAAAAAATGGTAAATCCTTTTATAAATTCTATAACCTCTTGGTTTTTAAAAAAAAGGATTCATCAAATAGAATTGTTTCTTAAATATCCAAACGAAGTTCAAAATGAACTACTATTAAAACTTCTGAGTTCTGCAAAAAATACTTCAATTGGAAAGCTCTACGGTTTTGACTCGATTAAAAACTATAAAGATTACTCAGAAAGGGTTCCTGTTTCTACCTATGAAGAAATCTCAGAAATGATTGAAAGATCTAGAAAAGGAGAAAAAAATATTTTTTGGAGTTCGGATATTAAATGG
>JAPKAF010000020.1 GCA_028825365.1 Flavobacteriaceae bacterium | reverse complement strand
AGAATCTTCCTGCTAGTGATTACTGGTTTACTATAAGACTCGATGTTATATTCGGAGACGATGACTCCCTAATCAAAGAATTTACAGGACACTTTAGCCTGAAAAGATAACAACTTAAAGGAATAATATTTGTGATTACTTATAAAAGTAGTAATGAAAAACACATATCGTACAATTGATATAAAGTCTGAATGCTTACTAAAAGAAAAACAAAGTAAGTTTTATGGCTATGCATTTCCTATTTCAGATATTGAATCTGTAAAATCTAGTATAGACTCTTTAAAAAAAATGCACCACAGTGCTCGACATTTTTGTTATGCCTATCAAATTGGAGTACAAGATTTAGTATATCGTGTAAATGACGATGGAGAGCCTCGTAATAGTGCTGGCATACCTATATATGGACAAATACAATCTTTCGACTTAACTAATATTCTAATTGTTGTTGTTCGGTATTTTGGAGGAACCAAACTAGGTGTAGGTGGATTAGTGTCTGCATATAAGGAATGTGCAAAACTCACTATTGAATCCAATACAATTATAACTAAAGAGATAACTATTAAAATCCAGCTCAAATTTGATTACTTGCTAATGAATAAGGTAATGAGGGTGATTAAAGAACACAATCTTGAGATTTTAAAACAACAAATGCATACAAGCTGTGTTTTTGAGTTACTTACAACTACGAAAAATAATGATATTGTTTGTGATCAATTTAATAGACATTTAGGCATCGTGATATCAATAAAGTAATAGTTGTAGCTAAAGAGAATCTAGTAAACTAATTCACACTTAATTACACGGGCCTTCATCCCATAAAAGAATTCCATTATTAGAGGCTTCACATGAGTTTCCATATGTAATATCATCACATCCACAAACAGGCATGTACTCTGCAGTACAAGGGTTTTCGTTAGTTAATGATTCGTCATAACATGTAGAATCATCATTCTCATCAGAACAGCTAATTGTGATAAGTATAAACACAGTAAATATCTTTTTCAAAGTTATTATTTATTACAAGATGGAAACAACGGAAAGTTTAATAATTGAATTACTAGTGTCTAAATTAATATTCCCTAAAGAGCCAGCATCATACATCTGATGTGTATTTTTAAGGTTGAATTTTTCAAAGGAAAGATCAATTCTGCTGTTATTTATTTTATATCCTAGTCCAAAAGAAAATCCAGTTAAGTCATGACTAGAAAGTCCTCTCGGATTTTCCTCAAATTTATAACCAGCTCTATATGACATTCTATCTTGAAGTATCTCAGCCCCAATTCTATAACTTATAGTTTTATTTAATGAGTTTGAAATTAAATTATTCTGTTCAATAAAATAGGGTTCATTAGTTGGTTTAAATTTAATAGAGCTATAGTCTTTAACAGAGTAATCAAAACTTATAAGACCTATTTTTTTAAACACTAGTGCTCCGCTACCAGTAATTTTTGAAGGTGTTTGTAATTTATAATCTTCAAAAATATTAATCACATTAGGATTTAAAACTTGTTCAATTCCAACTACAGGAGCTTCAGCTTCACTTATTTCACTTCTTGAAGTAGCTAGGTATTGAGAAGTTTCTTCAGTAATTGTATACCATGTAGGTGAGTCGTAAGATACACCTAGTCTTAATAAATCGTTTACTTTAGCAATAGCACCAATTTGTACGGAGAAACCTTCACCTAAGACAGATAAATTATTTTCAAAATTAATTTCATCAATTGATAATCCAAGTGCAGGTGAATCACTCGTAGCTGTTGTTTCTTGTAGATATGTAGCTTGGTCATAATCAATGAAATGGCTATTTAAGTTCATGCCAAAATAAAGATTGTCCAAATATTGAAATGCAATATTTGCACTTAGTTTACCATTGTAGCCTCTAGACTTAAAATAATAATCCTGATAATAGCCCGAGCTATTTGTATTATTTACGTTAGAGTAATACGAAGTGTTATTTGGGTTATCTATTTCCTCTGGATCAATAATAAATGACTCATATCCTAAAAACGCTTGCTGATTAGCATAGCCATATGAGCTGCCTATTTCGCTATAAGCCTGAGTTATTGTTTCTCCCTCAAACGCAGATATTTGATCAAAAGCTAATCCATTTGCATATGATAAAAAATAACTATCTATACCATTGGAGTTTATCCCAGAAGTCTGAAACTGATTAAAGTTGTTACTGGTCTGTTCGTAATTTAAACTAATAGCTATTTTTCGCCATTTTGATTTTTCTTCAATATTATTAAAAACAAGTACTGCCCCAATCTGGTTAAGATTGAGATTGCTTTTTTTGGATATATTAGATTGCATTACGCTATTAAGAGAATTGTTTTGTAAATCACTATCATTTGTAATTGAATTATTTGAAAATGACAAAGAAACTACCCCTTTGTTATAAATGGCTGAACCTGCAGGGTTAATACTTATGGCTGATAGTTCTCCACCAAGCGCACCGAATGCGCCCGACATTGCAGAAAACCTAGCAGAACCTTCTACGTTATCAGAAGAATACCTAAGTGCATCATTTATATTTTGAGACATAATTTGTCCAACCCCAAAAATAAATATTAGAGAGATAATAATTTTATTCATTTTTTTAAATTATTTTGTTAGTTACCGCCGATTTTCCCTCCTCTTGAAGAACTAGAAGAACTAGAGTTTCCACCTCTTGATGGGCTTGATGAGTTCATGCTAGGTCTAGAGTTATTGCTAGGTTTAGAATTGTAACTAGGTCTAGAGTTATAGCTAGGCTTAGAGTCTTTACTAGGTTTAGAATTATTATAGCTAGGCTTAGTATTGTTATTTGAATTTGCCGGCTTCCATTTACTAGGTTTAGCATTTGAAGGTCTATTAGCACTAGGAGTATTACTGTTGTAATTAGGTTTAGTGGCTAAGGTTTGGTTTAGCTTTTCCACTCTTGAGGTTCTATCTCTCAAATTTGAGTTTATCATATTATCACTAATTCTAGATTGGCTAGCGTAATTATTTTTTGAAACTCTACTACTAAAACTAGAAGATCTACCAGCTAAGGCTGTCGAACCTCTTCTGCCTGAAACATAAGCTACGTTAGTGTTTCTGTAAAAGTTATTGGATTGTCCGTATCCGTACCCAAAACCATATCCATAACCGTATCCACCATAACCGTATCCACCATATCCATATCCCATATTATTCCAATAAGGATAAAATAAGCCATTATGAAAATTATTCCAATAAGGTTTAGCCCAGTACATATCATAGCCATAACCCCAACTATTTAAGCCATATCCGAAAACATTACCATAACCATATCCGGAATTCATCATCCATGAAGGATAATTACTTCTTGAACCACGAATACTATACATGGAGCGTCCACCTAGCATATTAATAGTCACATTTGTTTTATTATCTCCCCAAGGTCCATAACTGACATCAGTTGAATCATTATCTGTGTTAGCATCTGTATACTGTTCAGCTTCAGTAAATAAAATATCATTTTCAGCCTTTACTAACTCATACTCTTTTGACTTCTCGCTAAATGCATTTTTGTAAAATATATTTTGAGAATTTGGTAATTGCTGAACTTCAATAACTTGAGTAGCAACAACCTTATCTGTCTCATAAATATCTTCGGTCATAACACTGGAATTCTGATAGCTTCCGCAACCAGTTAAACCGATTAAAATAAATATGTTTAAAAATGATCTAATTGGGTTAGAAAAATAGTATAATTGCATATCAAAAAGTATTTAATTGTTGAACTAATTAAAATTAATTAGTTTTGTAAAAAAAAATCTTACAACTACTACATTGCAATAGTTGTGCCACAATTTACGAAAGAATGAGCAAAAACCTTACTTCAAGAGAAAAAGATTATTCAAAATGGTATAATGAATTAGTTGTAAAAGCTGATTTAGCAGAAAATTCTGCTGTTAGAGGCTGTATGGTAATCAAACCTTATGGGTATGCCATATGGGAAAAAATGCAAGCAGAGTTAGATAGAATGTTCAAAGAAACTGGTCATCAAAATGCATATTTTCCACTTTTTGTTCCAAAAAGTTTATTTGAAGCTGAAGAAAAAAATGCAGAAGGTTTCGCTAAAGAATGTGCTATTGTTACACACTATAGATTAGAAAACGATCCTGATAATAAAGGTAAGTTAAGGGTAGACCCAAAAGCTAAACTTGAAGAAGAGTTGATAGTTAGACCTACTAGTGAAGCTATTATATGGAGTACTTACAAAAAATGGATTCAGTCCTATAGGGATCTTCCTATATTAATTAATCAATGGTCCAACGTGGTGAGATGGGAGATGAGAACTAGGCTCTTTTTACGAACTGCTGAATTTTTATGGCAAGAAGGACATACAGCGCACGAGACTAAAAACGAGGCTCTTGTTGAAGCAGAAAAAATGAATTCTGTTTATGCTGATTTCGCAGAAAAATTCATGGCTATGCCAGTTGTAAAAGGTTTAAAGTCAGAAAGTGAACGATTTGCTGGAGCTGAAGAAACATATTGTATTGAAGCTTTAATGCAGGACGGAAAAGCTCTTCAAGCAGGAACCTCTCATTTTTTAGGTCAAAATTTCGCTAAAGCATTTGATGTCAAGTTCACTAACAAGGAAGGTAAATTAAATTATGTGTGGGCAACTTCATGGGGTGTTTCTACAAGGTTAATGGGTGCTCTTATAATGACTCATAGTGATGACAAAGGACTTGTTTTACCTCCAAATTTGGCGCCTTTTCAGGTGGTTATTGTTCCTATATACAAAACTGATTCAGAATTTGATAAAATCTCAGTTTTAGCTAATAAAATAATTGAAGACCTGAAAAAAAGTAATATTTCGGTGAAGTTTGATAGTAGAGACACTTACAGACCGGGAGCTAAGTTTGCACAACACGAACTGCAGGGAGTTCCCTTAAGAATTGCTATTGGTCCTAAAGATTTAGAAAATAATACTGTTGAGTTATCAAGAAGAGATGATTACTCTAAAAATTCAATTTCTATAGACTCTATCAATGAAAAAATACCTCAAATACTAGAAGATATCCAGCAATGCTTGTACGTTAAAGCTAATAAATTTAGAATTGAGCATACCACTGAAGTAAATTCTTTTGAAGAGTTTAAGGATGTTTTAAACAATAAAGGTGGTTTTGTCTCAGCACATTGGGATGGTTCAGCCGAAACAGAAAATAAAATAAAGGAATTTACAAAGGCAACAATCCGATGTATTCCATTAGATAATGATAAGTCCGAAGGGAAATGTGTTTTTTCTGGAGAAAAATCAGATCAAAGAGTCCTTTTTGCTAAAGCTTACTAATAATTTTTTCAAAAAAATCTGTTAGAAGTTGCAACATTTAAAAATAGTTGTATTTTTGCACGCGCAATACTTTTATTGATTACTAACAGTAGTGTATAAAAATAGGGCCCGTTCGTCTATCGGCTAGGACGCCAGGTTTTCATCCTGGTAAGAGGGGTTCGATTCCCCTACGGGCTACAAATTATAATAATAAGTATTTAATTACTTAAAAAACAACAATTATGGCAAATCATAAATCTTCTATAAAAAGAATAAGAAGTAATGAATCAAAACGTCTTAGAAATAAGTATCAGCATAAAACAACTAGAAATGCTATTAAAAAGTTTTGTGAATTAACTGCTAAGAAAGAAGCTCAAAAAACTTTACCTAGTATTATCTCTTTAATTGATAAACTGGCTAAAAACAATGTTATACATAATAATAAAGCTTCTAATTTAAAGTCTAATATGACAAAGCACATTGCTTCGTTATAGTAATTAATTTTATATAAAAAAAACCAACAAATTTATTTGTTGGTTTTTTTTTGCATTTTTTTGAAAAGAACTAACTCTTATCCATTCATTGAGATAAGGAATTCTTCGTTATTAAGAGTTTGTTTAAATCTACCATTAATAAATTCCATTGCTTCTACAGGATTCATATCTGCTAAATACTTTCTCATAACCCACATTCTTTGAATAGTTTTCGCATCTAACAATAAATCATCTCTTCTAGTACTAGAAGATGTTAAATCAATTGCCGGGAATATTCTTCTGTTAGATATTTTTCTATCTAATTGAAGCTCCATATTTCCTGTTCCTTTGAATTCTTCAAAAATAACTTCATCCATTTTTGAACCTGTTTCAGTTAATGCTGTTGCAATAATGGATAAAGAACCACCATTTTCTATATTTCTAGCAGCTCCGAAAAATCTTTTTGGCTTGTGTAATGCATTAGCATCTACACCACCACTTAATATTTTACCTGATGCTGGTTGAACTGTGTTATAAGCACGAGCTAGTCTAGTAATAGAATCTAGAAGTATTACAACATCATAACCACACTCTACTAAACGTTTTGCTTTTTCTAAAACTATATTCGCGATTTTAACATGCTCATGAGCTTCTTTGTCAAATGTTGAAGCTATTACTTCTCCTTTAACATTTCTTTGCATATCAGTAACTTCCTCAGGTCTTTCATCGATTAAAAGTATCATCTGATATACTTCTGGATGATTTGCTGCAATTGCATTTGCAACATCCTTTAATAACATTGTTTTACCTGTTTTAGGTTGAGAAACAATCATTCCTCTTTGTCCCTTTCCTATTGGACAAAATAAATCCATAATCCTAGTAGATATTGTATTGCTTTTATCCGCAAGATTAAATTTTTCCTCTGGAAATAAAGGAGTTAGATGTTCAAAAGAAACTCTATCTCTTACTACTTCAGGGTCTAGTCCGTTTATCTTACTTACTTTAATTAAAGGAAAATATTTTTCACCTTCTTTTGGTGGTCTTACATTACCTAGTACTGTATCTCCTTTTTTCAATCCAAATAATCTAATTTGAGATTGTGACACATAAATATCATCTGGAGAAGACAGGTAATGATAATCTGAAGACCTTAAAAATCCATATCCGTCTTGCATTAGATCTAATACACCTTCACTCTCAATGATTGCATCAAATTCAAATTCTGGTTCACGGTATCTATTTCTGTTGTCTTTATTGCCGTTGTCTTTATTATTAGAGCGATTATTTTCATGTTTCGCTTGAGGTCTTGGTCTTGGGGTATTCTCTGTATTAGATTTTTTTCTAGGAGGGTTAGTTTTTTCAACCTTTATATTCTCTTTCCCTTCAGAATCATTATTTTTTTGATCCTCTTTCTTTTCAAAAGGTTTCTTAGCTATTGGTTTATGATCAACTTTTTTGTCTTCAACAGCTTTTTTGTCTTCAATAGATTTTATTGGCTCAATAGGTTTTCTTTCCCCTATGACCTTTCTTTCTCCTACAACTTTTCTTGCTTTAACTGGTTTTCTTACTTCACTAGTTGTCTTTGACTCCTCAGAAGGGTTGTCAGCTTGATGGTCAAGAATTTTATATACTAAATCTAATTTTTTTAATGATTTAAATTTAGATATACTTAGTTTTTGTGCTATTTCCTGAAGTTCAGGTAGCTTTAATTCTTTTAATTTTGAAATTTCAAACATTTTTTGTTTTTATGTTTATTAATAATTTATTTTGGAAGTATATTTTTGAAATATTTTTTGAAGTATTGATCTAATTACTTGTAAGAATTAAGTAACATTAATGCAATTATACAACTTTATTTTTAATATTGATTATTTTTGTAGATAAACTACTATTTTTGATTTTTTAATTTAAATTATTTGTAATGATTCAAAGGATTCAGTCAGTTTATCTATTTGTAGCTAGTTTGTTTTATTTTCTTTATTGGTTTTTTGGTTTGAAATGGTACGAAGAAGGGTATTCTATTCTTATGAGTCTTGAGCCTTTACTTAACCCAAGCAAAAACACACTAATTTTTCTAGATTTATTCTTGTCTGTTACTTCATTTATTCCACTTCTAATATCATTGATTTGTTTACTTGCCTTGTTTTTATTTAAACACAGGCCTACACAAATTAAGCTTACAGCGTTATCGGTTCTTTTAAGTTTATTTATGTCTTTATATACTGTAGTTTATTTCGGTTTTACATTAAATGGCTTGACTAAGATTATGCCTTCATTAATTTTTGAAATCTTACTATATGCTGCAATAGTCAATCCTTTTATTTGTAACTATTTAATTTATTCAGCTTTGAAATCTATTAAAAAAGACCAAGATTTAGTTTCTTCACTCGATAGAATTAGGTAATTTATTATCTTTTAAATTCAATTACCTCTAAGTTTTTTATTTTACTTTCATCCAATTGAAACCTTACCATGGTCCGTACCTGATGAAACCCTTGGTTACCAATTGCTCCAGGATTTATATGTAATAGATTTAGTTTTTTATCATTTATTATCTTTAATATATGTGAATGTCCACAGATAAAAATGTCAGGAGGATTATTATTTATTTCTTCCTTAATTTTATGGTAATACCTATTGGGGTATCCTCCTATATGTGTTATCCATACTTTTACACCTTCGCATATAAATCTTAAGTTTTCTGGATATTCCGCACGTATCCCACTGTTGTCTATGTTTCCATATACTGCTCTTAGTTTTGTTACCTTTTCTAATTCATCTGTAACCTTTATATCTCCAATATCTCCTGCATGCCACACTTCATCAGATTCCTTAGCATATTGAATTATTTTTTGGTCAATAAACCCATGTGTGTCTGATATTAAAAGAATCTTTTTCATTTTTATTTTATCAAGTTAATCTCTCTATATTTGTTACGCTAACAAAAATATTGATTTGTTTTGAGATATTTCATGGATCTTTCATATGATGGTACTAATTACCATGGCTGGCAAAATCAGCCTAATGCTATTTCAGTTCAAAGTTGCATTGAAAAAGCATTGAGTCTTTTGACAAAGGTAGAGACTCAAATTTTTGGAGCAGGAAGGACTGATTCTGGAGTACATGCTATTAAAATGTGTGCACATTTTGATTCTAACCTTCTTGTAGACTTAAGTAAATTAATTTATGATTTGAATTCATTTTTACCTAAAGATATTTCAATTAATGACATTTATGAGGTTAATGATGATTCTCATGCTAGGTTTGATGCCATTAGTAGGGTATATAACTATAAGATTTCGTTAAACAAAGATGTTTTTAATATCAATAGAAGTTACTTTATTAATAATGTAATGGACGTAGATTTAATGAATCAGGCATGTGCTATTCTAAAATCTCACACTAATTTCAAATGTTTTTCTAAATCAAAAACTGATGTAAAAACATATAATTGTGAAATAGTTAATGCCCAATGGGTATTTAAACATGGTAAGTTAGTATTTACAATTAAGGCAAATAGATTTTTAAGAAATATGGTAAGGGCAATCGTTGGGACAATGATTCAGCTTGGTTTAAAAAAAATTAGCCTAGATTATTTTCAGGAAATTTTAATTTCTCAAGACAGAACTAAAGCTGGACCCTCTGCTCCAGCTCATGCTTTGTATTTATTAAATATTGAATATCCAAAAGAAATTAGATCCAATGAGTAAAAAAGAAAACACATTAAATACTTATTTATTCAAGAGGCTCTTAAACTACGTTAGGCCTTATAATTATATATTTATTTTTTCATTAATGGCTGTTTTTGGGCTTGCAGTATTTGGAGCACTTAGGCCAGTAGTTTTAGAAAAAATATTAGATGAAAATATCTCATTAGGACTTAGTGATGGATTTTTACAACTAATTATAATAATGGGTATACTACTACTTTTAGAGGTAATTTCTAACTATTTATTTATATATTTTGCAGGCTGGTTAGGTCAATCTGTAGTTAAAGATATTAGAGTCCTACTTTACAATCATATTATTAACTTTAAAATGAAGTATTATGATAAATCGTCTGTTGGAGTTCTAATAACAAGATCTGTAACAGATATGGAAAGGATTTCTGACATATTTGGTCAAGGTCTTTTTATGATTTTTAGTGATATTTTAAAAATGTTAATAGTAGGAATAGTAATGACTACCATGAATTGGGAACTAAGCTTAATTGTCTTCTTGACTCTGCCTTTAATATTATTTGCAACGAAAATATTTCAGAGGTATATGAAAATAGCTTTTGAAGAAGTTAGATCAGAAGTATCCAATTTAAATTCTTTCGTCCAAGAGAGAGTTACTGGTATGAAAATTTTACAATTATTTACTCGTGAAGATATAGAACTAGAAAATTTTAAAAACATTAATACTCGTCATAAAAAAGGATGGCTAAAAACAGTGTGGTATAATTCAATTTTTTTTCCAATAGCTGAGATTTTATCATCTGTAACTTTAGGTGTAGTTGTTTGGTATGGAGGTATAAGTATTATAAAAGATAACACTGCTTCAATTGGAGAGTTAACTGCGTTTATAATGATGATCCCTATGATGTTTAGACCATTAAATCAAATTGCCAATAAGTTTAACACTTTACTTATGGGTATGGTTGCAGCTGAGAGAGTCTTTAAAGTCATTGATACTAAATCGAGTATAATTGATGAAGGAGAAGTTTCGGTTAGTACGTTTAAAGGGGAGGTTAGTTTCAATAATGTGAATTTCTCATATGATAAGGAAGTTCAGGTCTTAAATAAAATTTCTTTTAATATTGAAAAAGGTTCTACTGTAGCTTTAGTTGGGTCAACTGGAGCAGGAAAAACATCTGTAATTAATTTACTTTCTCGTTTTTATGAGATTGATTCTGGCGAAATATCAATTGATGGACTCAATATCAAAGAATATAAACTTTCATCTCTCAGGAAAAATATTGGCATTGTTCTGCAGGATGTATTCTTATTTTCTGACACAATATTAAATAACATTACTTTAAAAAATGAGAGTATTTCAATTGAAGAAGTAAAGCTTGCTGCAAAGCAAATTGGTGTTCATGATTTTATTATGAGTCTTCCAAATAACTATTACTATAATGTAAAAGAAAGAGGTATAATGCTCTCTTCTGGTCAACGTCAATTAATTGCTTTTTTAAGGGTATATGTTTCTAACCCTCAAATACTAATCCTTGATGAAGCTACTTCATCAATCGATTCTGCCTCTGAGTTACTTATTCAAAAAGCAATTGAAAAAATAACTAAGAACAGAACTTCATTAATAATTGCACATAGGTTGGCGACAGTTAAAAAAGCCAATAATATTATTGTAATGGATTCAGGAAATATTATTGAACAGGGTTCCCATAAAGAGTTAATCAATAATATGGATGGATACTATAAGAAATTATATGATGTTCAGTTTGATATAAAAAAGACGAATTAGTTCAAGTCTTCTTGTATTAGATCACTTAACTTATTTTGATTATCATAGGAAATAAATTCTCCGTTTTTTATATATGATATATGCCCAGTTTCTTCTGATACAACAATAGCGAGTGCATCTGTTTTTTCAGTAATCCCTATTGCTGCTTTATGTCTAAGCCCAAATCTATTAGGGATTTGATTATCGTTGTTAATAGGTAAAACAACTCTAGTTGCTTTTATAGTATTATTAGCAATAATAATAGCTCCATCATGAAGAGGGCTATTTTTAAAAAATATACTTTCAAGAATTGGTTGTGTTACAGAAATATTCATTTGATCTCCTGTGTCTAGTAAAAAATTTAAACTATTATTCCTTTCTATAATTATCAATGCTCCAGTCTTAGATTCAGACATGTTTTGACTAGCATTAACAATAGCGTTTATGTCAGTAGCAATATTTTCTTGAGTTTTCAAGAAATTTATTTTTTTTATAAATGATCCTTTTTTTGAAATATTTGTTGACCCAATCATTAATAAGAACTTTCTAATTTCTGGTTGAAACACTACAATAAGAGCAATAATACCTACACTCATAAAGCCATCTATAATAATACTAAGTAGCTTCATATTTAAGAAATCAGTGATTCTCCAGGTGAAATAAATCAGTATTATTCCTATGAAAATATTTATGGCAACTGTTCCTTTAAGTAGTTTGTAGGAAGAGTATAGTAAAAGTGCAACTAAAAAAACGTCTGCAAAATCTACTATAGAAAAGTTTAATATTTCTTTAAAAACATCCATTATGAGATAAATATACACATAATTATTGTTTATTAAATTGGTTTGTAATCTTTATACATTCCATTGCTTCTTTAACATCATGAACCCTTAATATAGAAGCTCCATTTATGAGTGCTATTGTGTTTAGAGAAGTACTTCCATTTAATGCATTTTTTGGAGTTGTTTCTAGTAATTTGTATATCATTGATTTTCTAGATAGACCAACAAGAATTGGTAGGTTCAAAGATTTAAGTAAACTTAAATTTTTGAGTAGGGTATAATTCTGATCAATATCTTTAGAAAAACCAAAACCTGGATCGATAATTATATCATTGATTTTATTACTTCTAGCGTGTGCAACTTTTTTAGAAAAATAGTATATAATATCTTTTAATAAATCATCATATTTATTGTTTTTCATCATGTCCTTTGGCATCCCTTTCATATGCATCATAATGTATGGGGCATTATGTTTAAATGCTATTTTTAAAATATTAGAATCATATTCACTAGCAGTTATATCATTAATTATTGAAGCACCGGCACTTAAACACTCCTCAGCAACATTACTTCTAAAAGTGTCTATCGATAAGACTATGTTAGGAAACTCCTTAATCAATAACTCAACGGTTTTAATAATTCTATTTTTTTCTTCATCTTCAGAAACATGAGTTGCTCCCGGTTTAGAACTATAAGCTCCAACATCTATAAAGGAAGCTCCATCAATTATCATCTTTTCAACCTGGTTTAATATTGTTTTTTTATTATTAAACATGTTTCCATCATAAAATGAATCAGGTGTAAGATTTAAAATACCCATTACCTTTGGAGATGAAATATCAATTAATTTTCCCTTACAATTTATATTCATATTTATTTAATGATAATTTTAAAATTACTAACTTTTAAAAGTTTAATATTGAATGTTTGAAGTTTATAAATATTTAAGCGAAATTTACGTAAAATTCATCTTAGTTATGCAAAATACTATAAAACAATATGATTATGTAATTAATCAATGTAGTGAACTCTTTTCCAAAAAAATGAAAGATTATGGTTCAGCTTGGAGAATTTTGAGATTATCCTCACTAACTGATCAAATATTTATAAAAGCACAACGTATAAGAGGACTGCAACAAAATAATACAAGGAAAGTTGATGAAGGTCAATATTCTGAATTTATAGGTATTATTAACTATTCAATCATGGCCTTAATACAAATTGAAAAAGGGGTAGTAGAACATCCTGATTTGAATTTAGAAGAATCATTGGATTTGTTTAGTGTTCATAGTGAACAAACAAAATCTTTAATGATTGATAAAAACCATGACTATGGAGAGGCATGGAGAGACATGAGAGTTAGTTCATTGACTGATTTAATTTTACAAAAGTTATTAAGAGTAAAGCAAATTGAAGATAACAAAGGAGAGACACTTGTTAGCGAAGGAATTGATGCTAATTATCAAGATATAGTAAACTATGCAGTATTTGCTTTAATACATTTAAAAGAATAATATATGAAGTATTTAGTTAATTTTTCAAGACTATTTGTTGGTCTTCTATTTATATTTTCAGGATTAATTAAGATTAATGACCCAGTTGGTTTTTCATTTAAATTAGAAGAGTATTTTGGGCCTACTGTTTTCAATATCGATTTTTTGTTACCATATGTGTTGCCTCTTGCAATTTTTATTGTTGTTGTTGAGGTTTTACTTGGGGTTTTTCTTTTAATTGGATTAAAAAAAGAATTTACTATTTATAGTCTTTTTGCAATGATAGTATTCTTCACCTTTTTAACATGGTACTCAGCTTATTTTAACAAAGTTACAGATTGTGGATGTTTTGGAGATGCTATAAAATTAACTCCGTGGGAGTCCTTTACAAAAGATATAATATTACTAGTATTTATAATCATATTAATGATAGGTTTAAAATATATTAAACCACTTTTTACTAATAAATTACAATATAGCATTCCAGTAATTTCTTTGGTAATATGTATCTTAATTGTAAATCAAGTACTATCACATTTACCACTATTAGATTTTCGTCCATATAAAATAGGTAATAATATCATTGAAAATATGATTACCCCAGAGGATTCAAAGAAAGCTATATTTAGATATGATTGGCTATTTAATGTTGAGGGAGAGAAAAAAATAATTTCTACATCTGGGAGCTTTCCGTCTGTGGAAGGAGATTTCATTTCTGTAGATACCGAACTTTTAGAAGAGGGCTATGAGCCACCAATTCATGATTTTTCTATGGAATTAGATGATATTGATTATACAGATGATTTAATGCAAGAAGAAAAACTTTTAATTTTTGTGTTCTATAACATCTCTAAAATGGAGTCAGAGGCTATGGATGATTTAAAAGAATCATTGAGTATAGCAATGGATAATAATTATAAAATCATTGGACTTACTGCGTCAGGAAATGAAGATGTAAATAACTTTAAATCGAAATTTTTAGTTGATCTTGATTTTTATTTCTGTGATGAAACTGCACTTAAAACAATAGTGAGGTCTAATCCTGCTGCTTTGAAACTGCACAAGGGAACTATTATTCAAAAGACTCATTGGAATGATTTTCAATCACTTGATTTAATTAATCATTAATGTATTTATTAAATAAATTTTTATATTCAATAATTACTTTATTTGGGGTTGTAACTGTTATCTTTTTTTTATTTAGTGTCTTACCCGGTGATCCAGCTCAGATGATGTTAGGTCAAAACGAGAATTCAGAACAGCTTTTGAATATAAAAAAAAAATACGCTTTTGATAAACCCATTAGTAAACAGTATTTGTTATACTTAAATGATTTATCGCCCATTTCAATTCACTCCCAAAAAAACACTGACTATACTTTTTTAGAAAACAATAAATATTCTCATTACAAACTTCTTGAAACTAAATCATCTTTTTTGGTAATCAAGTTTCCTTATTTAAGAACTTCATTTACAAAACAAGGTAAAAAAGTTAGTGATATTATTAAAGATACACTTCCTAATACGCTTGTACTGGCCGTTTCCTCAATAACTATCGCAATATTTATTGGCATATTTTTTGGAATTATATCTGCTATATATAAAGATAAATTTATCGATAATTTTATTCAAATCATAAGTACTATTGGGATGAGTATTCCCTCTTTTTTTAGTGCGATTATATTTGCTTGGGTTTTCGGATTCCTTCTTAAAGAATATACAAATCTTAATATGACTGGTAATATCTATGAGTTAGATGACTTTGGGGAGTATTATGTACTTAATTTAAAAAACCTAATTCTGCCATCCATAGTTTTAGGGATCCGACCATTGGCCGTTATAAGCCAGCTTATGAGAAATGAGCTTTTAGATGTCTTATCTCAAGATTTTATAAGAACCGCGAGATCAAAAGGTTTATCCGAGTATGAAATTATTAAAAACCATGCTATAAAAAATTCATTAAATCCAGTGATTACCGCTATATCAGGGTGGTTTGCATCCATGCTTGCTGGAGCAGTTTTTGTTGAGTATATATTTGGATGGAATGGCTTAGGTAAAGAGATTGTAAATGCTTTAAATACATTAGATTTGCCTGTAATTATGGGTTCTGTTTTGGTGATAGCATTTATGTTTATTACAATAAATATTTTAGTGGATCTAATTTATAGAATCCTAGATCCTCGAGTTAAGTTGAATTAAAAAATCAATCATGTTAAGAAAAAAAATCGTTGCTGGTAACTGGAAAATGAATAATGATATTCATGAAACTAATGGTCTTATAAAAGATTTATTAAACGAGTCAAATAGTACTAATTGTCAGGTTATGATAGCTCCGTCATTTATTAGTTTACAATCTTCAGTTACTATGTTATCAGACAGTAAAATAGAAGTTGTTTCTCAAACAATGCACCATGAAAATAATGGAGCCTACACCGGGGAGGTTTCCGCAAAAATGCTTTCAAGTATTGGAGTTAAAACAACAATATTAGGACATAGCGAGAGAAGAGAATATTTTAAAGAGACTCATGATATGTTAAAGTTGAAAGTTAATAAAGCTCTTGAAAATTCTATGGATATTATCTTTTGTTTTGGCGAGGAGCTTAAAGACAGAAAGAGCGAAAATCATTTTTCTGTTATTTCTAATCAAATATCTGAATCTCTATTTCATTTAAAGAAATCAGATTGGACAAATATTGTTTTAGCATATGAGCCAGTTTGGGCTATTGGTACTGGAGAAACTGCTAGTTCTTATCAAGTTCAAGAAATGCATAATTTTATTAGAACTTTTGTGGCTAAAAAATATAATACTCAATTAGCGGAAAGTGTATCTATTATTTATGGTGGTAGTGTTAAGCCTGGAAACGCAAAAGAAATATTTTCTATGCAAGACGTTGATGGTGGTTTAATAGGTGGAGCCGCTTTGAACTCTAAAGATTTTTTCTCAATTGTAAATTCATTTTAATGTCTGATCCTGTATTTGTTTGTTATGACTTTAATATAGAGCCTGCAATTCCTGGCTGTGAGATTTTAATTGCTCAATTAAGTCAATTAGGTTTTGATAGTTTTCAAGAACATGAAAATGGAATTTCTGCCTATGTGGATTCAAAGATTTCATCAGAAATTGATCTTAAAGATATTCAAATATTAAATTCAGAAGAATTTAAAATCTCATTTGAAATTACTTCTGTTGAAAAACAAAATTGGAATATTAAATGGGAAAGTAATTTTGAACCTATTTATGTAGATAATATTTGTTGTGTTCGTGCTCCTTTCCACCCAAAAAGTGATTACAAATATGACTTAGTAATCGAACCAAAAATGAGTTTTGGCACAGGGCATCATGAAACTACTTCAATGATGATAAGCTTTATCTTAGCTAATGAATTCACAAATTCTTATGTGTGTGATATTGGAAGTGGAACGGGTGTTTTAGCTATTTTAGCAGAGCAAAGAGGCGCTAATAAAATTGATGCAATTGATATAGATAATTGGTGTTACTTAAACTCACTAGAAAATATTGAGAGAAATAATTCAAAAAATATTAATGTTTATGAAGGAGAGGTTGAGAAACTTAAAAATTTACGTTATGATAGTATTTTTGCTAATATTAACTTGAATGTTTTATTAAATGATATTTCCACATATGCTAAGATGCTAAACAAAAATGGAGTGCTTTACTTAAGTGGGTTTTATAAAAAAGACATTAACAAAATTGAACAAGAAGCAAAAAACTCTAGTTTAAAATTAATTGAAACGAAACAAAAAAATGATTGGGTTTCGTTAAAGCTATCTAAAGTCAATAACTAATTTGAGCAAGGTAGTTGCGTATTATAGCAACTTTCATTTAAGTCAGTTTTTTGTATTGCTCCGAAGCCACCCGCTACATCAATGACATTGTGAAGTCCTTTTGATTTAAATATTGACGCTGCTATTACAGATCTATATCCACCTGCACAATGAATATAATAGGTGTCATCAGAATTTAAATTATTTATTTTATCATATAAATCACTTAATGGTAAGCTAACTACACCTTCGATATGTTTATTTTCAAATTCAGCATCTCTTCTTACATCTAAAACTTTAACCTTATTCAATTTTAGTGTTTCAACAAAAGAATTAGCAGACACTGACTTGAGTGTAGAAACTTCTTTTTTACTTTTTTTCCAAGTGCTAAAACTTCCTTCCAAATAACCTATGCAATTATCGTATCCTACTCTAGAAAGTCGTGCTATCGCTTCAACTTCTTTACCGGTAGGAGCTATTAAAAGAATTTTTTGATTAATATTTTTAATTAATGTTCCAACCCAAGGAGCAAAAGTTCCATTTAAGCCTATAAATAGTGAATTCGGAATATGGCCGTTTATAAAATCTTTTTGATTTCTTACATCTAGTATTATGGTTTCTTTATCTTTTGATAGCATCTCAAAGTCATTTATATTTAATGCATTTGAACTTTTATTTAGTACAGTTTCAAAATCTATATAACCCTGTTGGTTAAGCTTTACATTTAATGGAAAATATGCTGGTGGTTCAGGTAAATTATGGGTAAGTTCTTTAACGAATTCGTCTTTGGATAAGGAACCGTTTAACGCATAATTAACTTTTTTCTGGTTCTCTAAAGAGTCTACTGTTTCTTTCATCATATTTTTTCCACAAGCAGATCCAGCTCCATGGCCAGGGTAAACTATTAAGTTGTCAGATAACGGTTTAATTCTATTATTAACTGATTCATATAAAATCCCAGCCAATTCTTCTTTTGATAATCCCATATATCTTTGTGCGACATCAGGAATACCAACATCTCCTAAAAATAGAGTATCTCCAGTGAAGATACAATGGTCTTCACCAGATTCGTTTTTCAATAAAAAAGAAGTACTCTCTAAAGTATGACCTGGAGTATGTATAGCAGTTAAAGTTAATTTTCCAATTTTAAATTCTTGATTGTCTGCGGCTATTATTGCTTCAAATTCAGGCTCTGCTTTAGGACCATAAACAATTGAAGCACCAGTTTTTTTAGCAAGTGTTAAATGACCACTAACAAAGTCTGCATGAAAATGTGTTTCAAACACATATTTAATTTTTGAGTTAGACTTTTTTGCTAATTCAATGTATTCTGAAACTTGTCTTAATGGATCTATCACAGCCGCTTCACCATCACTTTCAATGTAATACGCTCCTTGAGCTAGGCATTTAGTGTAAATTTGTTCAATTTTCATGTTCTGACTTGATTTTATGCTAAGTTATAATACTAATTGGTAAAATAATAAAAAAGAATAGCTCCTATAATTAGACCTTTAAAAAAAGAGACCCACATTGCTGTGTAATTACTCATTTTCCAATATTCTAAATTTTTTACAATCAATTTTTTATGCCAAGTAAAGAAAATCATATTTTGTATTTTTTTTAACGATTAATATTTGATTTAAATATATTATTCTATTAGTTAAAAATAATAAACAATAAGAGCTCCTATAAGTAATCCTTCTACAAATGATATCCACATTGCAGTATATTTACTCATTTTCCATTTACTTAATAATTTATAAGTGAAATTTTTGTGCCAACTAAAGAAAATCATAATTTTTAAATTTTGTTTTAAGTTTTAATAGAAGAACTCCTGCAAATATATAAGCTATTGTTTTCCATATAGTTGTTCCAGACCCTATCGTCATAACAGTAATACTAAATAGTTCTAAATCTACTTCAGAAGCTACAATAAAGCAAACGATAGCTAATATTTGCATTGATATAGATAGTAATTTTTTCATTTTTTTATTTTAGTTGAATAGTCTAATTTAACAATTAATTAATCTAATTATATATGGATTTAAACATATTTTATATTGATGCCTTTGTTGGCGATTCTTGTAAAGGAAGTACAGCTTGTATTATTCCTTTAGATAGTTGGTTGCCAGATGAACTTCTTTTGAAAATAAGTAAAAGAAATTCTGTTCCTGAAACTGCTTTTGTAATTATTAAAAAAGACAAGGTTTTATTGCGTTGGTTCACACCTGAGATTGAAATGGATTTATGTGGGCATGCTACTTTAGCTGCCGCGCATTGCTTAAAAACTGAGTTGAAATTTAATTCTGATCAAATTGTATTTGAGACCTTAAGTGGTGAGTTGGAGGTTTCTGTAAACAATAAACTTTATCTGTTGAACTTTCCGTCTAGAAATCCTATAGAAGCTACTTTGCCTGAAATAATTAAAAAAGCTATAAATATTCAGCCAAAACATGTTTTAAAATCGAGAGATTATATTTTAGTGTATGACAGTGAATCTGATATTAAAAATATTAATTTTAATCAATCTGAATTTGATAAAATTAATTTAGATCCTGGTGGTGTATGTGTTACCTCAAAAGGGAGTGATTCTGACTTTGTTTCACGATTTTTTACTTCTCAGTCTTCAATTCTTGAAGATCCTGTAACTGGTTCTGCTCACTGCTCATTAGTTCCATATTGGTCGCGTATTTTACAAAAGAACAACTTAAAAGCGTTACAATTATCTGATAGGGGAGGTTTACTCATTTGTGAGGATAAAGGCAGTAGGGTTGTCTTAGCGGGTGAGGCCAATACGTTTTATAAAGAAAATTTTATTTTAAACTCATTAGTGTAAATTTATCCTTTTTTATTTGGATTTGTTCTAAATAACCATAATTTTGTTGCTTTAATATAAATCTATAATTCTCAGATTAAAAAACAATAATTCTATGAAAAATTTTACATTATATATATCAATGTTTCTTATGCTAGGTAGCTGTTTAGATACTGCAAAAGAATCAAATGAAATTAACCTATATAGCCAAAGACACTATAAAGTAGATGAAATGCAGTATGCGGCTTTTGAAAAACAAACTGGTATAAAAGTTAATGTAGTTAAGGCTAATGCAGATGAGCTTATAGAACGATTAAAAAATGAAGGTGAGAATAGTCCTGCTGATTTATTTATCACTGTAGATGCAGGTAAACTTCAAAAAGCTAGTGATTTAAACCTATTACAAAAAATATCTTCTCCAATCATTAATCAAAATGTTGATAGCGCTTTAAAAGATGTCAATGGGTATTGGATTCCTATAACTTACAGAGCTAGAATTATCGTTTATAGTAAAGATAGAGTGAATGCAGATGATTTGTCAACTTACGCTAATCTAACTAGTGAAGAGTGGAAAAATAAAGTTCTAGTAAGATCTTCTTCCAATGCATACAATCAAGCACTATTATCTTCAATTGTTGCTAATAAAGGGGTAGATGCTGCTTCAAAATGGGCTACTAATTTAGTTAAAAACTTTGCTAGAGATCCAAAAGGAAGTGATAGAGATCAAGTAAAAGCTATTGCTGCTGGTCAAGGTGACCTTGCGATAGTAAACTCTTATTATATTGGACTTTTACTTTCATCAGAAAAAGAAGAAGAATTAAAAGCAGGTAATTCTGTAGGTGTATTTTTTCCAAATCAAGGAGAAAATGAATCAGGAAGTCATATAAATGTTTCTGGGATTGGGTTAACAAAAAATGCGCCTAATAAAGATAATGCTATTAAGTTAATGGAATTTTTAACTAGTGAGTCAGCTCAAAATACTTACGTAAATACTAGTTATGAATATCCAGCAAATCCAAGTGTAGAGCCAAATGAAATAGTGAAAAAATGGGGTTCCTTCAAAAAAGATAACCTAGATTTGAATCAATTAGGCGTTTACAGAAGTAAAGCAATTGAAATATTTGATAAATCAGGTTGGAAATAATAAAAAAAATTGTTCAGATAGAACATAAGAGATGGGTTTTAGGTAGTGTTTTAGTGGCTTTAGTGCTTATACTACCTATAATATTCCTCTTTAGTAATATTTTTGAAATTGAACAAAGTGCATTTGTATATTTATGGAAAACCCTTCTTTTAGATTATAGTCTTAATACTTTATACTTAATTTTAATAACAAGTTTTTTCGCCTTACTATTTGGGATATTTCCCGCATGGTACGTGAGTAACTATAGTTTTAAATTTAGGACTTTTTTTGATATAGCACTATTTCTACCTTTAGCAATCCCAACTTATATAATGGCTTTCACTTATAGTGATATATTAAGTTTTACTGGACCATTGCAATCATTTTTAAGAAATAACTTACCTGAATTATCTGATATTTTTAATAACGATTATTTACAAATTGAGATTCTTGGTCTTATCCTAGGACTTGCCTTGTATCCTTATGTCTATACTGCTTCCAGAGTTTCTTTTAGCTTAATAGGCTCTACGTATATAAATATGTCTAAGAACCTTGGATTATCTTCTACTAAATTATTTTTTAAAGTAATTATTCCATTATCAAAACCTGCAATATTTTCAGGTCTATTTTTAGTCATTATGGAAGTTTTAAACGAGTATGGCGCTGTAAAATATTTTGGGGTTAATACTTATACTACTGGAATATTTAGAGCATGGTTTTCTATGGGTAATGAAAATGCTGCTATTCAACTTGCGTGCCTTCTTATTTTTATTGTATTTACTATCCTATTTTTAGAGAAAATTAGTTATAAAAAATCAAAATTTTATTATTCTACAAATACTAAGACCGAAAAATTAAATATACCTACCTCTAAGAAATATTTCTATATATACACCCTTTGTTCTATTCCATTTATAATGGGTTTTTTGATTCCCTTTATTTATATTTTGAATAATAGTATACTTAACTATAGTAATACTGATTTTGATAAATTATTAGATCTAAGTTTAAATTCTATTTCGGTTTCTACTATTTCTACTATTTTAATAATAATAATAGCATTACTGTTTTTGTATGTTGAAAAAATATCAAAATTAAAAATCAATACCTTTATAAGTCAGGTTACCACTCTAGGGTATGTTATTCCAGGGGCAGTTATTGGTTTAGCTGTTATCTTGTTATTTACAAAAATTCCAATGCTGAAATCTTTCTCCTTAATAGGTTCTTTTTATGTACTTATTTATGCTTATGTTTTTCGTTTTTTAGCCGTTGGTAAGTCACCAATTAAATCTAGTCTTGAAAAGCAGCCTGAATCTTATGACGAAACAGCTAAAACATTGGGTCTAGGTCCATTTAAAATATTACAAAAAATTCACTTCCCAATAAATAGACTTGCTTTAATAACTGCTTTTATTGTTACCTTTGTTGACTTATTAAAAGAATTACCAATAACGTTAATTCTAAGACCATTTAACTTTGACACCTTAGCTACTCAGACCTACGAGTATGCTATTGAAGAAATGTTAATTGAATCTAGTAGTTATTCATTAGCAATTATATTAATTGGCAGTATGATGTTAATACTTTTAAAATATATTATTAATAAACAAATCAATGCATCTTAAAGTAAGTAACCTTGTTAAGTTTTATAATAAAAGGCAGCCTCTTATCGAGTCGTTAGATTTCTCCGTTGAAAAAGGAGAGATTGTTTCTTTTCTTGGCGAAAGTGGGGTTGGTAAAACTACTTTTTTAAAATGTATTTCTGGTCTGGAAGATATAAACTCAGGATCAATAATCTTAAACAACAAAACTCTTAATGATAAAGATGTTTTTGTAAGACCCCAAGACAGAAAAATTGGTTTTGTTTTTCAAGATTATCCTCTTTTTCCTCATTTAAATTTAAAAGATAATATTGTTTTTAATTTAGATAAAAAGTATTTATCCAATTTAGATTATATGCTATCTCTAACTAATCTGACCGATTTAGTGGATAGGTTTCCTCATGAACTTTCTGGTGGGGAACAGCAAAGAGCATGCATTGCTAGAGCTCTTATAAGGGAGCCTGATTTGTTACTGCTAGATGAACCTTTTAGTAATTTAGATGTAGCTATAAAGCACTCTATAAGAGACGAGATCTACAGAATAATTAAAGCTACAAAAACTACTACAATCTTAGTTACTCATGATATTAATGATTCACTTAATATTGCTGATAAGATATTAGTTTTTAAAGCAGGTAAACTTCAACAGTATGATGACCCTGTTGAGATGTACTGTAAACCTGCTAATTGTTATTGTGCTAGAATCTTAGGAGGAATTAATAAGCTGACTAAAGACGATAAGCCATATTACATTAGACCAGAAAAAATTAAAATTGAGAAAACATCTAAGCTGAAACTTATTGTTGAAAAATCACTTTTTCAGGGTAAAGAATACAATATTACAGCGAAATATGAAGATGAGGTATGGAACCTATTTAGTTCTACTGCTTACAAAAAAAATGATGTTATATATGTTAGTTTTAACGACGAAGATTTAATTTATTTCCCTCCCAATTGTCTTAACTATTTTTAAAATATAGTTAGGTTATCTATTCTTAGATTAAGAATCTCAAAATTTAATTTCAAATGTCAAGTAATAATTACGTGGGGCTGATGGTATAATTCCTGGTCCAGGATAACCAGTTGCTCTTCTAACGAAATAATTATTATCTAATATATTATTTACTCCAAATTCTAACTTATAATTTTTAAACTTATAAGAAGAAGAAAAATCTAAAATATCATAAGATGGTATTTGACCTATAACTCCACTTAAATTACTTTCAATTGAGTTTGATGAATCTGTAAATTGGTTAGAAAGATAGGTGTATTGAATATTTAATAATATATTTTTATAGCCAAGCTTAGCTCCAGTTTTAATATTTATTTTAGGCACAAATTCTAATCTTTTACCAGTGATTCCATTAATTTCAGATTTAACATACTTAGAATCAATAATTGATGTATTAATAAAGTAATTTAAGATGAAATTGTTATCGCGAATAAATAATTTATTTAAATTAAAATCTACAATTGATTCAACTCCATAAATGACAGCATCTCCTACGTTTCCTCTTTGACTTTTAATGTTTCCATCGGAGGAGACAATTTGAGTAAAACCTATTCTGTCGTTGTAAAACAAATGGAATAGACTAATATCATAAGAAATTAATTTATTTTTATTTCCTCTAACTCCTAAATCCATTGTATACCCTTTCTCATCCGAAATATCTGGGTCTATAACAAATGCTGGATTAAAAATACTAATATCAGTAAAGGTTACAGACCTATAGTTTTGGGAGAAGTTAGCGTACATCTCAATAAATTTACTTGGCTTGTAACTACTTCCTAAACCAAATAGGAGGAAGGATCTTTTTCTGATTTGATTTTCATAAACTGTATTGTCAAATATCACATTACCTGCACCATCGAAATTTATTTGACTAAAATAACCATCACTTTCTGTTCGGATGTTTTCATATCTTATTCCTGGAGTTATTGAAAATACATCCGATATATAAAATATATTTTCAGTAAATAATGACACGTTTAGGTTAGGGTAGTTATAGTTGGATTGATTGTTGTAAAAAGGATACTCTTCATATTGAAAATCAAAGTTCGCACCTGATCCATTTGTTCCAGGCCCTTGAATTGATGAGTTACTTGATTTATAATATTTTAGTCCAAAGAGAAAAATAGATTTTTTATTTAAAACAGTATAATTATGTAATAAGCGAGTCTCAAAGCCATAATTATTAAAATCTCCTTTAATTAAATCTCTTTCCTCACCTGAATCTATTTGATCTACTCTGTTGTATCTAATTCCAAGTGCATTTCTCTCTGAGTTTAGCCCAAAGAAATTGACTGAAAAATTTGTATTATCAGAAAGCTTATGTTCTAACTTTATATTGTATAATAACCACTTTAATTCAAACCAATTTCTAGATCTATTGGATTGAATTGGGTTTTGATTGAACATATTATCAGATAGTCCACCTGCTTGCTTTGCTAAATAAGTTAAATAACTTATTTCGGATGATAATTTTGTTTTTGAATCAAAATCGTAAGATAAATACATATGAGAGTTTGTAGAATCATATTTTGAGTTATCCCTAAATCCATCTCCTTTCTTATGATTAATATAAGTGTAGTAGCTGAATTTTTTATTTGTACCACTTAGACTAGTAAAATTAGTAAACAAGCCATAGCTCCCGGTAGTATTACGAGTCACTATTTCAATGGATTTATTTTTTATAGGTTTTTTCAAAACAAAGTTTACTAATCCTCCAAACTGTGTCCCGTACTGTAATGATGCAGCTCCTCTTACTATTTGAATCTCTTCAAGGGCCTCTGCTGGTGGTGAGTAATAGCTCTCTGGATAACCAAGTACATCCGCACTCATATCGTACCCATTTTGACGAGTATTGAAATTTGATGTCCTATTGGGATCTAAGCCTCTCCCACCAATATGTAATTGTAAACCAGCATCATCATTCTGATAAATATTTAATCCTGCTATTTGACTATAAATCTGTCTAGAATTATTTGAAGCCAAATTTGCCATTGATTGACTAACGAGAATCACTTCAGATTTTTTCCCAGCGTAAATTGAAGTCCCTTCGACATCTTTTAGTCTTTTTAATTCAAAAGTTTTTCTATTTTTTGTAGTTATTAAAACTTCTGATAATTCCTCTATTAAGACTGGGAATTTGATATCTATCTGGGAGTCTTTATTAATAGTTACTTGTCGTTCAATTAAAGGTCTTTTCTCTAGAGAGAATATTAAATTAAAAGTAAATTGGTCACTATAGAACTCATAATATCCTTCAGTATTAGAAATAGCTAATAAGCCATAGTTGTCGTCGTATATACTGACATTACTTAGAGGTAGGTTTGACCCTTGTTCATAAATAAATCCATAAATTTTATTACTTGCATGAGAGTAAAATGAAAGTAAACTCATTAGTAAAAATATTTTAAAAACCCTTAATCTCATCATCTATTGGAATAATCCATGTTTTATATTTAAAAGATTCTTTTTCTTTATAAAGATCTACTTTTTCGTTAACAAATCTCTGGTTAGATCTACCATTTAACGAAACATAACTATCTGCATAAACCGCCACATTCAAATATCCTTTTGAAGTATAATAATCTCCTAAATAATGAGCATATTCTAATATGAAATCAGGCTGAAAACTCATTTGTTTTTCTTGAAAAGGTGTTAAAAAATCTTCATTGTTAACATAAAAATAAGATCCTGTTTTTTGGTCCTTAATTTTAAATGTAGTGTATCCGATTTTTTCTACTAGCATTACTCTCCAAGAAAATCTATATCCTTCTTCACTCCAAAAAAGTTCACTAGGATATAATAGATATCTAAATGGTAAAAATAGTTGAATAATAAAAAATAAAGAAACTATTGACAACACAAATTTCTTATTTCGTAAAATTAAATTCTCTTTTATTATCTTATTATTTAGTTTAATATTTTTTCTAATAGGTCTAATTATTTTCTTTATAATATCTATTATTTTTTGATGAACACTAGAATCAAAAAACACTAAAGAGCCAATAATCATTATGTATGGAAACATCCCTATCGGGAATAAAACCCCCGTGAAAAGATGAAAAAAGACAACAAGGATAAATCCAATTATTCTAGTTTTTTTGTATAATAATAAAAATGGTATTAATAAATCATAAAACATACCTCCCCAGCTCATAAAGTGATGTACCCAATTTTGCTGCATAAATGTTTCTCCAATTAACGGCAGATCATATTTAGATGGTAACCATAATTTTAAAGGCATTGCATTTAATAGCCAGTCAGAATTAATTTTCGCTAATCCAGAATAAAAATATACAATTGAGAGTAATAGTTTAATGCAATCAATAGTCCATTTAGGTATTTGTTTATAGCTAATTTTTCTAAAAATATTATCTACAGAGAAATATGCATTTGCAGGTAAAAAAATCATTAAAAAACTCAAGCTACTTATAAAATAATAATGGTTTAAATAAGTAGTCTTGTCTATTAACTCTATATAAGTGAATGATAAAAAAAAGAAAATTATTGATAATCTATACTTAAAACCAATTGTGATAAAAATCGAACTAACTATACATACAATAAATATTAAATAAGTGTAATCCCCTAAATCTCTAACCCATTCAAATCCATAATATTTAAAGTGAAACTGAGGTTCTATGTATAGTGTATCTATCCAACCTTTATACCAGAACCTAAAAATGCTATATAGCATCATTAGTCCAAATCCAATTCTAAATACTGCCAGTGGGCTAGAATTAGTGTGGGAGTTTAAATAATTATTAATTTTTGAATTCATATTAACAAAAAAAAGATTCTCTAATATAGTTAGAGAATCTTAAAGGAAATTTAATTTTTTAAACTTTATTTAGTCTCCATCTGCATCAACATAATCAGTAGCAATTTGTAAGACAGAAAGCATATCCGTCTTCAGTAAAATTGTTCCCTGTTGTATGGCATCGTAAGTTTCTAGAAATTTAATCTTATCCGTTAGAATTTGGTTGTAAAAATTATTGTCAAGTCCGTTAATTAATTCTTCAGTAATATCAAATTGAACTAAAACGTCTGTTGACAAATCACTGTATCCCTCTGTAGCAACATCATCAATATATTGACTTAGACTTACACCACCATTACCATTATAAAAGGTTGTTATTGCTTGAAATGCTTCTAGCGCTAATTGTTTAGATATATTTTTATTGTAATACCCTTCTACTTTTTCAGGAAGAGCTGATCCAGAAAAAACACCTGCTGGTATACCAAACTTATTAGCTCTAAAGCCTTTTTCGTAATAGTAAATAAAGTCATTAGTCATTTTATTTACACTAGATGTTGCAGTGTTTTCTACTGAGTTTACAAATGTATTTCTATAAGTGCCCCATTCTTCTACGATTGGATAAGTATTTTGAAGCATTTGATCAATAACTTCTGTTAAGTATGATAAATAGTTTTGTTCTGTATTGTATTTTAATACAATTAGATCATCGCTATCTTCAATTCCATATAATAGGTAGTCTAGTGCTGGAAAACCTTGAGCAGGTAAATTATTGGTATTATTAAAATCAGTATTTCCATTTTCAACATTTAATTCAATCCTAGCAACTGTTGTTGGAAAAACATTCATCCTAGAATTAAAATAAGACTCTTCTGCAGGACCAATATTGAACATTTCCACGTATTGCCATGATAAGTAAGCGTCAACGAAACTAGACCTTAAGTTTTCTAGATTTTGCTGATTTACTGATGCAGAAAAGGTGTTACCAGATTGTTGTAAAACATCTAATTTAGCTAATAAATTACCGTAAGAAGGGCTAATGAAATTGTCTACCCAATTAGTCAGCATTTCAGATTTCTGTTCCCATATTTCAGGAGATGAATCCGTACTTTTAGGATCACATGAGGATATGAATAAACAAATAATAAATAAAAAGGAGAATATTTTTTTTAACATAGTTTGCAAATATAAAAAAACTCAGCATAGGTATAACCAATGCTGAGTTTGAAATTTGATTATAAAATTATCATTAATAATGTCGATTAAATTAATCTATCATTAGAGTATTTCCATATGCAGCTTTAATCACATCAATCATACCTTGACCCTGTGCTGTTATGTAGACAGGATTGATATTATGGAAATCAGCAAAGTAAGTATCTAAGAAATATTCAACATCTCCTTTAGACATATACGGCTCATCATTACCATTGTTTGTAAACTGTAAGCTTAAGATAAATCCATATGCTTCAGATAAAGAGTGGTGTGCTTTAGCAATATTACCTGCTTCAACTTTAGCTAAATAATCATTTAAATAATTAATTGCATAGTAACCAGGAACTTTTGATAGTTCAACCTGAATAATATCAGCTTGCTGATCTCTCAATACGTAATCTTTGTTTACAATAGCAGTTCTACCTAAGATAAAAGCATCGTATACAACTTGTCCAATACCAGGCTCATAACCACCATCTTGATTTACTTTTTTGAAATACTTCATAAGTAAAGAACCATTTCCTGATGGAGATGCACCTGCGGTAGATAAATCTTCCCCATTTCCATCACTGTCAAGGTGTCCGTATAGGTAACCAAATCCTTCATCCCATTTGTGTTCCATATCAGTGTAATCATTATCACCAGAAAGTACATCGTTATCATTGTCATCAATTCTAGTTCCTGAATCTAATTGATTAGGATGAATATAATTGTTAACAATTTGATCTAGAGTAAATCCACCAATTAATCCTTTAAAGAATAACTGATCTAATTCTTGACCCATAGCATTAATTTGGTAAGTTGATCCACCATCAGGAGAAGTGATTGATCCAGCCATTCCTGGAGCAGCATCCATATTCCAGTTTGGAGTTACATTAGCTGCAAAGTCTGTGATATATCCGTTAAACCTTTCTTTAGTTGTAGCACTACCTGCTATAGTTGAAGAAGCTGTTTTGCTACCAATTAATTTAGATGTTCCGTTTAATAATTCATTAGCAAATCCTGCAGAAGAACCATCTTGACCATTAAACATTAAGTCTAGAGCAGCTTGAGTAGATTCCGAAGAATTTAAAGCAGCGTATAACTCATCTGATTGTTGTAATCTAGTTGTTTGACCTGAAAAACTAACTGTACTAGCACCATTTCTATCAAAAGAATATGTGTCAGGTGTATCAATTAAAACTGGTCCATCAATATCATTATTTTCATTTTCGTCATCACAAGATGAAAATGTAAATGATATTAGTATTAAGGGTAATAAGCGTAAATAATTTTTCATTTTTTTTTGTTTTATTAATTATCAAGTTGCAAATATATTACAGGATATTTATTCTACAAAATTTATTTAGACTAATTTTAAATAATATTTGTAATTAGTCTAAATAAGGACAATTATTTATAGAAAACTTAAAGAAAAAACTAAAAAAAAAATAAGCTTGAATTTTAATTGAATAACTACTTAATTATATAGATATTTGTTCTGTCTTTGAAATAATGTAAAGAGTTTTAAAATTTATTGTAACTACAATAGGTGAGTAAAGGTAATGTTGCCGTTTAATTTAACTGCTTTATTTAAAAAGACACAATGGCCTCGTAGCATAACTGAATAGTGCACTTGATTACGGCTCAAGAGGTTGAAGGTTTGAATCCTTCCGAGGTCACGAAGGGAATTGCAGAAATGTAGTTCCCTTTTTT
>JAPKAF010000049.1 GCA_028825365.1 Flavobacteriaceae bacterium | reverse complement strand
ACAAGTATTTATAAAGTAATCAATAACCCTTATTATCCCGCATTTGCGTTAACAAATTGATCAAAATTTTTGATTAATCAAAGTATAACAATTTGATTTATTTTGATAATTATAAATTTAAATCTATATTTGATTTTTTAATATTTATATGAACAAAAATTTAAATACAATTAGTTGGTATAGCTCTCGAAATTTAACAATCGTGATCTAACCTTAATATATATTTAAAATTATAATACAAAAGGCTTGTCTATCACGACAAGCCTTTTTTTTATTTGCAATTATGAAAACTTTTAGCCTTTATACCCATTACAAGAAAATACTCGCCGATACCATAACTCCGGTTAGTATTTATTTGAAAATTAGAGATCAATTTCCCAATAGCATTTTGCTTGAGAGTAGTGACTATCATGCGAATGACAACAGTTTCTCATACATTTGTTTTAATCCAATTGGGTCAATAACCGTTAATAATAATAAAATCATTCAAAAGTTCCCTGACGGTAGTAGAACTACAAAAAAAGCTGAACTAGTAGTGGAAGCTATTGATCAATTTAAAAATAGATTTAAAGTCAAATCTGAGAAGAAATTTAAGTTTATAAACAATGGTTTGTTTGGTTACACTTCATACGATGCTGTAAAGTATTTTGAAGATTTAAGTCTTTCTAAAAAAGCCGATTCAGTTGATATTCCAGATTTATTTTATGCAGTTTATCAGAACATTATTGTTATTAACCATTTTAAAAATGAAGCGTATATTTTTGATCACTCATTTGATAGTAGTAATAATATTGAAAGTATTTTAGCTTTAATCAAATCAAAACCCTTTTCAACATTTGATTTTTCAACAACAACAGCTATAGATTCTAATTTGTCTGATCTTGATTATAAGGCTCAAGTCGAATTAGCAAAAAAACATTGCGCACGAGGAGATGTCTACCAACTAGTGTTATCGAAGCAATTTTCTCAAGGATTTAAAGGTGATGAATTCAATGTTTACAGATCCTTAAGAAGTATCAATCCATCTCCATATTTATTTTATTTTGATTATGGTGATTTTAAAATTTTTGGAAGTTCCCCAGAATCTCAACTAGTTGTTTCTGATGGTAGAGCAGAAATTCACCCCATTGCAGGGACTTTTAAACGGACTGGAAATGACATAGAAGATGCTGAATTGGCTAAGAGCCTTACTGAAGACGAAAAAGAAAATGCTGAGCATGTAATGCTAGTCGATTTGGCAAGAAATGATTTGAGTCGTCATACGAATCAAGTTAAAGTCGAAACTTATAAAGAAGTACAGTTTTTTTCACATGTTATTCACTTGACAAGCAAAGTAACTGGGAAAATTCACAAAAACACCTCAACCATGCAAGTGGTTGCAGATACTTTTCCTGCGGGAACATTAAGCGGCGCACCTAAATATAAGGCTATGCAGCTTATAGAAAAATACGAAAAAACAAGCCGTGGATATTATGGTGGTGCAATTGGTTTTATGGATTTTAATGGAAATTACAACCATGCAATTATGATAAGAACATTTTTAAGTAAAAATCATCAACTGCATTGGCAAGCTGGCGCTGGTTTGGTTTCTAAATCAGATCCAGAACTCGAATTACAAGAAGTTTATAATAAACTAGGTGCCTTAACAAGTGCTATAGAACTAGCAAAAAAACTTTAAAATGAAAAACATATTAGTTATCGATAACTACGATAGTTTCACATATAACATTGTACACTACTTAAATGAGTTAGATTGTAAAGTGACTGTACTTAGAAATGACAAATTCGAATTGAATGCCTTATTGCCTTACGACAAAATTTTGCTTTCACCTGGACCAGGTATTCCAGATGAAGCAGGTTTACTAAAAGCTGTTATTGAAACTTATGCTCATTCAAAAAGTATTTTAGGTGTTTGTTTAGGCCAACAAGCTATTGCAGAAGTTTTTGGCGGAAGCTTAATTAATTTAAAGGAGGTTTTTCATGGAGTTTCAACTACTATAGATATTACAAAAACCGATTATCTTTTTGAAGGACTAGAGAAGAAAATTCAAGTGGGGCGCTATCACTCTTGGGTCGTTAATCCTAATTTACCAGATTGCTTAGAGGCAACATCAGTTGATTCTGATGGTCAAATTATGTCGTTACGTCATTGTGTTTTAGATGTTCGAGGCATGCAATTCCATCCAGAATCAGTATTAACTCCTAATGGGAAAGAATTATTAAAGAATTGGGTAAACCATTAATTCAAAATAAGCATGAAACAATTAATAAATAGACTCGTCAATCATGAAACGCTGAGTGTTGAAGAAGCTAAAATGGCACTAGTAAGCATATCAAAAGGGAATTCCAATCAAAGTCATATTGCTAGTTTTTTGACCGTATTTATGATGCGAAGCATTACCCTACAAGAACTCCAAGGCTTTAGAGCCGCTTTATTAGAACTTTGTGTTCCTGTAGATCTTTCTGAATTTAATACCATTGATCTATGTGGTACTGGTGGTGACGGTAAGGATACTTTTAATATTTCTACATTAGCTTCATTTGTAACTGCTGGAGCTGGAGTAAAAGTAGCTAAGCATGGTAATTATGGTATATCTTCAATCTGTGGTTCTTCCAATGTTCTTGAACATTTAGGGGTCAAATTTTCTAATAATGAAGATTTTTTAAAAAAATGTATAGATCAAGCAGGAATCTGTGTGCTTCACGCACCTTTATTTCATCCTGCCATGAAAAATGTTGGACCTGTAAGACGTGAATTAGGAGTGAAAACATTTTTCAATATACTTGGCCCTATTGTTAACCCTTCATTTCCTCAAAATCAGATTGTAGGTGTTTTTAACCTAGAACTCATGCGTTTATATAGCTACCTATATCAGAATACCAACAAAAACTATAGTATTGTTCATAGCTTAGAAGGTTACGACGAAATTTCTTTGACGGGTAATGCTAAAATCATTACAAATTTTAGTGAAAGCTTATTTCGCCCTACTGATTTAGGTCTAAACATTATAAATCAACACGAAATTTTTGGTGGAAATACGATAAAATCTTCAGTAGATATTTTTTTAAAAATTATTAATGGTAAGGGTACTGAAGCTCAAAATCAGGTAGTATGTGCCAATGCTGGACTAGCCATTGCAACAGTAAAAAACATAACACACTTATCTGGTTATGAGTTAGCTAAAGAATCCTTAAATAACGGAAATGCCAGTAGAAGTCTCAAAAAATTAATTAAAATTAGTCAATCATGAATATTTTAGAACGTATCATCGAAGACAAAATAAAAGAAGTTGCTTTAAGGAAGAAAATGATTCCAACTTTCCAATTGGAAAGATCCTTTTTATTTGACAGGCCAACCTTCTCGCTCGTAAAAAACTTACAAGAAAGCACTACAGGTATAATAGCAGAGTACAAAAGACGTTCACCGTCAAAAGGAATAATTAATAATAGTTTCAGCATCGCTGATGTAGCTTCAAGCTATGAAAATGCAGGAGTTTGTGGTATATCTGTGTTAACTGATGGTAAATATTTTGGAGGCTCAATTGAAGATTTAGCGACTGCTAGAGCAAGTTGTAAATTACCTATTCTACGAAAAGATTTTATTATAGACACCTATCAAATTTTTGAGGCAAAAGCTCATGGTGCTGATGTCATTTTGCTAATTGCAGCTGTTTTAAGCCCTGCTAAAATTACTCATTTTTCACAACTTGCTAAACAGCTTAATTTAGAGGTTTTACTCGAAGTAAATAATGTTGTTGAAATTCAGGAATCCATGCAGTCTAGTTTAGATTTAATTGGTATAAACAATAGAAATTTAAAAACTTTTGAAGTTAATCTCAACACAAGTAAATCATTAAGTACGGAGATTCCTGATGATTTTATAAAAATATCCGAAAGTGGCATTAGCAATACCGAAACTATTTTAGAATTAAAGCTTTTTGGATTTAGAGGATTTCTTATTGGTGAGAATTTCATGAAAACTGAAAATCCTGGTCATAGCGCTAAAACATTTATTAATAATTTAAAAAAAAATTAAAATGAAACTAAAAATTTGTGGTATGACCTTAGATTACAATATTAGTGAAGTTGCATCCATAGAGCCAGAATATATAGGCTTTATATTTCATGAAAAGTCACCTCGATTTTTTAAAGGAAGAATACCCAATTTACCAAAACACATTATAACTGTTGGTGTTTTTGTTAATGCACCTTTTGAATACATTAAAACAACAGTTAATAAACACCTTTTAAAGTCTGTACAATTACATGGAGAAGAGTCCGCAGAGTTTTGCAAAAAGGTAAAATCGTTGGGAGTTATCGTTATTAAAGTATTTTCAATAAAGAATCAATTTGACTTTAGTGTTCTTGAGGTTTATGATTCTGTTTGTGATTACTATTTATTTGATACAAAAGGTAAAAAATATGGTGGCAATGGTTACACTTTCAATTGGAACGTTTTAAAAAAATACCCTTATTCAAAACCTTATTTTTTAAGTGGTGGTATTGGTCCTAAAGAGATAGATTCCATTTTGACTTTTTTAAAAAACCCTGAATCTGATCTGTGCTGTACCTTAGATCTTAATAGTAAATTTGAGACTGTTTCAGTATTAAAGGACATCAAACTATTAAAAATATTTAAACTTCAACTAAATAGTAATAATTATGCAGTATAATATAAATGAAAATGGATATTATGGTGATTTTGGAGGTGCTTATATCCCTGAAATGCTATATCCAAATATAGAAGAATTACGTCAGAATTATTTAAAAATAATGACTGAACCTGATTTTATAACTGAATTTAATGCTTTACTAAAAGATTATGTAGGAAGACCATCTCCACTTTATTTCGCAAAACGCTTAAGTACAAGATATAATACAAAAATTTATTTAAAAAGAGAAGATTTAAATCATACAGGAGCACATAAAATCAACAATACTATTGGTCAAATTCTAGTTGCTAAACGTTTAGGTAAAAATCGTATTATTGCTGAGACTGGAGCCGGACAGCATGGGGTAGCTACAGCAACAGTCTGTGCTTTAATGAACATGGAGTGTATCGTGTATATGGGTGAAGTAGACATTGTAAGGCAAGCACAAAATGTAGCTCGAATGAAAATATTAGGTGCAAAAATTGTTCCCGTATTATCAGGGAGTAAAACTCTAAAAGACGCTACAAATGAAGCCATTCGTGATTGGATTAATCACCCCGTAGATACTCACTACATCATAGGCAGTGTTGTAGGTCCGCACCCTTATCCAGATATGGTTGCTCGATTTCAAGCTGTAATTTCTAAGGAAATACAATGGCAGTTACAAGAAAAAGAAGGCCGTTCTAATCCAGATTACGTGATAGCGTGTGTAGGGGGTGGGAGTAATGCTGCAGGTGCTTATTACCATTATCTAGAAAACACAGATGTAAAACTTATTGCAGTTGAAGCAGCAGGAAAAGGTGTGTACTCTGGTGAAAGTGCAGCCACATCTATACTAGGAAATGAAGGGATTATTCATGGGAGTAAAACCCTTTTAATGCAAACACAAGATGGTCAAATAGTTGAACCTTACTCTATATCTGCTGGACTGGATTATCCAGGCGTGGGGCCTATGCACGCAAATTTATTTAAATCAGGTCGTGCAGAATTTATTGCCATAACAGATGATCAAGCCATGACGGCAGGTTTAGAATTGTGTCAATTAGAAGGAATCATCCCGGCTATTGAAACGTCACATTCTTTAGCTATTTTTAATCAAAAAAAATTCAAACCTAACGATGTATTAGTAATTAATCTATCTGGACGTGGTGACAAAGATTTAAATACTTTTATCAATCATTTTAAATTATAACTGTGAACAGAATCAATCAAAAAATTCAAGAGAATAAAAAACTACTTTCTATTTATTTTTCTGCTGGCTACCCAAATCTTGAGGACACCAAAAGTATTATTAAAAACCTAGAGGCAAGTGGAGTGGATATGATAGAAATCGGATTGCCATTTAGCGATCCTTTAGCAGATGGAGAAACTATTCAACAAAGTTCAACTCAAGCACTTAAAAATGGCATGAGTACAGCACTTCTTTTTGAACAGCTAAAAGGTATTAGAAGCACAGTAACCATTCCCTTAATAATTATGGGTTATTTTAATCCTATATTGCAATATGGTGTAGCAGATTTTTGTAAAAAATGTCATGCATTAGGTATTGACGGTTTGATTATTCCTGATTTACCCTTAGCAGTTTATCAAGAACAATATCAAAAAATTTTTGAACATTATGGGCTAATTAATATTTTTCTAATCACTCCACAAACTACAGTTGAACGTATCCATCATATTGATAAGCAATCTAAAGGCTTTATTTACATGGTGAGTAGTGCTAGTGTAACTGGTGGAAAATCTGGATTTGGTAATGTGCAAATCGATTATTTTAAACGCATAGAAAAAATGAGACTCAAAACTCCACAAATTATTGGATTTGGGATTGCGGATTACCTTACATTTAAACTTGCTACGAACCATGCTAAGGGCGCTATAATTGGAAGTGCTTTTATAAAGGCACTTACTAGCAATGGTGTAACAGGTATTGAAGATTTTATTAACCAAATTAAAAATGAACAAAACACCTAATCCATAGGCATATCTTTTTCAGATAGTTCATAAAGAACTAAACCATAGGCATATCTTTAGCAGACTTATATTTAAAACTTAAAAAAAATAATTATGGATAATATAGCTATTACATTAGAACGTTACAATTCAACATCAATGAAAGTTAAACATAATGACTTTGATATTATCATAGACCGCCCGGT
>JAPKAF010000019.1 GCA_028825365.1 Flavobacteriaceae bacterium | reverse complement strand
TTTTTACAAATAAAAGAAATTTTATTTATTGAATAACATAAATGATAATACTAACTTTGTATATTAAACTTAATAATGATTAATTCAAAACTTAAAGAAAGGTGGGGACTATTAACTCAAAAGTTATCAATTGATTTTCGTGATGGTGATGATATTGATTTAGACTCTATAATTTATTTAATAGGGGTTCAAGAACTACAACAACTTCACTCCAAATTTAGCAAGAATCAAAAGTTGGATTTGATGCATATCGCCATATGTAAATTGTTAAGTGATTATGGGTATTATGAATTTGATTATGTTGATGAGCAAGGTTGGCCACATTATAAATGCCTTAAGGAACTCCCAAGCTTAAAGGCTGGTGAACAATCTATTTTAATGAAAGACGCTATTGTCAACTATTTTCTTAAATCTAATTATATTCAATAAGAATGATTAAATTTGGATCTTGATTAAAAAAAAATGATTGAACAAATTTTAAATAACATTAAAGAAATTGAATCCTTCAACTCTACTAATAAGGACGAAATTGAAAACTTTAGAATTAAGTTTCTTGGCAAAAAAGGTTTAGTCAGTTATTATTTTTCAGAATTTAAAAATATTGAAAATAGTAGAAAAAAAGAATATGGTTTAAGTATCAATAAACTTAAAATCTCCGCTCAAAATAAATTTAATGATTTAAGCTCTTTGCTTTCTGGTAATTCGGCTAATTTAAATTCACTAAATGATCTTACCAGACCGGGAAATCCTATAGAAATTGGTTCTAAACATCCAATTACGATTGTAAAAAACAGAATAATCGATATTTTCTCAAGTATAGGCTATAATGTTAGTGAAGGCCCTGAAATTGAAGATGATTGGCATAATTTCACTGCATTAAACTTACCAGAGTATCACCCTGCAAGAGATATGCAGGACACCTTTTTCATTCAAACCAATCCTGATTTGTTATTAAGAACACATACAAGTTCTGTTCAGGTTAGATACATGGAAAATAATAAGCCTCCTATTAGAACAATATCTCCAGGAAGAGTTTATAGAAATGAAGCTATTTCTGCTAGATCCCATTGTTTCTTTCATCAAGTAGAGGGACTTTATATTGATGAAAATGTCAGTTTTGCAGACCTTAAACAAACTTTAGAATTTTTCACTAAACAACTTTTTGGTAAATCAAAGATTAGATTAAGACCATCTTATTTTCCTTTTACTGAACCAAGCGCAGAGGTGGATGTGTATTGGGGGTTAAGAAATGAGACAGATTATAAAATGACTAAAGGCACAGGCTGGTTAGAAATTATGGGTTGTGGTATGGTTGATCCAAATGTATTAGATAATTGCGGAATAGATTCTAAAAAATATTCAGGATTTGCATTTGGAATGGGCATAGACAGAATAGCTCTTCTACTTCATCAAATCAAAGATATTAGATTACTAAGTGAAAACGACACTAGATTTATTAAGCAATTTAAATCAACATTCTAATTCAATTTTTCGTTTAAATTTTTAAAAGTATTTTTTGGACTTCTTTTTAAGTATAGTATATCGTGTACAGCTTCAATAATCGGTGTCTTGGCTTTTTTTAGACTTTCAGAATTTAATTGCATCGCTTTTTTTGTAGAACTATACCCTTCAGCTATCATCTTCATTTCCATTTGAGCTGCCTTAACAGTATATCCTTTTCCTATCATATTTCCAAACATTCTATTTCTTGAAAAAACAGAATATCCAGTAACTAGTAAATCTCCTAAATAAGCAGAATTATTAATATTCCTTTTTATTTTATGTCTTTTTTTGATGAACCTGCTAATTTCTCTAATGGCATTACTCATTAATATACTTTGAAAATTATCTCCATAACCCAAACCATGTGCTATACCTGCTGCTATGGCATATATGTTTTTTAACATGCTTGCATACTCAATTCCTATAACATCATCACTGACCTTAGTTTTTATATAATCATTATTAAAATCTAAACAAACATTCTTAGCTAAAGCTTTTTTAGCACATGCAATAGTTAGATAAGAAAGTCTCTCTAATGCAACCTCTTCTGCATGGCATGGTCCAGCAATGACTAAGAAGTTTTCATTTTTTATTTGGAAATTTTTGATCATGTGTTCCCCTACTAAAAGTCCACTTTCTGGGACTATTCCTTTTATTCCAGAAATAATAACTTTATTCGAAATATCTACTTTAATTTTATTGAGTTCAGAATTTATAAACTCAGACGGTACTACAAGAATAATTATATCTGCATTTTCTGCAACTTCATTTATGTTACTATTAACATGTACTTTAGATAGATTAAATTCAACAGAGCTTAAGTAATTTGGATTATGCCTATTTTTAAGGATATAATCTAGGTTATCTTCATTTCTAATATACCAAGTAACGGACTCCAGATTATCAGAAAGAATTTTAACAATTGCTGTTGCCCAGCTGCCACTTCCTATTACTGCATATTTTGAATTAGATTTCATTTTTTTAGATATTTATTTCAATATTATTACTAGTTAGATACTTAAAAACTTGAGGATGTATTTTTAAATTACTTAACTGATTAGTAGCAATGCTCTTTCTTATTCCAGTAGCTGAAACATCAATATGTGGGCCGTTTAGGTAATGGATATTTTGATGTATCATTTTAGACTCAATTACTAAACTTTTCCTTGGATACACATAAACCTTATGATTTTCTATAATTTTATTGTATTCTTTCCAAGTTGTGAATTTCTCCATATTATCATTTCCGATTATTATGCTAAAAATATTGTTTGCACTTTTAGTTTTTAAATACTCTAGAGTATCTATTGAGTAATTAGGCGAACGTAGATTTTTTTCCACATCTTTTGGTAAGATATTTTTATATTTCTCAAATGCAATTTGCAACATTCTATACCTGTGTTTGAAATCAATAAGTATATTATTTGTTTTATGTGGACTTTGTGGAGTTAGTATCAGCCATACTTTGTCTAATTCACAATTATTTAAAACGTAATTGGCAACGCTAACATGTCCATCATGTACAGGGTTAAATGCGCCAAAATATAGTCCTATATTCATTATTAGCTTATTATAAACTGATGGATTATTTTTTTAGTCTCCTCAATTGCTTCTTGTAAATTATCATTAATAACCACAAAATCATATTTATCTGAAAAAGTAAGTTCACTTTCAGACTTACTTAGTCTAGACTCTATACTTAATGCGGAGTCAGTTTTTCTGTTTATTAATCGATTTTTAAGTTCAGTTAAATTTGGAGGTTTGATAAAAATAGAAATACTTGTTTCAGGAAATTGTTTTTTAATGTTTAATCCGCCTACAACATCAATATCAAAAACAATATTTTTATCTTTTTTATTTAATCTAACTATTTCTGACTTAGTAGTACCATAGTAAACGTTTTTATAAACTTGTTCCCATTCTACAAACTCATTATTTTGAATTTTTTCTTTAAAATCATCTACAGATAAAAAATGATAATCTTCGCCGTCTAATTCATTATCTCTATTAGTCCTTGTAGTAGATGAGATTGAAAACCCTAGATTTAATAACTCTATCGATAATAATTTTTTCACTATCGTAGTTTTACCAGACCCTGAAGGAGCAGCAATTATAATTAATTTTTCTTTTTTCATTACAGAACGTTTAATAACTGTTCTTTTATTTTTTCTAACTCATCCTTCATTTGAATTACAATTTTTTGCATTTCTGAGTTATTTGCTTTTGAGCCTATGGTATTTATTTCTCTACCAATTTCTTGACCTATAAACCCTAATTTTTTACCATTTGAAGTACTATTCTCTAGAGAAGATAAAAAGTAGTTTAAATGGTTGTCGAGTCTCACTTTCTCTTCTGTGATATCAATTTTTTCTATGTAATATATTAACTCTTGCTCAAATCTATTGTTGTCATGGTCAATATTTAACTTTTCTACTTCAGCTTGAATTTTAGATCTAACATGATCAATTCTTTTTGAATCAATTTTTTCAATTTCAACTAATAATTCCTTAATTGTATTTGTTCTGTTGATAAAATCATTTTCTAAAACCAACCCTTCATCTTTTCTGTATTTAATGATTTCACTAAGGGCATTTTCAATTTCATTAAAAATTATCGGCCAATCTGCTTCGTTTTCTTCTACCTGCTCATTTATAATTGCGTCAGGCATCTTAACAGCAATTTTTAATAGCTCTACGGCAGAGCCATCTACAATTTCTCTCAATTGATCTATGTAAGTATTTATTAGTTCTGAATTTAATAAAGAGTTTTTTTTATTAGTACTAGATTCCATATATAATGAAAAATCTACTTTTCCTCTTTTTAGTTTATCAGATAAATGTTTTCTTATAAAGAGTTCCTTAGGTCTTACAGAACTTGTTATCCTTGTATTTAAATCTATATTTTTACTATTAAGTGACTTTATTTCTATGGTTAGGTTTCCACTTTCCAATTGTACGGTAGATTTTCCGTATCCAGTCATCGATTGAATCATAAGATTTTATTTTTATTTTACAAAGATATAGAAAACTCAATTAGTTATTTTCTTTAAGGAAACTAAATAAATTCCTGTGAATACAAGTGAAATTGATATGACTGATAATGCAGTAAAAATTGCAAGCAGTCGATTATTCACTTAGATATTTTTTTAACTCTAAGACATTTTTTTTGCTATTTCCAATAAAAATTTCATCACCTATAATTATGACGGGCCTTTTTAGGAATGTATAGTTTTCTAAAATGTAATTTTTATATTCAAGCTCAGTTAAAATTATATTCTTCAGCTTTTTTTCACTAAATAGTTTAGCTCTTTTATTGAAAATAGATTCATAATTTTTTGACAAATCATGAATCATTTCTATTTCCTTTATAGTTATGGGATTAGATTTAATTTCTCTAAACACAAACGAACTATCTAAGTTAAGTTCGTTAATTATTCTTGTACAAGTATTGCATGTCTTTAGATAAAAAATTATCTTCATATTCAATTACATTTGATTTTATAATTAAAGGTATTATTTAGTTTTAGATAGTACTAATTAATATCTATGTTTGTTAAAAATTTAAACCTATGAAATTTAATACTAAAACCATTCATGGAGGACAAAAGCATGATCCAGCATACGGAGCTGTAATGCCTCCAATTTACCAAACCTCTACCTATGCTCAAACAACACCAGGAGGCCACAAAGGGTTCGAGTACTCAAGAACTCACAATCCTACTCGAAATGCTTTAGAAAACTCGTTTGCTAGTATAGAAAATGGAAAATATGGCCTAGCATTTGGCTCTGGTCTTGCAGCAATAGATGCTGTGCTTAAATTATTAAAACCTGGCGATGAAGTCATATCTACAAATGATTTATATGGAGGGACATATCGTTTGTTTACTAAAATATATGAAAATTTTGGAATTAAGTTTCATTTCGTAGGAATGGAAAACACCTCTAATATAGAATCTTTTGTAAATAAAAACACAAAACTATTATGGGCAGAAACTCCGACGAACCCTATGTTAAATATTGTGGATATCGATGCTTTATCCAAAATAGCAAAAGATAATAATATTCTTTTTGCGGTTGATAATACTTTTGCCACTCCTTATATTCAAGCTCCTCTAGATTTTGGAGCTGATATTGTAATGCATTCTGCAACTAAGTACTTAGGAGGACATAGTGATGTCATTATGGGTGCGCTTGTTGTCAATGAAAAAGATTTAGCAGATAAATTATATTTTATTCAAAATGCTAGTGGCGCAATTCCAGGCCCACAAGATAGTTTCCTTGTTCTTCGAGGAATTAAAACCTTGCATATAAGAATGCAAAGGCATTGTGAAAATGCAAAAATGATTGCAGAGTTTTTAAACGATCATCCAAAGGTTGAAAAAGTTTTTTGGCCTGGTTTAACTAGTCATAAAAACCACAATATTGCTAAGGCACAAATGAATGATTACGGAGGTATGATTTCTTTTACTACAAAGGGAAATGATTATAATAAAACAATTAATATCCTTGAAAAACTAAAAATATTTACTTTGGCGGAATCTCTTGGCGGGGTTGAGTCTCTTTCAGGACATCCAGCCAGTATGACTCATGCAAGTATTCCTAAAGAAGAAAGAGAAAAGTCAGGGGTTGTTGATTCTTTAATAAGACTTAGCGTTGGTATAGAGGATATTGACGATTTAATTGCAGATCTAAAACAGGCGATTGGTTAAATATTTTATTAATATGATAATATTGTTATTATTTATAGTAAGATAATTACTAATTTGTTATTTTTATTCAGAAAAATAAAGAATAATATAATTTATAATTAAAGAGATTATGGAAGATAAAATTAAAATTTTTTTAGATTTAGTTAGGAAAAGAAATGGTAATGAGCCCGAGTTTATGCAGGCTGTAGAAGAAGTTGCTGAAACTGTAATTCCCTACATAGTAAATAAAGATATATATAGAGGAAAAAATATTTTATTAAGAATGGTTGAGCCAGAAAGAGTTATATCTTTTAGAGTATCATGGGTTGATGATTCTGGTGAAATTCAAGTAAACCGAGGTTATAGAGTTCAAATGAATTCAGCCATTGGACCTTATAAAGGTGGTTTAAGATTTCATCCTACGGTTGATATGAGTATTCTTAAATTCTTGGCATTTGAACAAGTATTTAAAAATAGTCTTACAACCCTTCCTATGGGTGGAGGTAAAGGAGGAAGTGATTTTGACCCTAAAGGAAAAAGTGATAATGAAATTATGCGATTTTGCCATGGTTTTATGAGTGAATTGTTTAGACATATTGGCCCAAATACAGATATTCCTGCTGGAGATATTGGAGTTGGAGGTCGAGAGATTGGATTTCTTTTTGGAAAATACAAACAGTTGAGAAACGAATTTACTGGAGTTCTGACAGGCAAAGGTGTAACTTGGGGAGGATCATTAATTCGTCCTGAAGCTACAGGTTATGGAACCGTATATTTTGCGCAAAATATGTTAAATACTAAAAAAGATGATTTAAAAAATAAAACAGTTGTCATTTCTGGATCTGGAAATGTTGCTCAATTTGCCGCAGAAAAATGTATTCAACTAGGGTCTAAAGTAGTTACTATGTCTGATTCTTCAGGATATATTTATGATTCTGAAGGAATTGATACTGAAAAGTTAGAATATATAATGAATTTGAAAAATGTTGAAAGAAAACGAATTAGTGAATATTGCACAAAATACCCAACAAGTATATTTGTAAAGGGTGAAACCCCTTGGTCTATCAAATGTGATATAGCTTTACCTTGCGCTACTCAAAATGAGCTAGATGTAAGTGATGCAAAGACTTTACTTGATAATGGATGTATCTGTATTAGCGAAGGCGCCAACATGCCATCGACTAAGGATGCTGTCCATGAATTTCAAAAAGCTAAAATATTATTTGCACCTGGAAAAGCTTCTAATGCTGGAGGGGTAGCAACATCTGGTTTAGAAATGACTCAAAACTCTTTACGATACAATTGGTCTAGAGAAGAAGTTGATGAAAAACTAAAAGTTATAATGATGGATATTCATAATTCTTGTATCGAATACGGTTCTGATAAAGACGGATATGTAGATTATGTTAAAGGAGCAAATATTGCAGGGTTTGTAAAGGTTGCAGACGCCATGCTAGCCCAAGGAGTAGTTTAGTTTTAAATTAATATATTATAATGATATATTTGTCGTTCTTATAGAGTGTATCGTTATAATATATTTACATGAAATTTATAGTTCTAGTTTTTTTTTCATTCTTGAGTATCCCTTTATGTATTTCTCAAGAATGGAATGGACATTTCTCGTTTAACAATTCTATAGATACTTCAATTGGAAATGGAAAAATTTTTACCGCCTCTGAAAATGCCATTTATATTTATTCAACTTCAACTGATCAATTAGAAGAAATTTCAACAATTGATGGTTTGTCTGGTGATTTTATTTCAAACATCTATTACAGTTCAAACTTTAATAAATTAGTAATAGGGTATGAAAATGGGTTGCTTCAAATTATAGACTTCAGTTCTGATAGCGTTTTAACAATTTATGATATAATTGAAAAAGAAACTATAGCTCCAAACAAAAAGAAAATAAATGAATTAACAGAGTTTGAAGGTGTAATATATATAGCTACTGATTATGGAATATCGCTGTATGATTTAAATTTATTAGAATTTGGAGATAGTTTATTTATTGGTGATGGAGGTGGTCAACAAGAAGTTAATCAAACTATAATAAGTGACAATTACTTATATGCCGCTCTCCCAGATTTTGGAGGAATTAAACGAGTAAGTCTAGATTTAGACATAATTAATTATCAAAATTGGGATATATTTCACTCAGGCGATTTTAATTTTATTTTAAATTTTAATGAAGGTTTTATTTTTACAAATGAGAGCAGCGTCTTACTTTCTCAAGGGAATAGCTATGAAGAAGTGATTTCTCTTTCTCAGACCATAAATGACATTACCATAAATGAAGGACAGATAATCATCACCACTGAAAATAAAATATTTATTTATGATAGCAACTTTAACTTAATTAATAGTTCAATTAATAGTAGTTTATTTAATACATTTTTTAACAGCTCTGCTTTATATAATGATAATATTTACATAGCTACTTCTAAAAAGGGTTTATTAAAAATAAACCTAAACAATATCCAACAAAACTATTCAATACTTCCCGTCGGCCCACTTTATAATAACGTATTCTCTATTAATTCACTTTATGGTAATCTCTGGGCTACATTTGGAGACTACACTAATACATATAATCCTTACCCGCTCAAGAGAAAGGGAATTAGTCATTTAACAAATAATAGTTGGAGTAATATCAGTATAGATAGTATTCCTGAGAAAGCAGTTAACCTAAATAATATATCTATTAATCCATTTAATTTAGATAACGTATTTATTAGTTCTTATCACGGAGGCTTATTAGAAATTTCTGGAGAGTCTTTAAGTTTATATGATGAGTCTAATAGCAGCTTAGAGTCGTTAGCAACATCTGATATAAGTTATAATAGTATTCGCATCTCCAGTAGTGTTTTTGATGATTCAGGAATGTTGTGGCTAATGAATTCCAGAGTTGATAGTCCCTTAAAATCATATAATTTAGACACTAATCAATGGTCTAGTTATGATTTTACTCAAATCATTGCTGATGGCTATAATGATGAACTGGGTTTTAGTGATATTGTAACAGACGGAAATGGAACAAAATGGATTGGTGGTCTTAACTCCGGCATAATAGGCTTTAATGAAAATGGTGGTAATCCACTTATAAAAAAACTAAATGATAACGATACTGGTAATTTACCATCTTCATATGTAAAAAGTTTAGCAATCGATAACAATAATCATCTTTGGATTGGAACAATTAAAGGCTTAAGAGTTTTATATAATACCTCTAACTTTTTTAATACCAATGCGTCAACTCAACAAATTGTTATTGAAGAAGATGGTATTTATAAAGAGCTTCTAGAACAGCAGGTTATTTCAGATATAAAAGTAGATGGATCCAATAATAAATGGGTAGGAACTATTGGTTCAGGAATTTTTTATTTTTCTCAAAATGGGCAACAAACTATCTATCATTTTACCAAAAATAATTCCCCATTGCCCTCAAATAATATTAATGATATAGCACTAGATTTTGTTAATGGATTAGTCTTTATTGCTACTGATAAGGGCTTAGTTTCATTTGATTCTGGAGGTTCTTCTACAAGCTCAACTTTGGAAGATTCATACGTTTATCCAAACCCTGTTAGACCATCTTTTAATATGGATATTGAAAAGATAAAAATTGCAGGCATAACAGATGATATTAATATTAAAATTACAGATATTTCTGGTAATTTAGTTGCCGAAGCTAATTCGAATGTTAATAGTAGGTATAATGGATTTAACTTAGAAGTGGATGGTGGAGTAGCTTACTGGAATGGAAAAAACTTAGCCAATCGCACAGTTTCTTCAGGAGTTTATATAGTAATGCTTTCTAATCGTAATACTTACGAAACTAAAGTTTTAAAAATAATGATAATTAGATAATGTTAATATCAAGCCCTGGGATTATTTTATCCAAAGTTCGTTATCAAGACAACGACCTTATAGTTAAGTGCCTTACTAGAGACCTAGGAGTAGTTTCATACATGATTAAAAACATATCAATGTCGAAAAAAAGTAAAAATAAATTTGCTTTTTTTCAATTATTAAATATTCTTGATTTAGAAACTAATTATAACCCAAATAGGTCAATACAATATATAAAAGATTTAAAAGTTAAGTATAATTTCACATCCTTACACACTAATATTTATAAGAGCTCAGTTGTTATGTTTTTATCTGAAATCTTATCTAATATTATACATATTGAAACTAAAGATATGGAGCTATTCGATTTTATTGAAAAATCTCTTATTTGGTATGATAAATCAGAAGATAGTTCAACTTTTTATTTGATTTTTTTAATGAAAATAACACATTATTTAGGCTTCTATCCAGATTGTACAAACATGAGTTATAATTATTTTAATTTAGAGGAAGGCTTGTTTGAATCATCAAAAAATAGTCAGTATGTGATAGAGGGGAGTAGCCTAGTTTTATTTAAAACAATTTTAGGCATAAAATTTGATAGTAATAAATTGCCATTTATTGATAAAACAAACAAAAAAGATATACTAAAAAATATTTTAATTTACTTTAAATTGCATGTTGATGGATTTAAAGATCCAAAATCTTTAAAAGTGTTAAACCAAATTTTCGCTGATTAATGAAGCTCATTTTAAACTTAATAGTTTCCCTTTTTTTTATAAATGTATTCTCACAAGATATATTCTTTATTGACTCTTTCACAAAGGATTCAATCCCTGGTGTTGTAGTTTATCAAAAAGATGTATCAAAGAATATTATAAATCAAAGATCTTCTAATATTGAAGGAAAGCTATCTATAAATGGACTTAACAAGAATGAATTAATTTTTATTACCCATGTTTCATATATTGATTTTTCAGTTTTATACGATAGTAATTTTAAAAAGAATATTCTTCTTAGTTCTGACCTCAAATCATTAGACGAAATTGTTATTTCTGCATCTAAATTTTCACAAAATCTTAAAGAAGTTTCTCAAAGGGTGATATTCATATCATCTGAAGATATAGTATTAAGTAATCCACAAACTAGCGCTGACTTACTTAGTACAAGTGGTAATGTATATATTCAAAAAAGTCAATTAGGTGGTGGTAGCCCTATGATTAGAGGTTTCTCCACTAATAGACTTACTCTTTCAGTTGATGGTGTAAGACTGAATAATGCGATTTTTAGGGGAGGAAATATTCAAAATGTAATTTCAATAGACCCATTTAATATACAAAATACTGAAATCGTATTAGGCTCTAGCTCTGTTATTTATGGTAGTGACGCAATTGGGGGGGCAATGAATTTTCAAACTAAATCTCCAATACTTTCAGATTCAGATTCAATGTATTTTAAATCAAACTTAATTTCTAGAAGCTCAAGTGCAAATAAGGAGAAAACCGGTCATTTAGATTTTAATATTGGAATGAAAAACTTTGCTAGTCTTACTAGTTTTAGTATTTCTGATTTTGATGATCTTAAAATGGGAAGTAACGGTCCGTCGGATTATTTAAGACCTGAGTTTGTTGATCAAGTGAATGGTGAAGATGTAATAATCAGTAATTCTGATCCAAGAATCCAAAAACAAACTGGGTATTCTCAATTTAACTTTATGCAAAAATTTCTGTTAAAAACAGAAAATATAGAGTATGACTTAGGAGTTCATTATTCCTCAACATCTAACATCCCAAGGTATGATAGGTTAATTAGATATAACAATGACACTAATGAGCTTCATTATGGTGAATGGTATTATGGGCCACAAAAATGGTTGATGATTAATTCTAGAATTAAAAAAGAGAGTTTAAATTCGCCTCTTTATGATAAATTAATTTTAACAACTGCTTATCAAAAGTTTAACGAAAGTCGATTCAGTAGAAAAATTAATTCAGATCAGCAAAAACAATTTAAAGAAGAGGTAAATATATTCTCTTTGAATTTAGATTTTGAAAAATCTTATGATGAAAAATCTTATTTTTCTTATGGACTGGAGTATTTAAATAATAAAGTTAACTCCAATGCATTTTCTAAAAACTTGATAGATAATAATTCTTCACTAATAGCCACAAGATATCCAGACGGTTCAACATGGCAATCAATCGCGAGTTATTTAAGCTATAAGTATAGACCTAGTAAAGATTTAACTTTTCAGTATGGGTTAAGGTATAGTCATATAATAATCAATGCTGATTTAACAGATAACAATTCATTTTATAATTTCCCGTTTTCAGATGCTAACCTTAACACAGGAGCACTAACAGGGGCTGTTGGTATAAGCTGGATTCAAAACAATACTTTTCAATGGAAATTTAATATCACTACAGCATTCAGAGCTCCAAATATTGATGACATAGGTAAAATATTTGATTCTGCTCCAGGGATGGTTGTTATTCCTAATCCAGATTTAAAACCAGAAAAATCTTTTGGTTTAGAACTTGGAAGTTCAATAAAACTTAACTCAAGAATTAATTTTGATTTTGCAGCTTATTATACTCATTTGTATAACAGTATGATAAGAAGTCCATATAGCTTATATATTGAAGGAGATGAGCCTAACAGTTCTGTAATTATTAATGAAATTATTTATAATGATGAGATAAGTGATATTTACGCCATTCAAAACGGATCAAAATCTTGGATTTATGGATTTGAAACTGGCCTAAAAATAAATATCTCAGAAAACTTTAATTTTAAAACTCAATATAATTATATAAATGGAGAGCAGAGAGGAGATCTTGACGGAGACTCAAGCATGTCAGTAAGGCATGTATCTCCACACTTTGGAAATGCTCATTTTGTTTATTCAAAATCAAAAACTAAAATTGATTTATTTTTTAATTATAATTCAGAATTACCATTTTCTAAGTTGTCTAGTTCTGAAAGAGATAAACCATACTTATATGCATTAGATAATAACGGTAATCCATATTCACCCGCTTGGCATACTTTAAACCTAAGAGCTTTATATGAGCTTGATGAAAACTTTCTTTTCACAGTATCTTTAGAGAATATATCTAACAAGTTGTACCGACCATACTCTTCAGGAATTTCTGCACCAGGAACAAATTTTATTTTTTCTATAAATTATCGCTTATAGCTAAAGCTTATGAGCAACTTATTTAAGCAATCGGATATTGTAAAAAAACTACAGAGATACTGTGTTTATCAAGACAGGTGTCATAAAGAGGTTGTTGATAAAATGAAGTTAATGAAAATACCATATAGCATTCATGATAATGTTATAGTAGAGTTAATCAAAGATGATTTTTTAAATGAAGAGCGGTTTGTATTTAGTTTTGTTCGAGGAAAATTTAGAATAAAAAGGTGGGGAAAGATAAAGCTTAGGAATGAATTGTTTCAAAGAAACATAACTTCTATTCTTATCAATAATGCAATTAGTCAAATTAATGATAATGACTATATGGATACTTTGGATGAAATTGCATTAAAAAAATTCGATAACCTAAACAATGACACCAGCTTAAATAGTAAAAAAAAGTTTGTTACTTATTTACAATATAGGGGATGGGAGACAGATTTAATTTTTAAAAAGGTTAATGAGCTTTTTAAAACTTAACATTAAGCCCTAAAAGAACATTTCTACCTGGCATTTCAACAAGGTTAGTTTCACTGTATATTGTATCAAATAAATTATTAGCTGTAATGTATAGGTTATATTTCTTCAAAGTATAACTTACCTTAATGTCCATTACAGAGTAGTCCTCTCCAAAATTTCTTTCTGCATATTTATAGATAATTGAACTTTTTAAATTCTTTTTTATTTCAAATGAATACGATGTTGTTAAGTGATTCTTTAAAGAATTAAGAGAGTATCTAGAGAAATTAAAATCAGTCTGTTTTAAGTCATCTTTAATATTACTATAGCCTATTTTTATGCTATGGTTTAAAAAACTAGCAACATAAAAATTATAGGTTAAGCCTAATTCATATCCTTTTGTATTTATTTCTCTTATATTAAATGCTTCCCATGGAGCAGATTCCACATTTTTTACATAGTCTATTACATCGGACGCATCTCTATTGTAAAGTGTAAATATGAAGTTAAAATTACCTTTAGTATAATCAAGTCCTATCTCTTTAGTAAAAGCCTTTTCTGGCTTTAAATTTTCATTACCAATTGTTGTCGGGCTAGTATAAAATAAATCAGTGTATGTTGGAACTCTATAAGTGTAACCAATATTACTATATAATTTAACATCATCGTTTAGCACATAGCCTATGTCAATTCCAGGATACATAAAAAAGTTTCGGAAAAAATTATTTTGATAATTTTGATTTGTTGATACGTCAGAAAAATAACTAAAAGCAACTCCAGGAGTTACATCAATTTTGTTTTCAGCAAATTTCATTTGGTGCTCTAAAAACAAATTAACCATTGTTCTTTTTCTCTCTCCTAGATTATTACTTGATAATTTAATGGATGATATATCAACTCCAAATCCCGTTATTCCGTTATTTGATTCATACGATCCATTTAATTCTGCCCCTATTTTATTTGTAATATGTAAGTTTCTATATACGGAAGGGTTATCCCTTAAATACACATACATATCTTGATTTCTCTTCCAATATAATTTAGGCTTAATAATAAAATTGTTGCTAATTATTTTCGTAGAAAAACCAAGCAAGCTTGCTTGTGTTTCTTCATATTGATCAATAGCTTCAGGACTTGCATAAAATCCATTTGCACCAAATTTTCTTTCGTTAAAAGAAGATATCATATCAATTGGTAGTCCTTTTATTTCAAAGCTATTTTTTAGAAAATAGTTTTCGTTTTTATAATCGGTATTGTATTTATGTCCATCCGAACTATTATTAGAATAATGAAAAAGTACGGATTGATCTTCATTTTTTCTACTAATTGTAACCGAAGCATTTTGTTGTTTGTAAGAACCAGACTCTAAACTTACAGACACCATGTTTTCTGCTACTTTAGAAGTTATAATGTTAATAGCTCCACTAAAAGCATTTTGCCCGTACACCCTAGATGCTGACCCTTTTATGATCTCTATTCTTTCTATTACCTCAATCGGCAATGCCATGTTCATTGTATGGTGTCCCGTTTGAGCATCTTCTACTTTAATCCCATCTATTAAAAGTAGTGTTTGATCAAACCCACCACCTCTAATATATAAGTCTGCTTGCATTCCAGAAACACCTCTTCTTCTTATATCTATTCCTGCCACCTGCTGTAATAATTCAGCAACATTATTTGCTGGACTTTCAGTAATCTCTTCTTTTGAAATAACTTGTATTGTTCTTGAATTTTCAGAAAATGGTAATTCAATTCTAGGAGAAGAAACAACGGTTATTTCTTTAAGATCTATTTGTGTTTCTTGTGAATGAGCTATAACGTTTACGGCAATTATTAAGACTAGTGAGACTATATTTTTCATCTTCATTTTTTAATTTGTCCAAAATTAATCAATTACTTTTTAAAGTCTATATTTTGTTAATAATAAATGCCTAAACTATGCATATGTTTTGTTTCAAACATTATATTTATTTCATGTTTGCACTTGTCGATTGTAATAACTTTTATGCCTCCTGTGAGCGTGTTTTTAATCCAAGCCTTCAACAAAAACCGATAGTGATTTTATCCAATAATGATGGATGTATTATCTCTAGAAGTGATGAGGCTAAAGAATTAGGAATACCAATGGGAGCTCCTATTTTTAAGTATAGAAAACTTTTGAAGAAACATAACGTTCAAATTCTTTCTTCAAACTATTCTTTATACGGAGACATGAGTAGTAGGGTTATGGCAATATTAAAACAATTCACTCCGGATATTCAGGTTTATAGTATAGATGAATCTTTTCTAAAGTTAGACGGCTTTGAGAATTATGATCTAACTAATTATGGTATTATAATTAAAGATAGAATTTTAAAATGGACAGGAATTCCTACATGTGTAGGTGTTGCTCCTACAAAGGCATTATCTAAAGTCGCTAATAAAATCGCCAGAAAATATCCTTCTCAAACTAATGGAGTTTACGTTATTGACTCCGAAATTAAAAGAGTAAACGCTTTAAAGTGGACAAAAATCAAAGATATTTGGGGTATAGGAAGTAAGCTAAGTAGTAGACTAGCTATAAAAGGGTGTAAAAATGCATATGACTTCACTCAACTTCCAGAAAACTGGGTTAAGTCTAATATGTCAGTCGTAGAATCTAGATTGCAAAGAGATTTATTAGGTATTCCAACACTTATCTTAGAGAGTCAAAAATCTAAAAAATCAATAGCTACTACAAGAACTTTTGAAAAGCCATTATCTGATTTAGGTAGTATCAAGGAACGTATTTCTACTTTTTCTTTTGTTTCAGGCGAAAAATTAAGACGACAGAAGTCTCATTGTCATATGATTATAGTTATACTTAGGAGTAATTATTTTAGAGAAGATTTAAAACAACATTATGCAACTAAAGTAATTAGCTTGCCCTATCCAACAAACTCCTCTCTAGTGCTGAGCAATCATGCTATAAAAGCTATTGAAGATATTTATAAGAAGGGAATTGCGTATAAGAAAGCAGGAATAATACTTACCGGTTTGGTGCCCTCTAACAATTATCAATTAAATATATTTGACTTGGAGAAATCCAGTCATCAACCACTTATGAATGCTATTGATAAAATTAATTATAAATTTAGTAACAAAATAAAACTAGCTAACCAAGATTTGAAAAAAACTTGGAAAATGAAACAAGATTACTTGTCACCACACTACACTACTAATTTAAATGATATAATTACTGTAAAATAATTACAATGAATTCTAAGCCACTACAATTTTTTATTCCAAAACCAGCTTCAGGTGAGGGTACAATAATTATAAATTCAGGAATCGCTGCTGGCTTTCCGTCTCCAGCGGATGATTTTAAGCAAAATAGAATTAGTCTAGATGCTGAGCTGGTAAAAAATAAAGAAGCTACTTTTTTTGCAAGGGTTAGCGGTCAGTCCATGATTGGAGCAGGATTAGATGATAACGACCTACTAGTAATAGACAGAAGTATAGAGCCACAGAATAATAAGATTGCTGTTTGTTTTATAGATGGAGAATTTACTGTGAAAAGGCTTTTAATTAAAAAAGGCAAGTTGTGGCTTCAGCCAGAAAACGCTGATTTTAAAGCGATAGAAATAACAGATGAAAACGAATTTGTTATATGGGGTATAGTAACTAATGTAATAAAAAAGGTGTAGCTGTAAATTTAATCTACTAACGCAATAATTTTATTTTCTTTAAGCTCTACAGTCCCAGAATCAATTGAGAGATAGGTTCCTTTTTCAGGTCCGTTTTGAAATTTATCCTTTAGGGTTTCATCAATTGTTATATCACCATAGATTTTTATGATTCCCTTTTTTAAAGTAGAAACAATAGAGGCATGGTTATTTAACATTTCAAATTCACCGTTAACCCCAGGTACAGTTACAGATGTAACTTCCCCGCTAAATAAAGTAAATTCTGGAGATATAATTTCTAAATACATGTAAACTAGATTTATTATTTATGCTTCTGCTAACATTTTTTCTCCAGATTCAATAGCTTCTTCTATGCTTCCTTTTAAGTTAAAAGCAGCTTCAGGAAGATGATCTAATTCACCATCCATAATCATATTGAATCCTTTGATAGTTTCTTTAATATCTACTAATACTCCCGGGATACCTGTGAACTGTTCGGCAACATGGAATGGTTGAGATAAAAATCTTTGCACTCTACGAGCTCTACCAACAGCCATTTTATCTTCTTCGGACAACTCTTCCATTCCTAGAATAGCTATAATATCTTGAAGCTCTTTATACCTTTGTAGTAATTCTTTTACATTTTGAGCACAATTATAATGATCATCACCTAGTATATCCGCAGAAAGAATTCTTGAAGTTGAATCCAAAGGATCAACAGCGGGGTAAATACCTAATTCAGCAATTTTTCTAGATAGTACAGTTGTAGCATCTAAGTGTGCAAATGTTGTTGCTGGTGCAGGATCTGTTAAATCATCTGCAGGAACATATACGGCCTGTACTGAAGTAATCGATCCATTCTTAGTAGAAGTAATTCTTTCTTGCATAGCACCCATCTCTGAAGCTAATGTTGGTTGGTAACCTACCGCTGATGGCATTCTACCTAGTAATGCAGATACTTCTGATCCAGCTTGAGTAAATCTAAAAATATTATCCACGAAAAACAAAACATCTTTTCCTTGTCCTTCTCCAGCACCATCACGGAAATATTCAGCAATAGTAAGTCCTGATAAAGCCACACGTGCTCTTGCCCCAGGAGGTTCGTTCATTTGACCAAAAACAAATGTTGCTTTTGATTCTTTCATAACTTTTTTATCTACTTTACTTAAATCCCATCCACCTTCTTCCATTGAGTGCATGAAATCATCACCATATTTTATAATTCCTGATTCTAACATTTCTCTAAGTAGATCATTACCCTCTCTTGTTCTTTCACCAACTCCTGCGAAAACAGAAAGACCACCATGTCCTTTAGCAATGTTATTAATTAACTCTTGAATAAGTACTGTTTTACCAACACCTGCTCCTCCAAATAATCCAATTTTTCCACCTTTAGCATAAGGCTCTATAAGGTCAATAACTTTAATTCCAGTAAATAATACTTCAGTTGAAGTAGAAAGATCTTCGAATCTTGGCGCTTCTCTGTGAATAGGAAGTCCACTATCACCAGATTTAGGTAAATCTCCTAAGCCGTCAATTGCATCTCCTATAACATTAAATAATCTACCATAAACATCATCTCCAATAGGCATTTGTATAGGAGAGTTTGTAGATGTAACTACAACTCCTCGACTAAGACCATCGGAAGAATCCATTGCTACAGTTCTTACTGTATTTTCTCCAATATGTGATTGAACTTCAAGTACTAGTAAAGTTCCGTCACTTTTTTTGATTTCTAAAGAATCATATATTTTAGGTAACCCTTTACCAGCTTCGAATTCTACATCGATTACTGGCCCAACTATTTGTGAAATTTTTCCTGAAATTATAGACATTGTATAGGTGTTTATTTAATAAATAACTTTCAAGTTGCAAAGATAGATTTTTTCTCTAAAAAATTTGAATAAATTTTTTAAAAAATAGCTAAAATTTATGAATTATTTTAAAACAAAAAAACCTGTAGATATTCTACAGGTTTTTTTAAATAAAATTTATAATAATGTTCTAATTCATTGTAGGCGAGTAATTCGTTGGAAATTCTCCTGCAACTGCAGCAGCTTCCGATAAATTAGACCCATAAGTAGCATCAATTGCTTCCATTACCTTGTTAGCTAATAAAGCATTTCCTCTTGCTGTTGGGTGAATTCCATCTAAAGAGAAGAAACCTCCAAAGACTAAATCTCCAGTCATTACATAATCATCAAACTGAACTCCTTGCTCAACTACTTCATTAAAGAAAGAATGAGCATCAAATCTTGCCCATCCAGCTGGTGCTAAAGCATCAATTGTTGAATTCATTCCAGCGATTGCTGTTTGTAAAGCAGATATTTCGCTTCCTGTTAAAACTCTAGTATCATCTAAAGGAACTGAAACACCCCAAACCAAAGTTGGATTGTTTGGATCAGCTTGTGTCCCAAGAATTGACGATGTAGACAGTAAAATTTTATCACTAGAATTTGTATGTCTAAGATTAGGAAGTACTGGGCCTCCAAAAGGAGTTAAGTCAATTACAGTAAGTTCTTCATCATTAATAAGTATAGGGTTTGCAGGTCCAGCTTCAACTAATATATATCTTAAGTCTGCTTCTGCTTGTGAAATACCATAAGCACCACCTGTAGCAGCATATAAACCTACGGCAGCATCTAATCCCCCATTGTATGGGGCAAATGCTGCAGATAGACCACCTGCAGTTGCAGGATCTAAAGGAATTGCATTCCATGGTATAGTGTTAAAGAATGGATTGTTAGTAACATCAGGAACGTTAATTACAACACCATTAGCTACATATGCATTTAAACTTCCAGCTGTTGTGCCAAAAGCAAATCCAAATCCTTGTGCAGAAGTTAAATCTGGTAATGGAACGTTAGTTCCTCCGTCAGTAGCATAAGCTAAAGCATCACTAAAACCAGACCATAAACTCACAAAAGAAGGAGCTTGAGCTATTGCGTCTCCAAGAATACTTGCTCCTTGTGACGAAGCCATTCTTACATAGTAAGGGTTTGCTTGACCTACTTGTAATCCAGCGAAGCTACCATAACCTGGCGCTAACATATGAACAGCATTAACTCCTGGAGCAGCCATATTTGAGTATGGTCCTGCTTGGACATTTAAAGCGTCAGTAGTTGTTGTACCTGGTAAACTTGCTGGCCCAGCACCATTAAAAAATAATCTTGAACCGTTGTATGGTTGTCCACCTATTAATAAACCTCCAATATTATCATCCGTATAAGGTTGAGAGAAAGTATTACTAGATTGGTTTTCGATAGCTTGACTCATAACTCCACTCATTATATTTGCAAATGAGTTTTTCTGTCCTTCGTAAAACAAAGCACCGTCAGTGTATCCAGCAGTAACTGTTGCTCCTAATGCAACCATGTTACTAAAATCAGCTGTACCAGATGTAACTTCTACAAATTGTTCGCTGTAAGGAACTGTGTCCTCCTGATCTTCAATACATGCCGTGAAGACAAGTAATGACATCGAAAGCAATAAATATTTGTTATTTAAAATTTTCATAATTTAATTATTTATAGGTTATTAATAGTTAAAGAAAGGTAATACTGAGAACCTATTAAACCAGATCCGAATGCAGTAAAGTATTCGTTACCACCAAGATTGGCAGCACCAGCTTTTAGGACAGTCTTAAGTTTCGGTAACGTTAAACTCACTTGAGCATCAATTACGTGTTCTGCAGGAACCGCTCCTTCACCGAAAGTTGCCTCCCAGTAGAATTCACTGTTATATCTCCATGCAACATTAAACCCAAAGTTTTTGAAAAGTTTTCTATTTCCAAATTGAGCTTTAACTTTATGTTCTGGTGTATTCCAGTTCGTAGCAAAATCAGGATTCGCAGCTTCATCAAAATCCAAGATTGATTTAGTGTAATTTGCACTTAAATCAAAATCTCCGAATACCTTAGTAGTAACGCCTATTGCACCACCCCAAGAATTTATCTCTGCATCAGAATTTGTATATACACTCCAAGTTTCGTAATCTCCATTAACCATTGCTAATACAGATAGCGCGTTGTCACCAACCGTTCCGTATAAAGGAGATAATACTGCTTGAGTATTAATAAAGTTAGTATACTCATTTTTGTATACACTAAAGTCTACTAAAAATGTTCTAGATAATTTACCTCTATATCCAAATTCTACTGATCTTACCTCTTCAGGCTTAACCATTTCTACTCCAGATGCCGTTAATGCTGCAGGATTACCTGTAGCTGCAAAAGCGTAAAGCGAAGCAACTGAGAATGAATTATTAATTGCACTATTACCATCTAAAGTAACAGAACTAGGAACACCTAATGCTTGTCCATTAGCACTTACTGGTCTAGTACTGGTGTAGTTAGGTAAACTTGCAGGAGAAGAACCAATTAATCTAGCTCTACCAACATCAAGACCTATAAATAAATCTTGTGTTGATGGATTTCTAAATCCAGTTTGAAACCCTAATCTAAAGTTGTGGTTTTTGTATTCACCAGCGTTATAAGATAAAGAAACTCTTGGAGTTACTTGTCCGTCAAAAAATTCATTTTTATCGTATCTACCAGCTGCTGTTATTGTTAATCTATCTTCATTTAAAAAGCTTTTAACAATTTGCGTGTAAATACCTGTTTCAGAATAATCTATACTACCATCGTAATCTGTGTATATTGTCCCTGATGAGTTTAGAGAATATTGTCTAAACGATCCACCAACTTGAATATCAGCAAAGTCTACTTGATCTCTAAAACTATAATTCCAGTCACTATGGTATACTTTTGAATTATCTTGGAATTTAGCTCCAGTAGTTAAATCAGGATTATTTACAACAGTTTCGAAAGCTGCGTCAAACTCAGGAGTTCCGGGAAGAAATCTTCCTGTATCAGCAGTAGCTCTACCTACAGCATGAGCCTGAGATTGTGTAGCACCACCTAATGTTGCGCCAGCAAATCCACTTACATACTCTCCGAACCATTGATTATCACCTTTCCAAGTTCTGTTAATATTTATAGCTGTAAAGTTCATGTCATAACTATCTCCTGCATTATCTTCAGTAACATATGCTCTTACAAAAAAGTTATCGTTCTTTACTTCTAATTTATTTTGACTCATTGTAAAATTTTCAATTCCATAACGGTTAGTTCCTTGGTAAACAGTTTGACCTGTTCCCCATTTCCCAACGTAAGAAATTTCAAAATCATTTTCAAAAGGTCTGTAGTAAATTCCCCAATCAACTTTTTTACTTTCAGCGATATGGTCAGTTAAAGCTACTTCTCTGTATCCAGTTCTACTTACTACCTGTGATGGAATAAGATTTTGAATTCCAGCAGGAGCTAAACCTAATTGAACAAGACTATTTGCTACACCTTTAATATCTGTAGCAACTTCATCACCATATATATTAATACCATCGTGATCATAATCAGCTCTAGTTAATCCTCTACCTAATTTATCTTCTTCACTATCTGCTATCCAGTCAGTTCCAAGTAAGTATCCAAAGTTTACTTTAATAGCTAGTTTGTCACTAAACTTGTGTCCAAAACGAATACTTAAATCTCTGTAAGTATTGTCTCCAGCAGCTTCTTGTGAAGTTATTCCTTGTTTGTATTGTCCACTTAAACCTTGAAAATCAAAAGGATTTTTACTAGTCATAAGAAGTATACCATTAAATGCATTTGCACCATATAAAGCAGAAGATGCTCCAGGTAACAATTCAACACTTAATACATCTGTTTCTGTCATCCCAAGTAAGTTTCCTAAAGGGAAGTTTAAAGCAGGAGCAGAGTTATCCATTCCATCAACTAGTTGTACAAATCTAGTATTTGCAAATGTTGCAAAACCTCTAGTATTAATTGCTTTAAATGTTAAACTATTTACATTTATATCAACTCCTTTCATGTTTTCTAATCCATCATAGAAATCTGCAGATGCAGTATTTGCAATCTCTTTAATACCGAATCTTTCGATAGTAACAGGAGATTCAAATATTCTTTGCGGTGTTCTAGATGCTGATACTACAACTTCATCTAAAAAAGTTCCATCTTCAAGCTTGAAATCAAGCGAACCAGATGAATCAACATTTTGTGATGATGACTGAAATCCCATCATACTAGCTGTAACCGTCATTGATCCCTCTGCATCAGACTTGAAAGAATAGTTTCCGTCAAAGTCAGTTTGAGCTCCAGTAGAAGATCCATCAACGATGACATTAGCTCCAGCAAGTGGTTGACCATTTTGGTCAGTTACATTTCCGTTAATCGTGGTTTGTGCATAAGAAACGACACAAAAACACATCATAAAAATCTTAAAAATTGTTTTCATAATTATTAGTTAGTTAGTATTTAAGTTATACAATATATGTATATAATCCGTTAACTCCATGTTAATTTGACAAAAAAACACATTTTAAAGGTGGTAATTATTACGAATAATGATATAAAAATTACTATATATTAATATAAAATTAATTATTTAACGAATATTTTAATTTATATGTAATATTTTAATAAAATAAGTAATTTATCAAAGATCGGGCTATTTTGGGCTAAAAGTCAACAGTAAAGCCAAATGAAGGGATTACAGATCCATTAGTAATACCTACCTCAACTAGATTTCTGGGTATAATAACTTCAAATTGTTCATTCCTTTGTAGTCCATATTTTGGAGGAATAGGTATTTTTTGACCTAAGAAATTTTGAATATCTAAATAGAAATTAAATGAATACTTTTCATAATTCCATTTTTTGTCAAATCTAATGTCCGCTAAACTAAAGTTAGACAGCTTAACTTCTCCCAGTCTTGAATAATCAAAGATCATTTCAGGATATGTTTCTACACTCGAACTTAAATCGTAAGGAACATAAGGAGTTTTTCCAGAGAATCTCCATCTGGCACTAACTTCCCAGTTTTTTTTGAGTTTATAACCCCCTGTGAAAGAAATTAAATGTTTACTGTCCCAAACTGAAGGAATATAGTTTGAATTTATATCTGTAAACTCACTTTTGAAATTCGTATAAGAAAATATACCATAAAAATTATTAGATAATTTCTGTTGAAATAGGAACTCAATACCTGAAGACTTTCCCTTTCCAGAGGTTACTATATCTTCATTTCCAAAGACCTCAAAGTCTCCACCTTTATTAGCCATTGAAATACCATCTAGAATCGAAATAGGGTATTGTGAATAATTTTTGACAAAATATTCAAGAGAAAATTTTGAAGAGCTGGAGCTGTTATAATCTAATCCAATAACATGATGAACGCTTTTGGTGTATTTACTATTCTTGTTTGAAAATTCTCCATTATTATTTTGAAAACCAAGCATGGTATAAGTAGGCATTTTGTAATACTCACCATAGGTCATATTTAGTTTCCATCTGTTATCATCAGAAAGACCATAAGATAACCCAAATCTTGGTGAAAAGTTATCAAGTAAATCTGACCCTGTGGAAAAGGTATCTGCGTCTAATCGAAATCCAAATGAAAAGTCCAAATTATCATCTAGAAAACTTTTGGATATATTAGAGTAAATCCCGTATTTATAAAAATTGATTGTTGTGAAGTAATTAATATTATTAATGTAATCCTGCGTATCATTTAAATAATCTGCAAATTGAATATTTGCTCCAAGTTTAATTTTCCAGTCTTTATAGTAACTAGTCAATTTAACTTTTAATTTTGTCTCCCACTCGTGAGAATCATTTTGAAAAATAACTCCTTGCTCGTTTAAATTATCAGTATAGCTTGAAATAAGGTTATTTAGTCTATTGGAACTAACTGAACTAACTAAGCTACCTGGACTATTTTTAAATTTTCTTTTCCATGTAACTCCCCATGTATTAGTAGTTTGATCTATAACAGGAGCCTGGTCAATTTGAATTTGTTGCTCTGAGTTAAAATCCTCAGGTGCTTCTGATGAAAAATCATCTATAGATCCAATTCCTAAAACAGATATTGAATTATACGGGTCAATTATGTGATTAATTTTCCACTGGTAATCCCAGTAGTCAGGTCTTATTGCTAGACCAATGAGTTTAAATAAATACTTCAAATAGCTCCTTCTTGCTGAAAATATCATTGTAGTTTTACTATCCTTAGAACTATTTTTAAATAAAGGACCTTCAAGTGTTATTCCAGCTTCGCTAGCCCCTAGTCTAAAGTTGCCTCTAAACTCTTTACTATTTCCTTCTCTTTGCTTAAATTTTAAAACTCCACTTAATGGGTTATCGTATTCAGATTCAAAAGAAGAGGTTGATAATGTAACTTCGCTTATAAAAGATATATTAACCAGTCCCACAGGTCCCCCTGAACTACCCTGAGTACTAAAATGATTAATATTTGGTATCTCAATATCATCCAAATAATATACAGATTCGTTTGGTGCTCCCCCCCTAATAATTATATCATTTCTAAACCCCCCAATAGATGGTGATATACCAGGCATACTTTGAACAACTTTTGTAATATCGTTATTACCCCCTGGGTAACTTTGTATTTCTACGGCAGAAAAAGTTTGAATAGAAAGAGGACTTTCTTTAGACTTGTAAAATGGATTTTGAGTTATAACGACTTCGTCTAGGGTCTCTTTTAACTGACTTAAATATATTTTTTCAACAGGGGTTCCTTTACTTTTTATAATTACGTTAAATAGTTTTTTTGATTTATATCCTAGAAAAGACACAAGTATATTATATGTTTTTGGTTGGACATTGTCAAATTCAAAACCACCATCAAAGTCAGTAGTTGTGCCAAAATCTGTATCCTCAAGTAAGATTGTAGCTCCAATTAATGGTTCGTTAGTTTTTTCATCATAAACGTACCCATATAATTGTCCAGATACTTGAGAGGAACAATAATTACTGACAATAATAAATAATATTAAAAAAACATTAATAGATGTTTTTTTAGAAGATGTTTTTATCATTTTTTTAAATTACTATATTATATAAAATAAAACCAAAAAATAGTGTGTTGTGCTACCACCTAACACAAATAAATGCCAAATGGCGTGTGAATATTTCATTTTTTCAAGTCTGTAAAAAATAATACCAAAAGAATAAAACAGACCACTTATAATTAGCAATGAAATTGCGCTAAAGTCAAGAGAACTAACTAGACTTTTAAAATCTAAAACGACTAGCCAGCCCATTGCTAGATAAAGAAAAAGAGATAATTTTTCAAATTTTCCTGTGAAGAAAAGTTTAAAAATAGTTCCTATCAGAGCAATTATTAATACCCCTGCAAAAATTTTAAATCCTGAGTCACTTTCCAAAGTGATTAAGCAAATTGGAGCATATGAACCAGCAATTAAATAGAATATACTCACGTGATCAAAAACCCTAAATTTACGTTTTAGTTTTATGTTTGTTGTATAATGATACAGTGTTGAAGCTGTATAAAGACAGATCATGCCAAATTCAAAAAATAGAATACTTCCAAGGCTAAAATCTGTAAGATTTTGATTATAAATTATTAAAATAGGCAGCCCTATTAGACTAAGCACAAGGCCTATAAAATGAGTAAGAGTATTCCAAAACTCTTCTTCTTTAGTCTCTTCCATTTATAGATTTGAAGTGTATTCCATTAAATAAGTACATATCATTGCTCCGTATGTACCAACAACATATCCAAAAACAGCAAGTAGAACTCCCACTGTTGCTAAAGATGGGTGAAAAGCAGCTGCTACCACAGGGGCAGAGGCCGCACCTCCAACATTTGCTTGACTTCCAACTGCTAAAAAGAAATAAGGAGCTTTAATAATTTTTGCAGTTATAATTAATAATGTGGCGTGAATTGTCATCCAGACTACACCAATTAGCATTAATTTGGGCTCATCTAAAATGGATCCTAAATCCATTTTCATACCAATTGTTGCTACAAGAATATATATAAATACACTACCGATTTTGCTTGCTCCAATTCCTTCGTAATTTCTAGCCTTAGTAAATGATAGTCCAATTCCAACAAAGGTTGCAATACTTATCATCCAAAAGAATTTAGACCCAAAAGAAGATAACCCAGAAGATTTATCTGCAACAGATTCAAAATTTGCAATTAAATAGTCTGAAATTATTTCAGCTCCTAGATGAGATAACCCTACTGTGCCAAATGCAACAGACAATAAAACCATATAATCTGTTAGGGTAGGATTTCTTTTGGAGTTATTGGCAAATAACATCACTTTTTCTTTCAATTCTTCAATAGCAGTAGTGTCTGCGTTAAGCCATTTATTTATGGTGTCTTTTTTGCCAATTCCAAATAATATAATAGCCATCCAAACATTTGCTACAATAATATCGACTAAAACCATACCTCCATATTTCTGTGGGTTATATTCAAATATCTCTAACATTGCTGCTTGATTAGCACCACCACCGATCCAGCTTCCAGCCAGTGTAGAAAGCCCTCTCCATATCGCATCTGGTCCTGCTCCATTAAATAATTCAGGGAAAAATAAAGACAATATTAAAATTGCTAGCGGACCCCCAATAATTATTCCAATTGTTCCAGTAAAAAACATTATTAATGCTTTATACCCTAGATTATAAATTGCTTTTAAATCAATACTCAGCGTCATTAACACAAGTGAAGCAGGTAATAAATACCTACTAGCTATATAATATGTTTGAGATTCTTCGGATGAAATTATTCCAAAAGAGTTAAATATTGCTGGAATAAAATAACACATAAGTAAACCAGGGACAACTTTATAAAACTTATGCCAAAACCCACTTTTTTTAGATTCTGTAAAAAAAACAAAACCAAGAGACATCATTAAAATTCCAAATACTATTGCATCATTTGTAAACGGCATAAAAGAAGTGTTTAAATTTTCAATGAATATAGCAAAAAATAATATCTAAGAGTTGAAAATATTATTTCTGAAATCAAATAATTTTAAAGACATTACGCGTTATTCTTAAATTTCACGATCAATTAAGTCGGTAACAACGTAATATCTAGGATCATCTACAGAATCTTCAATATTATTTTTAAACGCAGGATTAGCCTTAAGTAGTAACATCTTGCATTCAGGGCTTAAATGGGTTAGAATTACTTTTTTATTTAAGTTGCTATATTTTTGAATTAAGCTTTCTAAAGATTCAATACCTGAGTGGTCGCTAACTCTAGATTCTATAAAGTCAATTTCTATTTTTTTAGGGTCTTTTTTAAAATCAAATTTAGAATTGAAGTTTTGAATTGAACCAAAAAATAAAGGCCCCCAAATTTCATAAACCTTAGTACCGTCTTTTTTTACACGTTTTCTAGCCCTAATCATAGTTGCATTTTTCCATGCAAACACTAGTGCAGAAATAATTACTCCAACAATTACCGCTATTGCTAAATCTTGCCAAACTGTAATCGCTGAAACAGTAATTAGAACAAAGGCATCTGATTTAGGGATTTTATGTAAGATTCTTAAGCTACTCCATGCGAATGTCCCAATAACAACCATAAACATTACTCCGACAAGCGCCGCTATTGGTATTTGTTCGATTACACCTGAGCCAAAAAGAATAAAAACTAATAAAGAAACTGCAGCTACGATTCCTGATAAACGACCTCTACCACCGGAGTTTACATTTATAATTGATTGACCAATCATAGCACATCCACCCATTCCTCCAAAAAGGCCATTTAAAAAATTGGCACCTCCTTGAGCCAAACATTCTCTATTTCCACTTCCACGAGTTTGAGTTACTTCATCTACCAGGTTAAGAGTCATTAAAGATTCAATTAATCCTACTGCAGCTAATAAAAAGGCTGTAGATAAAATCAGGTTCCAGTGACCTTCAAGTGTGTATAATAATTCAAATATCTGTCCTTGAAAAACTGGTAATCCTCCGCTAATTCCTTCACCGCCACCATCAAGAATAAATGATCCAACTGTAGAAACTTCAAGATTTCCAATTATAGTAATTAACGCCACAGTAACTATTGCTACTAGAGCTGCAGGAACTTTAGTTGTTAGTTTAGGAAGGTAATACATGATAAGCATTGTAGCTCCAACTAAAGCAAGCATAGTATATAATTCTGTACCATTTATCCAGCTAGTGCCATCGACTGTACTTTTTTTAAATAAACTTAATTGAGACAAGAAAATTACAATTGCTAAACCGTTAACAAACCCCATCATAACTGAGTGCGGTATTAGCCTAACAAATTTACCAAGTTTAAAAACTCCTGCCGATATCTGAATTACACCTACAATTAGTAGAGTGATAAAAAGCCAATGTAAACCTAAATTTTCAACTGGGGCAACAAGAGAATCTCCTACTTCATTCCCTTTTTGAATCATGTGAATCATAACAACCGCCATTGCGCCTGTAGCTCCAGAAATCATACCTGGCCTACCTCCAAATACAGCAGTTATTATTCCCATAATAAAAGCTCCATAAAGACCAACAAGAGGATCAATACCAGCTATAAATGCAAAAGCAACTGCTTCGGGTACTAGTGCCAAAGCAACTGTTAATCCAGAAAGAATATCATTTTTTGGGTTTTGACTAAAATTTTTGAATAAAGTTTTCAATAGTGTATTTTTAATTTTTTTGAAGCCGCAAATTTAACTTATTCCTAGTACTAAGTACTTTGAAAAAGTCAAACTTATTACGGTTTTACTTTATTCTAATTTATTTAATGTGTTTATTGATTTTTCATTAACAAAACATCTTGTTTTTTGTCAAATTAGTTGATGTAATTTACTTATCATATAAACTTATTTAAGAACAGTTTTTAAAAACTGTATGTATATTTGGCATATTGTTTGATTTATATGAAATCTAAAAAAATAGATGAAGAAATTTATACTTCCATTAATAATTTTATTAAGCATTCATTTAAAGGCTCAATCTTTAGAAGTTCAAGTGCAGGATTCACTTACTTTATCTCCTATTGCTTTTTCTACGGTATCTTTTTCAAATAATAAAGGTTTAATTTCTAATGAAAATGGAATATTTGAATTAATTAAAACAGAATTAATTAATCAGGACTCTTTATTTGTTTCATCAATTGGTTATCAAAAAGCTTCATTTGCTTTAAGTGAATTTACAGATAGTATTATTTTTTTACTACCAAAACCCGTGGTCTTAGCTGATGTGATTCTTACCAATAAAAAGCTAACATCTGAAGAAATAATTAAAGAAGTACAAAAAAATATTCAAAAAAATTATGAAATCGGATTAGTCAAAAATAAAATCTTTTTAAGTAAAGAGTCTAACTCAAAAACTGAAAGATTTGAAATAAACAAATTTAAGTCCTCCATTAAAGAAATAAATAATTCGCTACTTGATAGTATATCTAATAATCTTTCGAAACAAAACAATTCTTCTTTAGAAGTGCTGTGTTATCAATTTGGAAATATAGAAGAAGAGAACCAGAAAATTAATTTAATTAAAGCTAGGGAAACATACAATAAAGGAGATGAGTTATTAGAGTCTCTAAATGAAAAGCTAAAATTAACTCTCAAAGAAAACACTAAATCAGATTCATATTTTAAAATTAAATCTGGACTCTTTGGTGGTGATCTTGAACTTGATGGCTTAAAGGAAATTGATAGTGCTGATGTTGAGTCAATATTAGAAAAAAACAAAGCAGATTTAAAACGAAAAACCAGTTTTGCAGGGAATCAAAAAAATACAATTAATAATTTTTACTCAAACCTTTTTTTTAACGAGGAGTCAACTTTTAATTTTATTTTAAAACCGAATAAATATATTTTCTCTGAACCTAAACTTAATTTCATAGGAGATGACTTGGTTTATATAATTGAGTGTACCCCAAAAGGTAGTTCCAAATACAAAGGCACATTGTATATTAATGCTGATGACTATGCTGTTATTAGGTTAGATTTTAAAAACATCAAACCATTATATAAATTTAAACTATTAGGGGTTTCTTACAATAGATATTTAAGAGAAGGGAAAGTGCTTTTATCAAAATTCAACAATGAAAAATATAATTTATCCTATGCACAGATTATATCTAGACAAAGCTACTCTGTCGATAGACCAATAAAATTCATTGAGAAAAATAAAAATGTTAAGGGTCGCCGTAAACAAAATCAAATTTCATTTAAAATAGGAATGGCTTTTGATCAACAATTTAAAACGGAAATACAAGTATTCGAGTCAACAAAAATGAGTGATGAAGAATTTGAAAAAATTATAGAAGAAAACAAGGTTTTACCTGAGTTTCTTAATGAATTCACAACTAATTTTTGGGAAGAATTTTAACCTA